>JALHOR010000017.1 GCA_022842885.1 Anaerolineae bacterium
TCGCGTTGAAGAACTATCTACTTGGTAAAACAAGTCAAAAATGTTTTTGAGTTTGTCTTCGGGAATACCGATGCCGTAATCACGCACAGCAATATAGGCTTTATCGCCTTCGCGTTTGCCAATCACTTCAACATCTTTGCCATTTTTCTCGCTGAATTTAAGCGCATTATCAATCAATTGTTGAAGTACCGTGCTAAGTCCCTGTTTATCTGCCATGATAGGCGGCAAATCACTGGCAATGAACAATTTGATGCGTTCAGCTTCGCCTTTGCGCTGCCAAACACGCCCCAGATTGCGGCGTGCATATTCAACAGCATCACGCAAGATAATGGGGCTGATGTTGATTTCTAGGCTTTGTCCCAACATCGTAATGTTCTTAACGAGGGCTTCCAACCGTGCCATCGCATTTTCGGCATATACAATCAGTCGTTTATCTTCCACATCGTCGGCAATCAGCGCCACTGCCGATTTGACTTGCAGGAGAGGGGTTCGCAATTCGTGAGAAACATTTTGGATGATGGCATCGCGCAAAAGCTGTACTTCATTAACGGTGCGATTTTGTTTTTCAATCGTGACACGCAACTCTTTAATTTCGGCTTGCGAACTGGCGGCTTGTTGATTAATGCGTTGATTATCGAGCCGTAATTGCAAAAACATCTGTAATTGGCGCTCAATATAGGTTGGTTCAGGGGGCAAAATAATATCCGCTGCTCCAAACTTTTCGGGCGCGATGTGGGTATCAGCTGTAATGAGTACCAATAAAGGGCGTTGATTCAGCGCAGGATTGCCCCGCAGCGCATCATAAAATATCAGACTGCGGTTGCTAGCAGCAGTAATGACGACATCCGGGCAGTGGCGGGCAATGGCGGCTTCGGCTTCATCTACAGAAGCGACAACGCTCAGGCGATAACCTGCCGTAGATAGCACTTTTTCTACGCTATCAGCCCAAGTAGCGGCTTCTCGCGCTAATAAAATTGAAGGTTCGTAAGATGGCTCAATTGTTGCGGCTATCATGTGTCAAATATCCTGCTTAAACCCATTCCATTGTCATGTTAGCACAGAGCGATAAGCAGTTAAAGCAATTTACGGCTTAGGTTGACAAACTCGAACTAAGTGTGTACTGGATGTTGGGAAACTCTAATAGCAGCGCCCAATGGTTTGGCACAGTTGATTCAAGTGTAAACGGTCATGCTGTGCCGTAAACAGTGCCATCTCCAGCAGGGTCGTCAGCCCAAAAATACTATGCCGTGCCGGACGCTGCCAATCTTCTGGTTGCAGGGTGTTCAAAAATTGCATTGTTTCTTGGCGGGCGCGAACAAAATCGGCGGCAATTGCGTTGCCATCATCGCTGCATACAGGAATATCGGGACCTGGTGGGCGGGGAGCAACGATAAAAGGATTACTTTCTTGCAAGATACGCTGCAAGCGTGGTCGCTGGTGTGTGTTTTCAGAATCGCGCAAATGGCACAAAATCTGAAGAATAGACCATTCAGCGGCATGGGGGCGTTTGTGCCAGAAATTCGGTTGAACATTCTCCAACATACCATAAAGTGCGCCGATATTGCCGCGATACTGGGGGAAAATCATGTTGGGGTCTAAATTCTGGCGCGAAAATGAGACATGTTGCCAATCAGGTTTGTGTGTAATGGCGATAAAATCTTGCAGACTGCCGCTGGCTTGCGCTTCTGGCACAGCCGTTTCACCCGCCCCTATAATTTGGAAGGATGGAATACCAATGGTGTATGCTGGCACAATATCATTGCGTGAACTATCCCCCACCAAAAGCGCCTCATCTGGCTCAACGCCCACTCGCGCTACAATCTCGGCATAATAAGCGGGGTCTAGCTTGGCAAAGTGCATATTTTCGGCAGTGGTGATAAGGGCATAAGTCTCTTTTTCGTCCGGCAACTGCGCCCATGCCATGCGCTGCCGAATAGCAGTTTCGGGGTAGATAGGGTTGGTGGCGATGACAACAGCAATATTTTGTTTTCGTAAATCGCGAATCAATTCTGATGCACCAGCGATAGGTTGAACACATCCTGCCAGCGTGGGATAGTGGTTTGTATAAAAATCATCCAATGTGTCTCGAATGACCCCAATGCTTTTGCCTGTGGCTTCTGCCAGCATCGTAAGCGCCACCACATATAACGATTGTGTACCTGATTGAGTATCACTGGCAGCCGCAATAAACCGCCGGATATATTGCGAAATGCCCGTTGTGCCGATCGCTGCTGTAAAATGCTCATCAATCAAGTGCAAATAAGCACGAGCAAACACCATATCTGGGTTGCTTAACAGGGTGTTATCAAGGTCAAGCAGCACGAGTTTAATCATCGTCGTTTTCCAGCGCCTTACGGAAAATATCGAGGGCGGGATTATCTTTCAACTGTCCGACATACGGATCCGCAATGAGGCTGCCATCAATGGCGCTGGTGGCGACAACTTCTACGCGCCGATTCAATCCCAAAAAGCCGCGCTTAATGGTCAAGGTCAAAATCATGTCGGGGTCGGCGTTTGCCAGCAAAATATCGGGAACCGGGCATTTGCTGCAATCACCCGGTTGCCAGCGTTCTGAATTGGGATTTAGTTTTTCCAAACGACATTCCTGCACATCGCGCCCACGATGAAAATCTTCGTAGTAATAGCGACATTCTTTGCCCGCAGGGGTTCGCATGATGTTTGCTCCATCCAATGTCAGGATAATTTCAGCCAATTACGGGCGGCTTTTGCCAGTTCAGACATTGCACCATATTTGAGCGTGCAATCTGGCAGTGCCTCCAGAAAGCTCAGTCCATAGGATTTATTGATAATACGACTGTCAAAAATTGCCACAATTCCCCGGTCAGAACGGGTGCGAATTAAGCGACCAAACCCCTGCCGGAAACGCAAGATAGCATCGGGAATCGCATAATCTTGAAAATGATTATTATAGGTATCCGAGCGTGCCGAAAAAATGGGGTCGGATGGCACGGCAAATGGCAATCGCACAATGATGACACCGCTTAAATCTTCGCCGGGAATATCCACGCCTTCCCAGAAACTTTTTGTTCCCAATAACACCGCTTTATCAGTAGATTTAAAGCTATCCAGCAAAGTTTCGCGGTTGCCGCCTGTGGCTTGGTCATAGACAACAATATTGCCTAATGCCAAACGCGGTGCAATATTGGAGGCAGTTTCGCGCAATTGCGTATAACTGGTGAATAAGACTAACACGCGCCCATTTAAGGCACTTGCCAGTTCAATGATGCCGCGCTCTACCGCTTTTTGATACCCGTTGCGGGCAGGTTCTGGAATATCTTCTGGCACGAAAATCAGCGTGGAATTTTTATAATCAAAGGGTGAACCAACGGCTAGGGTTTCGACGGAATCGGCAAATAACCGTTCTTTGATGAAATGAAAATTGGAGTGCGTTTGTAAGGTCGCGCTGGTGAGGATTACAGTTTCTTTTGCCTGCCAGATATGCTGTTCCATGAGGGGACCAACATGCAAAGGGGCAGCTTGTATTGAAACGAACTCTGGGTTTTGCGACGAATTAATCCAATAAATCATGTTCGCGTCCGGTTGGAGCGCGAAAGCATTCATCATATTACGAACATCCGTCAAGTAGCGGGCAGCCGCGGCGGTGCTGTTGGAGTGGTCATCAAATTCTGGTATCGTGTATTTTTCGAGGCGTCCTAATGCCCCGGTGAGATGTTGCATGGCATCTACCAACACCGCGAAAAATTCGTCTAGGCTATTCCAAGCATCTCGAAGATTGCTAAAACTGGCATGTTCGCGTAGTTTAGGGTCTACCCGCGTGTTGTGATGCTCGGCGCCGATGTCTTGCAATAGGTCATACACTTTGCCAAAGAAGACGCGCACTTGCGAATTCATCACATCAATGGCTTCGCCAATACTTTGAATGAATGCCTCCAAGCGCAGCAGCGTTTTTTCTGGCACACGGTCACGAGTGTTTTTGAGTAAATCTCCCAGAATGCCACTGTTGATACCGCCTAAATCATTCAAGCGGCGTAAGAGGGCGGCAGCGTCTATGCGGATACTCAACCCGTAGGTGAGCGCATCTTCTAGCTGATGTGCTTCATCCACAATCAAATGCTGATAATCGGGCAAAACACGATTTTCGCTGGTGGCATCGGCGATGAGCAGGGCATGATTGACAATGACAACTTGGGCAGCTTCCGCTTTTTTGCGGGCTTTATAGAACGGGCAGGTGCCGTGCATCATCGTACTACAACGGTGCATGGTGCAGCCCTCATCCCCGGCACTCATGCGATTCCACGCGGCATGTTCGCCAAAACGCAAATTGATTTCGCCTTTATCCCCGGTTTTGCTCTCCAAAAGCCAAATCAAAATTTTTGCCAACGTGCGAAGTTCGTCCAAATTGGTCGGACGGCGACGGCGCACGGCTGCCAAACGGCGCGGGCATAAATAATGTTCGCGCCCTTTCATCAATGTGGCTTGGATAGGCTCATCCAGAATATTTTGTAACAATGGCACATCTTTATGTAACAATTGTTCTTGTAAATTAATGGTGTTGGTAGAAATCATTACACGGGCGTTGTTTAATGCTGCCCACTTCATCGCCGGGGCAAGATACGCCAATGATTTACCCGTGCCTGTACCCGCTTCCACCATCAGATGCTTGCCGGCATTGAACGCATCCACAATAGCGCGTGCCATCATCAATTGTTGGGGGCGCTGCTCATAATGTTCGATAACCGAAGTCAGTTTACTATTTTCGTTCAGCAATTGGTCTACATCGTCAGGATTTAAGGGTTGCTGATTTTCGGTTGGACTCAGGGATTGTAATTCGGCTGGCAAGGGGTCAAAGCTATCTATCTGAACTGGGGTAGCGATGCCATTTTCAGCTTGTTTTGTTTTTAGCACGGCATCAAAAAAGAGATGCCCTTCCCAATCAAATGGTTCAGCGGCAAAACAAATTTCTTGCACAATGCTGTAGGGCAAGGCGAGTGCTTGTTCCCATAATTTCCAGTAAAGCAACGCTGTGGCGCGGGCATCATCCAGCGCCCGATGAGCATTTTCCAATTCAATGCCAAGGAGTTTACTCATCACCCCTAAGTTGTAACGGGGGAAACGTGGCAGCAAAATCGAAGCGAGTTCAACGGTATCGAGAGTTTGATTGTGTTCCAACAAATGAAAACGCCGCATAAAATTAACATCAAATGCGGCGTTGTGGGCAATGACCAGAGCATCGCCAATAAAGGTGTCAATTTGTGGCAATACTTCTGCCAGCGATGGTGCGCCGCGTAAATCTTCTTGATAAATGCCTGTGATGCGCGTTGTTTCGGCGGGTATGGCAAAACCGGGATCCACCAATGCCGTATATTCACCAATGATGATGCCATCTTTCATTCGGACTGCGCCAATTTCGATGATGGAATCAAGCTGGATATCCAGCCCGGTGGTTTCTAAATCCAGCGCGACAAATTCTCCGCGCATACTGAGGCTCTCTTTCCGGGTATTTCGGGTGATTTTACTGCCATTATAACATATGGCGAAGGCAAAACACCCCTGTTAGTTGAACAGGGGTGTTAGGGTTATTTGTATTAAGCTATAGGTTTAGCTACCTGCTTCTGTCGCTTCGGCTGTTGCCTCAGCCGCTTCAGTTGCGGCAACTTCTTGGGTAGCAGTCGGGGCTTCAGTCACTTCAGCTTCTTGGGTGGTGGCGGGTGCTTCAGGGGTGTTTTCCGCCGCCGGGGTTGCTTCCGCTTCAGGTTCGCCCGTGCTTTCAGGTTCGGGCGTTATTTCGGCGGTAGCTGCGGCAATCGTAGCAGCTTCAAATTCTGCCATCAAGGTATCGCGCAAGGCGGGCAAAATATTAAAATCCAAGCCGAGCAACCCATTCACAGTCAGACCGCCAAAATTGGTATCTGTGAATAGCGACCATACATAGGCTTTGACGGGTTCTTTTGCCAATGCTTTTTGGCTGATGACCACTTGCGAAGACTGTGTTAAGGGATATGTACCATCCAGAATAGCGGCTTCACTGGGCTGCACACAGCCGTTGCCGCCATCCACTGCCACCAATTGAATTCGTGTTTGAGCATTAGCCAGCACGCGCTGATAATCGCTCCATGTCATATAAGTGAGCGCCCCCGGCACATTGGCAGTCGCCGCCGCACGATAGAGAGGGTCGGTGCTTTGCTCGGTGTCAATCCGCACAGGCAGCACGGGACCGGTTGGCTGTTGCAACAGAATATCCGTCACGTAATTGCCTTCCCGAATGCCAAACAACGTCATCGCTTGGTCAGGGAAAGATTCGCCGATTGCTTGCCAATTTTCAATCGTATCGGTCGCGGCAGCGCCCCAGATGGTTGCCAGTTGTTCTTGCGTCAAACACAAGCTGAAGTTATCGCCTTCATGCCCCAACAAGACAACTGCCTGTGTTCCCATCGGTTGCGTGAAAAGCCCAACATTATTCGCAGTGCAAGCGGCGATTTGTTCTTCGGACATAGCTGAAATAGCAACGACCATATCCGCTTCGCCATTGCACAAACGGCGATACCCAGCGATGTCACCTTCCATGTTGAAGGTCACATTGAAGTTGGGGTATTGCCCAGTCATACCTGTGCTGACGTTCTGATAGAACTGGAGTTGACTGCCTGAACCCTCGACGGTTACGGCACCTTCTAGGGTCGGCGGAATCTGATAACTGACTTCTTCGCGGCTGAACACGCGCCCCGAAACTTCACCAGAAATGACTTGCATATTGTTAGCGATGGTAGGAGGCATCGGCGCACTAAAACCGGCTGATTCCACTGCTGCAACAAAATCCGGCGTACCGAAAAATGCCAAGAATGGCGCTAATGTTTCTGCCTGAGCGCGATTGATGTAAAAATAAAGTTCGTTAGCAACCGGGTAAATATCGGCTTCGACTGTGCCAGAGGAAGGGGATACACAACCGGAGGTTTGTCCGACAGATTCAATATTCACCAGTTTGACTTTATCCACCGCCGCCAAAGCACTTTGCAAATCCACAACGCCTAATGCGCCGGGCGTGCCGCTGACGGAATTAATCACGGCTTCGGTTGTGCCGCGAATGGCGTCTGAACGAATGCCATCCCCGCTGATGATGCCATCTAACAGGGCGAATGCCGGGTTATCATCGCTGACAACCGCCACACTCAATGCTAAATCCGGGAATACTTCACCAGAACTAGCGGTTACTTGGTTCCAGTTCGTGGTTTGGCTGCCTGCTGCCGGGGCAAAGACTTGGTTAAGTCCGGCTGCGGGGACACAGGTGTAAAATGTATCGGCTGGATTGCCGATGAGCGCCAGAATGTAATGCCCGACCAGCAATTCCATAAATTCGATATTGTTGCTCTGGCAGGCTTCTTCTTCGGCAGGGGATAACGGACGGGTAGCCGCCGCGATAGTAGTCGTCCCCGCACACAGTGCCTCTAACCCGGCAGACGTGCCAGTGACGGTTGTTTCAAGCGTTAATTCAACGCCGCTGACATTAACGAGGGGTTGCAGCAGCGGCAGTGCAATCCCTGAACCCGATGCAGTAATTGGATCTGCATCTTGTGCCAATAATGTAATGGTTGCAAGGCTTAAAATTAACAACACAAAAGCGCCTAACACGCGCTGTAAAGGTTTCTTCACAAGATTACTCCCTAGGAGAGACTTTATAACTCAGGGAAAGCATTGTACTGTTACGGGTATAATTGGTAAAGTCAGATTTTTCTTGTGGAGCAATTATGCATGATAATGAACCTAGCATTTATGATAAAGTAGGTGGTGCGCCCACTTTCCAGAAATTGGTAGATATTTTTTATGCACGGGTGGAACAGGATGTTGAATTGAGAGCAATTTTCCCGGCAGATTTGGAACCGGGCAAACGCTGGCAATACTTATTCCTGAGCCAATACTGGGGTGGTCCGCAAGAATACGCCCAAGAACGGGGGCATCCCCGCTTACGGATGCGCCATGCGCCATTTCCTATCAGTCCAGAGTTGCGTGACCGCTGGGTGACTCATATGCTGGCAGCGATAGACGAAGTGGGCATTGCCGAACCAGAACGCGGTCTGATGCGCGATTATTTTGTAAACGCAGCGACCTTTATGGTGAATCGGTATTCACCGGAGCATGACTCATGACGATGACCAACACAGAACGCCAAACTCAGACGCGCTGGCAGTGGTTGGCGGTTAGGTTACAAAATTGGGTAGCGTTTTTGCCGCGCATTGTACGCATTTTGATTGCTGCTGGTTTTGCGATTGCGCTGCTGATGGCTATTTTCCCACGGATTGATGAAATCTATATTCTTTATTTTTTTGACCCCACGACGGTGATAGTGCCATCACTGGTTGGGGTAGCCATAGCGGGTGCGATGTATATTTGGGGCTGGTATTTGCTTGTAGGCACAACCGGTAATGAACAAATCAAACAAACTGCATCGCCCATGCTCATCTGGTATTTTTTTGTGGGGTTGGCAGCAGTTTTTGTAGATATTGTGTTGATTTTGCATGGGTTATCACTGACTGATACCTTTGCTGGTTAATGACCTATCAGATGGAGAGAGAAACATGCATAATCGTTGGCTAGGGGTATGGTTCGTTGTTATTGTCATAGCTGTGGTCGCTTGTAATCCGCAAGCTCCCCAAGAATTACCGACTATTGTCCCAGAAAATACAACAGTACCACCGACAGAAGTTCCCGCGCAATCCGTTGAAGTCACACCAACGGCATCTGTCACGCCACCCCGCACCCGCCCGACGCTGCCACCGACTTGGACACCTGTGCCAAGCGAAACACCGCTGCCGACGGAAACGGAAACACCGCCGCCAACTCCCACATTTTTTGCGCCCACAGCGGCACTCCCAGAAGGGTGCAATGTGTTCCAGATTGATTTTGAGCGCAGTGCCACTGATTTCCGTATTGGAACAGCGCCCACCGTATCTTGGGTAGCTGTGCCGGAAGCTGTGCGGTATCGGGTGTCATTGAAGACGCTAAGAGGGACTACCATCAAAGATGATATTTTCATTGCCGAAACGCAGTACACCTTTGCCGCAGAATTATTTGAGCAAGGTGTTCAATATGGTTGGGAAGTGTATCCCATCAATACGCTCGGCGACCAAATGTGCTTCCAACGCGGCGGTGAATTATATCCAGTGCTGCGCTTGGGCAATTAATCAAGTTCAACAATCAGGGATAACACAACTTGGTTATCCCTGATGACGGCTTACTCTGGCTTGAGGATATATTCTTCAAAGGCTTCGGCTGTCCACGGTAGGGCAGGTTTAAAAAAATGCTCATAAATGGCTTGGGCATATACCCGAATTTCGTATTGGGCTTCATCTGCCATGCGTAATTTTAGGAAGTGCATCAAATTATGAGCATCTACTTTGACAACCCAAGTGTAATACACGCTGAACCCCGGCAAGAAAAACCGTGCCATCTCACGAGAGACACCCGTTTTTAATGCCTCCTCATACAAGCGATAACTTGCCTCGTAGTGGGCAACCAATTTTTCAGTCAAGGCATGGTTTTCTTCGTCGGTGACTTGCCCCTCACTCGCTTGTTTATTGTCTTTGGATTGTTTGCGCCAAACATCCGGCACATAAAAATCATTCTCTTCAAATTCGGTATAGCGCCCTGAGTTATGAACGATAAACCAATTCGCAACAAAGTTAGGATAACGACCATCTACAACTAGGTCATACATCTGACGCTCACCCACATATTCAATGTTTGTTATGTTTACTAGGTGAGGAGTAGACTTTCCATTTCGCCAATCTCGCGCCTCATAAAAAGAGGATTTTGAAAAAGGTTCAAAGCCAGTACCAGCGCGAAGATTTTTAGCGAACTCATATTCAAGATGATTGGCATGGATATAGCGATGGCAGCTTTCATGTAGAGTGATTAGATTATCTACATCACACGCTTTGGTTATATCTGCCCAAACTGGGATTATATGGTGAGCATGAAAACCGTCTTGTGAATTTGCTACTTCACCACAGAAGGCACACTTATAGTTATCACGTTCAAAAATGAAAGGAGAAATATCTGTTGTCCACCGTCCAATATTTTCTCGCTCAGTACTCATTCCTCCTTTCCAAAAATGACATTCTTCTCCACGTAGAACAGATTCACTTGCACGTTTGCGTCGTACAAGGTTTTGTTCCACAGTTTCATTTAAGCTATAAGACAAATTCTTATTCCAAGCTGCATGACCTTTTTTGAAGCGATTATTTTGACTACGTTCAGGTAATGTTAAATTATGAACTTTCAAGTATTTCCGTATTGTATGCGTAGAACACCCAGCTAATTCAGCAATTTCTTTTACAGATAATCGCCGAGTATGATATTGGTATTTTAGCCAATCAACACTTGTGTATAATTCTGCGGTTTCTAGCGGTTTTCCATTTACATGAACCTGTGGAAGTTCACGCCAGACAGCACGTTCATTCACTACTTTTAGCCCAGTAGCATCTCTTAATGTTTTCCAACCATCCTCGAAAAGAAACTGATGATCGGCACTACAAATAATCGTATTGCCTTCGCTTGTGGTAATACGAAATCCCGGTTTTATACCAGCATCTACAACATCGCCAATTCGTGCTGTAGTTAATAACATGGATTCTTCATCAAGTATTCTAAGTTGCATATTTTGAAGACGTTTACGCTCCCATGTATTCCAGCGACGAAACAGGTCTTTTAGTTTAATTTTTGAGCCGACCCGGAAACTGCCTTTTTCAATTTGTTCCGGTTTATCAAAGATAATTTCTGTTTCTCCATCCAAACACTGGGCATTCATATTCCAAGTTCTGTGTCGAACCCATTGCCAAAATGTGACAACTGGGGCTTTAATACGAAACTTAAATTCAACCATCTCAAACGGAGACGTGTGTTTATGTCTTAAAAGATAAAAGAGTAATTTTTTATCTTTTTCATCGCCCTTGCTTTCGCCCAAAAAACTCACTCGCGCCGCATTGACAATCGCCAAGTCGCCGCTGATATTGGAAGCAGGGTGCGGCATCAAATCAATGAGTTCAATAAACCCTTTATCGAGCAGGGGAACCGATTTACCGATGAGTGTCTCGGTCATCAACGCCTCCATCATTATCAGAATAGGTGGGAAATATGCAGACCAGTATAGAGAAAAATTGCGGATAATCAGCGCAAAAGGGTTAGAAAGTTGTTCTAATTCTTAGGGCTGAAGGTATTGTAAGGATAACCGAATACGTTCTTGCAGGTCTTTGGGTGCGTTGGCGGGCAATGCTTGGATGGCGGTTTGTGCCTCTACGATGCTGAAACCTAAGCCGACTAAGGCATCCATCACATCGCTGTTCATATCATCAAAGGCTTCGCCGGGAATAGCATCTAGCCCGGTAGGAAGTTTGTCTTTAAGTTCAAGCAGAATTTTCTGAGCAGTCTTTTTGCCAATACCGGGAACACGAGTCAGGATTTCGGCTCGTTCAGTGACGACGGCATTGCGTAAATTATCGGTGCTGAGATTGCTCAGAATGGCTATCGCCAGCCGCGGGCCCACGCCACTCACTTTGAGCAGTGTATCAAACATGTCGCGCTCATAGTCGCCTGCAAAACCATACAATGTCAACGAGTCTTCGCGCACGATGAGCCGGGTATAAATAAAAGCAGTTTCGCCGGGTTGGCATTTTTCTAGTGCTGGACGGGTGGCAATAATTTCGATGCCGACACCGCCCACCAATATCACGACGCTATCTTGACTATTTTGGGCGACCATGCCTTGTATGCTGGCAATCATAAGCGGACTTTCTTATTCGGCGAGTAAACCACCCAAACTGCCCAATTGGATATTGGTAATGGCGATAGCGAGGGCGTCGGCGGCGTCATCTGGGCGTGGGATAGAGTCTAAATTCAAGAGCAAACGTACCATTTCTTGCATTTGGTGTTTATCCGCGCCGCCATACCCGGAAGTCGTTTGCTTAATCTGATTGGGCTTATATTCATGGATAACAATGCCCGCTTTTTGCAGCGCCAACAAAATTACCCCACGCCCTTGCGCTACGGTAATTGCCGTTGTTACATTGCGAGCAAAAAATAATTCTTCCACACCGGCGCTATCCGGCTGATACAGTGTCGCCAATGCCATTACTTCGTCATAAATCATTGCCAAGCGTTCTGGCATCGCCATCGTCGCAGGCGTGCGGATAACGCCATAGTGAACTGCCTGTAGCGAACTATCTGGCAGTTCACGGACTAATCCGAACCCAATGATGGCGGTGCCTGGGTCAATGCCAAGTGAGAGCATTAGGCAGTTTCAAACGCTGCTAAAACTTCTTGGCTCATTGCAAGGTTAGAAGCTACACCTTGGGTATCATCTAGTTCTTCCAGTTTTTCCATCAGGCGCATATTCTGAACAGCTTTATCTGCCGGAACTTCCGTTTCTTCTTTTGCCATCCAGCGTAGTTCCGAATCTTCGACTTCGTAACCAGCATCGGCGAGTGCCTGTTCAACAGCCGCAAACGCTTCACGCGGGGTATAAACAGTCACCGTGCCTTCATCATCTTCGACATCATCAGCACCTGCTTCTGCCGCTACCAAAAAGACTTCATCAAAATTTAGATTATCCCCTTTAAGGGTGATGCAGCCTTTTTGCGCGAACTGCCATGCCACCGACCCCGCCGCCGCTAACTTGCCGCCATTGCGATTGAGAACGGCTTTAATTTCTGCTAAGGTGCGATTGGTGTTGTCGGTCATCACTTCAATCATGAAGGCAATGCCCTCCACGCCATAGGCTTCATAGGTGATTTCGTCTAACGAACCACCTTCCAATTCGCCCGTGCCTTTTTTGACAGCGCGTTCAATATTTTCACGCGGCATGTTAGCGGCTTTGGCTTTGGCAATTGCCAATTTTAATTTGGCATTATTCACTTCATCGCCGCCGCCTTCGCGGGCGGCAATGGTAATGTCGCGCCCAATGCGGGTAAAAATCTTCCCGCGTTTGGCATCTTCTGCCCCTTTTCTGCGTTTGATTGTAGACCATTTACTATGCCCGGACATAAGCATCTGCTCCCATTATGAATTATCATTTCGCGCTGAATATCGCCCATTATAACCTAGAATCCAGAGAGTACGGTAGGCTGTGGTGGTGTGCTATAATGCCTGTCGTGAGCGATAAATAAGTATTGAATCCGATTAGCAAAGGGGCGCGTGGCGTCTTGGAATCGCTGGATACCGCAACTTATATTACCCCCGAAATGGAAAAACAAACCCAACGCCTTGCATGGTTGATTGTCTTGGTGGCGTTTGGTGTGTTTTGTTCGGTTTGTATCGGCAGTACAACGGGTGTTTACTTTTTTTTCTTTGAATCCACAATTGCCTTAGAGTCGGTGCTGCACGTTGGGCGTGGCACTGCTGTGATTACAACTGAAGATTTGGTGGAACGTGGGATACGCGGTCAAGATGCCTATAGCTTGGTGAATCGTCCGGCACAAGTCAGTACCGATTCGCAATCTCAATTTACAATGTCATTTTATGTTACCGATGAAAATCAACTATCGCAGCTTGTTGCGGCTGTGACTTTAAAAAATACCAGTGCTTTCTCCTTACGGCGGGCGAATCGTCCGCGTTTTGAGTGGAGCAATGGGCGTTATGAAATTGAACTACAAAATTTTACAGGCGAAATGGATGTCGTGGTGTTGGGTGCGCCTAATCGGGCGTTGCTCATGCGAATCTATACTCAGCGTGACGAGTTGGTGTATATCAATCAACCGGGACGTTATATGCTGAGTGCCAATGATGTCTATTTTCATGCCGCGAATCGTGCTGGCGAAGCGATTTTGTTTTCGGCTAACCGCGAAAGCAATTTGCTGATTCCCGCCGGACAGGAGGGGCGTATTTTTGTCGGGCGTAATCCTGTATTTTATCCAGCACGAGTCAATTTATTGGAAAACAGTTTATTTGTGTTCGATATGCCCGCCAATTCTGGGGATGAGATTACGACTTTACCGGGACGGTGGGGATGTGCCAATGTGCAAGCCGATTTGCCGCGTGGGGTATATTTGCTAGGCACGGTGGATGGACGCCCAGCGTTACGACTGCGCCGCGCCGAAGATGCTAGCACCAATGGCGAAACGCGCTGCAAACAACCGTTTGCCGGCATAGGCAAAAGTGTTAGTGCTTTTAATTATCTGGAATTAGAAACTACTTTTTATCTGAATTATCAATCATTGAGTGAATGCGGGGTAGAAGGTAGTGAGTGTCCGTTGATGCTGCATTTGCAATATGTGGATACCAATGGTGTCCCGCGTGAGTGGTATCAGGGATTTTATTATAATTTGAATCCGGCATTCGATGCTTATAAACAACGCTGCGCCAGTTGTATGCAAGACCATCTTCAGATCAATGAAAAAACGTGGTATACGTTTGAAACAGGCAATTTGTTTAATGTGCTGCCTGCGGACGCACGCCCGGCATCCATTACCAATGTTGAGTTTTATGCGTCTGGGCATCAATATGATACATTTATCAGCGATATTGCTTTATATGCTGGTTTCGTAGATGCGACTGTGCCAGTAGATGTTGTGCCACAAGCAGGCAATTAATCCTGAAATGCCAAACCCATTTCTCGTAAAGAAACCCACGCTTGTTGCCCGATAATAATATGGTCAAGCAATTGAATATCTAATAATTTGCCTGCGGCGATAAGCGTGCGCGTTATTTCCACATCTTCAGGCGAAGGTTGCGGGTCGCCCGAAGGGTGATTATGGATGAACAAAATTGCTGGACTGTTGCGGGTAATGGCTTCTCGGTACACTTCTGCCACGCGCACAATGGACATGTTGACGGTTCCCATATAAATCGTGGGGATGGCAATCACACGCCGACTGCTATCCAACAACATCACGCGCACCTGTTCTTGGGCGAGATATGCCATATCTTGCACCAAGCGCACCGCATCGGTTGCCGATTGTATCCGCTGCCGTTCATCCACAGGTAAAGCACTCAGACGTTTGCCCATTTCCAGCGATGCCAAAATTTGGCTGATACGTGCATTCCCCAAGCCTTTAATACGCTGCAATTCCGGCGCGGTGATGCGGGCTAACCCATTTAACCCGCCGGATTCGGCTAAAATGCGCGTTGCCAATTGCAAAACATTCTCTTGTTTTGTACCAGTACCTAAAATAATTGCCAATAATTCAGCAGTGGAAAGTGAGTCTGCGCCGCTGTTGAGCAATCGTTCCCGCGGACGGTCGGCATCGGGCATATCATGGATTGTGATGTGATGGTTTTCCGGCATAGCCTATATCAAATCCTTATCAGTGGGCATCCGCCTGATTATAACAATTGCGTGCAAAACACCTCATGCTTATACTGACATCTAAACAGGTTTTGTTCAGGATGTGGTGCTATGGATTTTCCAATTGATAATAATGTGCTGCTTGGCATCGCGGTATATGGCGGGGTAGTGCTGGCGGCATTTTGGTTAGCGATGATTATTTGGGCGTATCGGGATATGCGGGCGCGTTCCCGCGATGGGCTAGCGCAGTTGTTGGTGGCGCTGCTGGTGGCAGTGCTGAATATCCCCGGTTTATTTGTGTATATTTTGCTGCGCCCGCGTGAAACGTTGGCAGAAGCGTATGAACGCTCGCTAGAAGAAGAAGCCTTGTTGCAAGAAATTGAAGAAAAGCCCGTTTGCCCCGGCTGTGGTCAGCGCGTACAAGACGATTGGCAAGCCTGTCCAGCGTGCCATACTCGGCTGAAAAAGGCGTGCCACGTTTGCCATAATTTATTAGAACTGCCTTGGATGCTCTGCCCGTATTGTGCCTCACCGCAGCCGGCGTACATGCCAGATGATGGGGTAGTCAATTCTTCGCGGCATATTCAACGCACGCCGCCACAGCCCCCCGCCATTGCCGATAAATGGTTGCAACCACAGCGGCGCGGCAACGCTCCACAACAGCCCCCATACCCTGCGCCAGAAACACCGGGCTTCGTGGAGGATGATTATTAGAAGTTATACCCCAATCGTCCGGTATTGCGCTCTGTCATTTTCGATTACAATATCCAATGGAGATTGATCAACCCACATAGAATTTAGTGTTTATGACCCGTTCTATCCGTGAATTGAATGAGTGCGTCCAGCGCGAAGCCGCTTTTGTAGAGCCATTGTTGACCGAAACCGGACGAATCATCGTGGGGCAAACGATGATGATTCAGCGAATGTTGGTGGCATTGCTCTCTGATGGGCATATCTTAATCGAAGGCGTGCCGGGGCTGGCGAAGACACTGGCAGTTCGCACGTTGTCATCCAGCATTAGCGCCCATTTCCAACGGATTCAGTTCACACCGGATTTGCTGCCCGCCGATTTGATTGGCACACAAATTTATAATCCTCGTACAGGCACTTTTGCTGCCCGCCGTGGTCCCGTCTTTGCTAATATTGTGTTAGCAGATGAAATTAACCGCGCCCCGGCAAAAGTCCAATCGGCATTATTAGAAGCCATGGAAGAACGCCAAGTGACGTTAGGCGAAGAAACCTTTAAACTCGATGACCCGTTCATGGTTTTGGCAACCCAGAATCCCATCGAACAAGAAGGGACATATCCGCTGCCAGAAGCGCAATTAGACCGTTTCATGCTCAAAATTATCATTGATTATCCCACTCGTGATGATGAACGTGAAATCATCAATCGTATGACCGGCGAAAAACCGGCAGCACCCCAACCTGTCATAGACGCCGCCGCAATTCAAAAAGCCCGTAAAATCATTCACGAGATTTATGTGGATGATAAAATTAAAGAGTATGTGTTAGATATTGTGTTTGCCACGCGCCAACCTGCCAAAAATGGCATGAAACGCCTGCAAACGCTCATCGAAACGGGGGCATCGCCGCGTGCGACCATTTGGCTCATCAAAGCCGCCAAAGCCAATGCCTTTTTAAGCGGGCGTGGTTATGTGACGCCCGATGATATTAAGTTGCTTGCGCCGGATGTGCTGCGACATCGCATCATCACCAGTTTTGAAGCGCAGGCAGAAGGCATCACAGGCGATAAAATTATTGATGTGATTCTGAGCAAGGTAGAAGTGCCTTGATGTTGACGCCGGATGTACTCCGCCGGATTCGCCGGATTGAATTTAAAACGCGCCGTTTGGTCATCAATGCTTTTGCCGGGGCATATCATTCGGTCTATAAAGGCAGAGGGCTGTCGTTTGCAGCGGTGCGTCCCTATGTGCCGGGCGATGATGTGCGCTCCATTGATTGGAAAGTGACGGCTCGTACCGGCGAACCCTTCATCCGACAGCATGTCGAAGAGCGCGAACTGACGGTCATGATTGTGATAGATGGCAGTGCTTCGGTCTTGTTCGGCACGATTGACCGCCAAAAACGCGATTTTGCTGCTGAATTGGGTGCGGCATTGGCGTACATGGCAATCACCAATAATGACCGCGCTGGATTGCTGATTTTCAGCGATAAAGTGGAACATTATGTGCCGCCGCGCAAAGGGCGCAAACACGTTATGCGGCTGATACGCGATTTGCTCATAGTAGAGACATCCGGCAGCGGCACAGATTTAGCGCAGGCGCTTCGCACTTTAAATCGTGTTGTGCCATCGGGTGCAATTATTTTTCTGCTTTCCGATTTTTTGCTATCGGGCGAGAGTTATTATCAGGATTTAGCCATCACTGCCCGCCACCATGAACTCAATGTCGTCATTTTGAGCGACCCTTTGGAGGAACAATTTCCTGAAGTGGGCATGATGGGCTTGCGCGATGCTGAAACCGGTGAAGTGCAATGGGTAGATACTACTTCTCCTGCTTGGCAGCAGCAGTTTCGGCAGCAGCAGCAGCAGTTCCAGCAAGACCGTGATACTATCCTAAAACGGGCTGGGGTTGCTCGCATTGATATTCCGCCCGATGGCGATTATGCTCGCGCTTTGAATTTGTTTTTCCGTCAGCAGTTGGAACGCCGCCGATGAATCTGTTAGCTAGTTCAGATGTTATTTCTGTTGAAAGGCGATTTCTCGTAATCGCTGGAATAAGATACCGTAGGGACACGATATATCGTGTCCTTACAAAAGCATATTATCTTTTATTTGCTTTTAGTATGCCGTTTTTATGGGTCGGAATGCCCATTTACGCCCAAAATGCGACGGCGACGCCGTTTGTGCCGCCCATTAATGCCGGGCAAGCCGATATTGTGAATGCCTATTTAACTGCCGCCAACCTATCGCCGTTGGTAGGGGACATCATTGAAGTTCACATTATCATTGAAGCGCCGCCCGGTGTGCAGTTAGCCAATTTGCCTGAATTTCCTGCCGATGATATTTTTGCTGTTTTAGAGACAGGTGACATCACAAGGGAAACGCGGGCAGATGGAGTGACAGTATATTCCCGCATTTTGGAGATGATTATTTGGCTGCCGGGGCAGCACTTAACCCCAGAAATGCCTGTAACGTTCACATATAACGGCGTCACAATGAGCAATCCGGTGAAATCACTTTTTTTCACTGTGCCATCGGTGCTAGAAACTGCGCCAGACCGCAGCTTGCGCCCCTTTGCACCCCCTATCGAATTGCCGTATATCTCGCCATTGTGGTTAATTCCGTTGATTGTGGTGCTTGGGAGCATCGTGTTCATCCTGAGGCGCGTTTTGCGCCGCCGGAATGGGCGCATTGCGGGCATTATTGGCGGCACACCTGCTCAAATTGCGATTGCTGAATTGGAAGACTTAAAGACCCAATCACTGCCTGTATCTACCATCTATTTATTGGTGGCTGATAAACTCCGAGGTTATTTGCAAGTGGTTCACCAAATTAATGCCGCCGAATTGACCACAGCCGAACTTAACCAACTGCTGAAACAACACAATTCTTTCCCAGAACCTTTGCGAAAAGGTTTGCAGCAAGTTTTGGAACAAGCCGATTTGGTCAAATTTGCCCGGTTTGAACCCGAACCGGATGCTGGTGTACGATTGGTGAATTATGCGATTCGCTGGTTGCAGGCGATAGAAAAACAACCATGATTGAATTTCGTTTTGCGTATCCGCATGTTTTTTTGCTGCTGCTTCCGGCAGCACTCTTTTTATTCCAACAGTGGCGTGGACGCTGGCAGTCAGCACCAGTAGTCATGCGTTATTCCGATACGCGCTTGTTGAGTGGTTTGCCTGTGGGGCTGCGCGTGCAGTTGCGCCGTTTGCCGGATGTATTGCGATTGCTAGTCTGGTTGCTGTTGGTAGCGGCACTAGCACGCCCCCAAGCCGGGAATGCGCGGGAAGTGCTACGTGGGGCAGGGATTGATATGGCTTTCGCGCTGGATATTTCTGCCAGTATGGGAACACAAGATTTTGCACCCTTCAGTCGTTTGGATGCAGCAAAAATGATGCTGGATAATTTTATCACTCAGCGCGAATTTGACCGCATTGGGCTGATTGTGTTTGCTGAAGAGGCGTTTTATCAAGCACCCCCCACACTGGATTATGCGATTTTGCGGCGCTTATTGGCAGAGGTACAACTGGCAGAAGCGATTGGCAATAGCGGCAAAACGGCGATTGGGGTAGGCATTGCGGCTGCCGCCAATATGCTGCGCCAGAGCCAAGCCACCAGCAAAGCAGTTATTTTGCTGACCGATGGCACAAATAATACTGGCAGCGTTGACCCGCTATCCGCAGCACAAGCCGCCAGTGCCTTTGATATTCGCATTTATACAATCGGGATGGGCAATCCGGCAGCCGGCGAAATAGATGAGGTGATGCTGCAATCGGTGGCGGCGGTGAGCAATGGGCGCTATTTTAATGCGCTGCAATTGCCAGATTTAGAAGCCATTTTTGCCGAAATTGACCGCCTAGAACGCTCCGAAGTCGAGCGCCAATTGAACGTGCGTTGGCAAGAACAAGCGTATCTGTGGCTGATAGTGGCATTGATTTTGTTGCTGCTTGAACGATTTTTACGACTAACCCTATTCCAGACAATCCCATGACGTTTCTTAATGCGCCATTTTTGGCATTCCTTGTGCTTATCCCGTTGTTCGCGCTGTTTTTCCTGTGGCGCAACTTGGTGCGGGCGATGGTCGTGCGCCGTATTGGCGATACCGAGTTGGTACAAAAATTGCTGTCCCAAATCAGCCCGGCACGCCGCCGTTGGAAACAAATTTTGTGGTTATTGACACTCTTAGCCTTAATTCTGGCAGTGGCGCGTCCGGTATGGGGGATTGAACTCCAAAAAATTGAAAAACAAGGCGTTGCTGTCGTTTTCGTGGTGGATGTCAGTTTGAGTATGGCAGCCCAAGATATTGTGCCATCGCGTTTAGAACGCGCCCGATTAGATATACAAGACTTGTTGGCATCGCTGGAAGGCAACGATGCTGGCATTATCTTGTTCGCCGGGCAAGCCTTTCAATATATGCCGCTGACTTATGATATGCAAGCCGCCCAAGTATTTGTCCGCAGTATCGCCCTGAATGCTGTGCCAACGCCGGGAACAGCCATCGGTGAGGCGCTTGATATGGCGCTGCAAGTTTTGGATGATGTAGCTGGCGATAACCGGGTCATTGTGCTGCTATCCGATGGGGAAAATCATGAAGGCAACCCATTGAATGCGGCGCGTGCCGCAAGTGAGGCAGGGATTGTTATCCATACATTGGGCTATGGCACGATTACAGGGTCAACGATTCCTATTTTTGATGATGCTGGCACATTGATAGACTACAAAAAAGACTCGCAGGGAACATTAGTCCAGACCGTATTAGATGAAATTGTGCTGCGAACACTGGCAGAAACAACCGGTGGTAGCTATCAACCGATTGTGGATGGCACGGAAATTGCGAATGTTATTGCTGCGATTCAGGCATTGCAACCGGGTGATTTGGGCGAAGAATTAATCGATCGTCCTGTTGAACAGTTTGGGATTTTTGTGGCATTGGCATTATTGGCGCTCTCAGTCGAGATGTTATTGCCAGAAACACGGCGGGAGCGTGACTCATGAAACATTTCATTGTGATGGGCTTGCTATTTTTATTAGGATTGGCGGCGTGCAGCACTAACCCGGCAGAGCGCAATAATGCAGGCAATAGTTTTGTCGCGCAAGGGAATTATCCGGCTGCTGTCAGTGCTTATCAATCGGCATTAGTCGCTGACCCAGACAATGCTCAATTGTATTTTAATGTGGCGAATGCTTATGCACGGGCAGGCGACAATGAATCGGCTATCACGGCATATCAACAGGCGGTTGAGCGCGGTGATGCGGAATTAGCGGCGTTGGCACACTATAATTTGGGGAATCTCTTTTTTGAACAGCAGCGATTTAACGAAGCCGTAGCCGCCTATCAGCAATCGCTGTTGTTGATGCCAGAGCGCGAAGATACCCGGTTTAATTTAGAATTGGCATTGCTTTACATCGAAAAACCAACGCCCACACCCTTTGAACAAAAGACCGAACCCGACACTCAGCAAGCCAATCCATCGGTGACGCCCACGCCAAATCCCGGTGATTTAAATGAACCGACGCCCACACCAACACCGCCGGGCGGGGCATTACCCGAAGGTTCAACGCCCGATGGTGGCATGGCAGGGACGCAAGAAGGCGATTTTAGTGCTTCACCCGTGCCGCGTAATAGCGAAAATGACCTGACTGTAGAAGATGCTCGCCGAATTCTTGACCCGATAGATGTTGAAAAACCCGGTGTGGGCGGTGGAATGCCAGACATCCTCGTGACCCCCGCGACACCGCCATCTGGACGAGATTGGTAATGATGCCGAGTTATCACCCACCATCACCTGCTATGTGTTTGAGATTAATAAGCGCAAAATATTTGTTTGTGCTTGTGGTTGTGTTGTTTGTTTTTGTGCAGATAATACCACTGGATGCCCAAGATTCGGGCAGTAGTTTTCTGGATGTCACAATAGATAGCCTCACACCCTATGTTGGGCAGCCGACTATTTATACTTGGCAGTTATTTTTGCCAGCGGGTATGAATGCTGAGTCCGCGCAAATTACAC
This sequence comes from Anaerolineae bacterium, assembly GCA_022842885.1. Classification (GTDB taxonomy): domain Bacteria; phylum Chloroflexota; class Anaerolineae; order Aggregatilineales; family Phototrophicaceae; genus JALHOR01. The sequence continues at coordinate 21,947 of JALHOR010000017.1, forward strand.
TGCCACCATTTACCGGATTTGGGCAAGAAAATTTACCTGCTGGCGATGTGCAATTGCAAACCGTCAATGGACAATCTATGCAGGTGGTTCAGCGTCAAATCGTATTGTATCCGCTGCAAACCGGGACATTCACGATTGAAGCATTGCAAATTTTACTCCCGGAAACACCGTTTCAATCGGCAGTGCCATTATCTTCCCCACCTTTCGCCGTCAATGTCTTACCGATGCCGCCGAATGCGCCGGTTTATTTCCAGAACGCCATCGGGCAATTTGATGTGGCGGCGGCGCTTAATGTGACTTCTATCGCGGTTGGGCAACCGGTGATTTTGACAATGACGATAACTGGCACAGGCAATATTCAACAAGTGCTGCGCCCAAAAATGGTGCTACCGGAATTTTGGCGCATATTTGAACAAGATAACCCTGTGCAACCTGCGAGTCCGGTCTTTGGGTCACGAGTATTTGAATGGCAACTTATCCCCGCCCAAGCCGGTATTCATGTGATTCCGGCGCTTGAATTTGGTTTCTTGAATCCGCAAACAGGCAGTTACGAAACGCGCACGACAACACCGCTACCTATTGAAGTGCTGGCTGCTGACAATCCCACAACGAGTCCACCCATATCAGCCGATGTAACCCAAACAACCCACTCTCAGCCTGATATTATGCTGAAACCTTTGCCGGAGAATATCGCGTCAAGAAGCACGAATTTTGATATTTGGGGCTTGGTATTATGGCTGCTGCCACCACTTGGTGCGGGCTTGGTAGCATTCATGTCTTCAGCGCGTTCTCGGCGCAATCCTAGCCCAAAACCAGAACGACTCAGTGGCAGCCGCGCCTTACAACAAGCACAGATGCAATTAAAAACGGCATTATCCCAATCGCCAAAAGATGCGTCTGTGATGATTGCTGATATTATATTGACGTATCTTAGCCGCAAAACTGGGCAATCTATCCAGCGCGAGACGCTTAAAAATGCGCTTTCCGGTTTGTCGCTACCTGTGCAAAAAACACTTTTGGACTGCCTAGACCATGCCGATGCCGGACGTTATGCCCCGGTCAGTGAACAGGACATCAAATTATTGGTGCGCGATACGCTGCGGATATTGCTGGAGATAGATAAAACGTGGCAAGCCTGATACGTCCTTTCGCTATCTTTTTGTTATGCGTGTTGCTGGTGTCGGCTACTGCGGCACAGTTTGATTTTGAATCGGCGGCAACGGCGTATAATAATGGCGATTTTGCCACTGCTATTTCGATTTACGACTCTGCGCTTGCGGCGGGGGTGCGCGATGGTGGTGTCTTCTTTAATCTGGCAACCGCATATTATGCCAGTGGTGATAATGCCCGTGCTTTGCTGAATTATTTGCGTGCCGCTGACATTGCCCCACGCGAAAACGATACTCAATTGCAAATAGCTCGCCTCCGCGCCCGCCGTGAAGATGGCAATATGCAGGAATCAGATGCGCTGGTATTGTTCGGGTCGCTGACCAATGCTTGGCTAACCTATGATGAACTCAATGTTTTGACATGGTGTGTTTGGACAAGTTTTTTTGTTGTATGGGCAATTTTTTTTCGGCAGAAACATGGACGACAGCGATTGCGAAGCGTTTTATTTGTGAATGCAAGTGTGATGGCTGTGTTCTTGTTACTGTTATTTTCGCGCTGGTATGTGGGGGCAACGATGCCACCTGCGGTTGTTATTGAATCATCGGTACAGGTGATGAATGGTGCGGGTGATAACTATTTGCCTTTGTTTCGCGTATTTGCTGCCGCCGAGGTTCGCATTTTGGAGGAGCGTAACGATTGGTTGCGTGTCATTTTGCCGGATGGTCGGCAAGGATGGCTACGTGCCAGCAATATCGAAAAGGTTATAGTTCCGTAAAAAATGTGAGTAAAATATCACAAATTTGGGATAAATTTGGGATAAAAATCATCTCTTTTCAGGATGAATGTCATTTATACCCCTTTGAGCAACTCAGAAACATCTTCTGGATAACGGGCAACCGGAACACCTATATTGGTGAGTGCCGCCGCACGACTGGCAGCATATTTTGCTTCTGTGGGTGATTCAATCAGGCTGATAGATTGCCCTGGAATGAGTGCCACCACCGGGCGGGTCATCCGATTTGAGATATAAGAAGTCACTTCATGAATCGCATCATACTGGCTTGGTTCGCTGATAAGCACAATTTTTTCGGTATTCAGGTCATTCTCAAACAATTCGAGAATATCCTTAAAATTCATGCCGATAATGGCATTACTCCCAATTCCCACTAATGCCGATTGCCCCATATTGGCTTGTGTCAGTGCCAATGTCGTTTCGTAAAGGAGGGCGCTGCTGCTGGAAACAATCCCAATATTGCCGGGTTTTGCAACCATAGGTGGGATAATGCCAACGCTCGTCACGCCCGGAATTAAAATACCCGGGCTATTAGGTCCTACTAAACGAATATTTTTTCTTTGCAATAATTCCCGTGTGCGTAACATATCATGCAGCGGAATATGTTCGGTGATGCAAATAATGAGCTTAATCCCGGCATCGGCAGCTTCAATAATCGCATCGGCAGCGAGGGGGGCTGGTACGGTAATCAGGCTCACCGTTGCCCCGGTCGCATCCATCGCACGGCGCACAGTATCAAAAACGGGCTTGCCCTCAAACCAATCGCCACCTTTGCCGGGTGTTACCCCGCCGACGATGACGGTGCCATATTCCAGCATCTGCCGCGTATGAAATGACCCATAACGCTCAGTGATACCTTGTATAAGAATTTGCGAGTGTTTATCCAGCAAAATCGCCATCAAGCATAACTCCTAGTCGCCATTGCGATCGCTTGATGTATTGCCGCAGATAATGTTTTTGCTACGATTAAATTGGGAATATCGGCGGCTGCCAACATGTGCTGGGCTTCCTCAGCACCACTGCCTTGCAAGCGAATAACGGTAGGAATAGTGGGCTTTAGCTCATGCCATGTGTGCAAAATGGCGCCTGCCAGCAAATCGGCTTCCACTAAGCCATCAAAAATATTAACCAGCCCGACTTGTACGGAGGGGTGTGCCATAATCAAGCGCAATCCGGCGGCAATTTCTTCAGGGGAGGCGCTGCTGCCAGCATCCACAATGCAGGCAGGATGAACACTGGTTTCCTCACCATAATGATGCAGCATATCGCGGATGGTTAATGCCATGCCCGCCCCATTGACCAAACAGCCAATTTGACCCTCAAATGACTGATAGGCAACCTCTGTATGCCGCGCTTGTGCTTGGAGCGTTGTTTCATAACTACTATCGTACATCGCGGCAAGCTGTGGTTGGCGATAGAGAGCGTGCGGGTCAATATGCATTTTGCCATCTACTGCCAAGAGATAGCCTTCACGGGTGATGACCAGGGGATTAATTTCAATTTTTTCAGCATCGTTATGAACATAACATTGGTATAAATGATGAATAATTTCGACAAAAGAGCGCCATTGCGAATGCGGAAAATCCAAGTCACTGGCGATTTTATTGGCTTGATATAAGTGTAAACCTGTCACCGGGTTGATATATTCACGACTAAAAATATCAGAGTTATCCCAGGTCATGGTATGCGGGTCTTTGCCGCCTTCCAGCGATGCCAACAGCAGCGGACGCCCGGCAGTATAGTCGGTGATAATCGTCACATAAATCGCCTGTTGAATGTGCGCTTTGGCTTCTACCAGAATTTGTCGCACAGGCTGATTTTCAAGCTGATCGCTTAACATGCGGCGGGCAACATCTCGCGCCCCCGCCGGGGTATGTGCGATTTTCATGTTGATACCGGGTAATCGGCTGCTGTTAAGGGATTGTGCTTTTAGCACCACATCGCCACCCAATTCAACAGCTATACGATAGGCATCATCGGGCGTGCTAATCACGTCGCCTTCCGGCACGGGGATATGCGCCTGTCGCAGCAGAAATTTCATTTGATATTCATAAAGCCGCAAGCGTTTTACCTCCTGATAATAAGCTAAAGTTTTCTAGTATATTGCGATTTTGCAGTTCATAAGTACCTTATCTAATCTCCTGTTATAGTGGGTATATTCCAAACTTTAAGAATGTGATCCCACCAGGTCAATAATTTACTACCGTCTTTATGAAGCTTGAAACCAGTCCTCACAGGGAATCTAGCATCTACAGTAGATAAATAAAATAATTGTTGATTTTGATCTACATCCCAGATAACTACATTATAAGAATAATTGAGAATCAATTGGTTAAAGCCCTCTCGCCAACTCATAAAATACACTGTTTGCTGTAAGGGCGCTATAGATATGATTTTGCTTAATTTTATGTCCCAAACAAAACTCGATTCAAGACAATCATTCTGACAATCAAGTGGCATGGTAAATGCTAATGCTAGATAAGTACCCGTTGAATTCCACGCGACTCGCCTGATTCTTATATCATCAAATTGCCCATTACTGATTAATACTTGATCGATAGTATTATAAATATAGAATCCATTCTGAGAGTTTGAAAAAACGATTGATCCATCCACAGACCAGCTAACGGGGTATTCATAAGACGAAATGGCAAATAATTTTTCCTGTGTGTCAATATTCCAGATAGTGAGTTCATCCGCCTCTACGAGAATACGATTATCTTGCTGATTAGTATGATATCGTTTAATCTCTCCACCGGGCGTAAATTCTGTTAGTAACTCGCCGGAAGTAGAATCATAGATGTGAATTTTTCTATATGTTTGATCAACAGCAATAATCTGTGCCTCATCTGTACTCCAACTCCCGTAATTACTGGCAAATTCCAATAATTCCTGCTCTGTTCCAACATCCCAAAGATTTAAGGTGTTAGTATGATAATCGCTCCATAAAAGTTTTTCACTACTACCACTCCATAGCACATCAAAGGGTTCGATATTTGATATTTCGAACAGAAGTTCAAAGTCTTCTGTCGAGAATATACGCAAGAAACCTAATTCTGACCCTAGCGATGACCAGACCACAATCCACCTACTATTAGGTGAAAATGCAAACTGGATATATTCACCTTTGCCAAGATTGGCAATAAGTCTCCCTGAATTTGTATCAAAAACCTGCACAAAGACAGTTCGCGGGGATGCTTGGAACTCTTCTACTACTGCTACAAGGCAGGTTGCATCAGGGCACCACTCAACCGGACCAAAAAGATTGCCTATTTCAATTTCAATCGAAGAAGAAGGATATAACACTTGTGGAATTTGTTGTTGAGCAAGGCTGGTGGGAATGTAAAAAAGCAATATCCAATTAAAGAGATAACGGCTTATCTTGCTCATACAACATCTACCCTTATAAAGTCTATCCCACCACTTTAGCGCGTTTTTCTCACAACACTTCCGTGTTATGCCGCGTGATGATGGCATCAGGAAAATGTTCTTCTAGCCATTGCATCACCGTTTGCAGCATTTGCCGTGTATGCGGAGCAGAATTGCTCACGGAAGCGACAGCGATTTTTGCCGATTGCCACTTATCCAAGTGTGCCACTTCCGCCGCAGACACATTAAACGTATTGCGAATCCGCGCCAACATGGATTTGATGATGCCGCGTTTTTCCTTGAGCGATGTCACGCCCGGTAAATACAATTCAATTTCACACAGTCCTACAATCGTATCCGACATGCTTGTTTCAGGCAGAAAGACTATTTGGCTTGAAATTGGTTAGAATGATGCTGCCAGTACCATCATCTTTTGTGTAAGATTTTACCTTGAGTTATAATCCCTGTCAGGATGCAACCCATGAACAACCAACCTAAGACTGATTTGTCATGTTGAAAAATCACACTATACTTAACGTAAATTCATACCACCATCAGGAGTTTGTTATGAGGAATCCCGCAGGCATAACACGGCGACTACTGCGCCTCCTTCCGGTCTTGTTATTGCTGGTCGCGGGGAATGTCCTGGCACAGACCGGGCAAAACCTGTTGACCAATCCCGGTTTTGAGACTGGCTTTGTAACGGTGGCGGGTGAGCAACCGCGCTCTGTGGCGAATGGCTGGACGCCTTGGAACGCTGCCCGTACCGCCAGTATGCCCTCTTTCCAGAATGCCCAGCCCAAATATATCGCGGCTTCGGCGGCAAACGCCCAAAACATTGTGCCGCGTGTTCGGTCTGGGAATGATGCCCAAATTTATTATTCGTTTTTCGAGACGCATGATGGCGGGGTTTATCAACAGGTGAGTGGTATCACGCCCGGCACTGAGCTTCGCTTCAGCATTTACGCTCATGTGTGGTCTTCCACGTTTGAAGATTTCGCTGTGAGCGAGGAACCCGGCGATGTGGCGCTGCGCGTGGGGATTGACCCGACAGGTGGCACGGACGGCTTGAGCAGCAACGTCGTCTATACCGAAGCCGCCATTTTTTATGATACCTATCGCCAATATTCAATTATTGCCACTGCCCAAAGCAGCACGGTGACGGTGTTTGTGCGTTCAACCGTCGGTGATGCGGTGTGGAACAGCTATGTGTATTTGGATGACGCCGAATTGACTTCTACTAGCGGCGGCGGCACTCAACCCACTGCGACCACCGTGCCGCCGACAGCGACAACCGCTGCGCCGACGGCAACCACTGTGCCACCCACTGCGACCACCGGTTCAGTAGCAGCAACCGCCACGACGGTGCCACCGACAGCGACAACCGGCTCAGTGGCAGCGACAGCCACCACTAGCAGCGGCAGTACCGACTCAACGCCCACTCGTGAGGGCAGCAGCGGTGGTGTTCCAACCGCAACTTCTTTCCAGATTAGCCCCACTGCCACCACCCGTCCGGCAACTGGCGGCAACAATCCGCCCATTTCTGAAGAATTTCCCGGCACTGTTTCGCATGTTGTGCAGTCGGGGGATACGGTGGGGCGTTTAGCAGTTTTGTACGGCAGTAGCGTTAGCGCCATCATCACTGCGAATGGCTTAGACGAAAATGCCTTGATTCGTACTGGGCAAAGTTTGGTTATCCCGGTTCGTATTCCCAACCCGGCAACTGAAACACCTTCGCCCACATCCAATGTGCCGCCGATTATTACCGCCACCCCGAATACCCCGCCGGCAACAGGTGGACCCACAGGAACAACGGCGTATGTGGTGCAGCCCGGCGATACGCTCTCAACGATTGCTCGCCGCTTTAACACGACGATTGATGCTCTGATTCAGTTGAATGGCATTGCCAATCCGAATCGTATTTTTGCTGGACAACGTTTGAATGTGCCAGCGCCGAACACAGGTGGACCCGGGACTGTGCCAACATCACCGCCCGTTGTGTTAACATCGCCCCCGGTGGTTGTCACATCCCCGCCCGTTGTGGTGACATCGCCGCCCATTGTGGTCACATTACCGCCGGTCATTATCACATCGCCGCCGTTGGTGATTACTGCCACGCAGCGCCCGAATGTGGTCACGGCAACGCCTATCCCGCCGTCGCGCCCCACGACTTATACGGTACAGCCGGGCGATAATTTGTATCGGATTTCGTTACGTTTTGGGGTGAGCATGGTGGCATTGGCGCAGGCGAACAACATCACCAATTATAATTTTGTCTTCACGGGACAGGTGTTGACGATTCCGTAATGAGTGCTTATCGCCAAATCAACAACTCCCGTACTGGAAAAATCGTGCTGGCACGCGCAAAATGGTGTGCCAGCGCCTTTTGTCGTTTTCGCGGCTTACAATTACAGGGAACTGCCGCCCGCGATGCCGGGTTAATTTTCGTCAATAGCAGCGAGAGTCGGTCTGAATCTGCCATCCACATGTTTTTTGTTTTCATGGATATTTCGGTGATATGGCTCGATTCGGCGGGAAAAATTGTAGATAAAACGCTGGCAAAACCTTGGCGTCCCTATTATGCTCCTCAGTCAAAGGCGCGATATTTCATCGAAGCCCACCCCGATATTTTGGGGACAGTTGAAATCGGCGATGTTTTGACATTTGAGGATGTCCCTTGAAATTACGTTTGTTTGCTTTGTTATGGCTTGGGGTGGGGTTGTGTTGGCAATTGCCCACTGTATCCGCGCAAACACCTACCCCTCTCCCGGAAACACTGCCTGCCGGATTGACGATTCATGTGGTGCAGCGCGATGAAAATTTATTTCGGATTGCACTGCGCTATAGCACAACCCCAGAATACTTAGCACAACTCAATGGCATTTCCAATGTGACGATGATTCAAGTGGGGCAGCGGTTGCTTGTACCCGCAGGGGATGCTGCCGCGTTACCTTTCGCAACCCCAACACTTGCGCCGACCTTAGCAGCCTCGGATACCAATGCCAATCTGAGCGCCGCACCCACTTTTGGTATTCATACCGTCGCCGCCGGAGAAACCCTGTTTAGCATCGCCCAACAATATCGCTTAACGGTCAATGATTTGACTGCTGCTAATAATTTGGTGGATGCAACCCTTATTTTTGCCGGGCAGCAATTATTTATTCCGGGGTCTGCCGCCACCGAGATTCCCGAAGTATTGCCCGCGCCACTGACGGAAATCACCATCAAGCCATTGATTTTTACGGAAGGTGAAACAGGCAGCATTCGGCTCATAACCGCAACCAGCGTCACCATCACCGGAAAATTTTTGGGTCAAGAATTGCCTATCATTGCCGAAGCCAATAATACGCAGCACAGCCTGTTGGTGGGTATCCCAATTTACACCGAAACCGGAATTTATCCGGCAGAATTTGTGATTACGGTTGCGGATGGTACAAAAACGAATTATACGCTCAATATTCGTGTTGCTGGCGGAGCTTATACTTCTCAATCGTTGACGATTAGCGACGAATTAGCCCCCTTGCTCTCGCAAGCGCCGCAAGATTATGAATTGGGGTTGTTGCAGCGATTGACCAGCAGTTTTACGCCGGAGCGTTATTTTACTGGTGCGTTTGGTTTGCCGGCGGCTGCCCCCATGAATTCACCATTTGGCACGCGCCGGTCTTATAATGGCGGTATCTACACCGGGTATCACACCGGGGCTGACTTTGCCAGTGCGCCGGGGTCGCCTATTTTGGCAGTTGCCCCCGGCAAAGTGGTCTTGGTAGATTTGCTGAATATTCGTGGCAATACTGTCGTTCTTGACCATGGTTGGGGTGTTTTTTCGGCATATTCGCATCAATCGCAGCTAAGTGTTCAGTTGGAACAAATGGTGATGACAGGCGATATTATTGGCATGGCGGGCGCAACGGGGCGCACGACGGGTCCACATTTACATTGGGAAGTATGGGTGAATGGTGTCCCTGTGAATCCGCTGCAATGGACACGCGAAATCTTCCCATAATCGGCATTCTGTATATTATCAAGCGCACCATAGTTGTGCGCTTTTCATTTCATAGGAGACAAGCTGATGCCCGAAAATCCCGAACTGGAAAATGTTGAGACGCATTGGCATAGCCCAGAGGCAGGACGGGCAATTGCTGAAAATAATGCCATCATTGCTGCATATGATAAACAGTATGGCACACCCCCAATGGATGATACTCTCGCGTGGCAAACACCCGGCGCAGTGCAATCGTTCCAGAAAACGCCGCAAGGACTGATGGTGCAATGCGAAAATGCCAATATTGAGTGTGTGTGGCTGACCGCTGATGTGCTGCGCGTGCGCGTCACACATCATGGCAAATCCTTGCCGGATGCACCATTTTCATACGCCGTTGTGAAAACGGATTGGACACCTGTGGAGCTCTATGTGGCGGAAAGCCGTGAAGCGATTACGGTTCACATCGAAAATTATGTGTATGTGATTCATAAATTGGCTTTCGCGCTGGAACTGCGTAGCGAAGATGACCATGTTTTATATCAAGATTCAGCAGGCATCGGCTGGCGCAGTGACGGTGCATCGCATTTGAGTTTATCTTTGGCGGCTGATGAAGCGAGTTACGGCACGGGGGAACGGGCTTTCCCATTAAATTTGCGCGGCAGAAAATTATCGCTCTGGAATAAAGATGCTGGCAATTACACCTATGGCTTTGAACCCATAAATTACTGCGTGCCATTTTATTTAGAGGTTCATCGCAACGGCTTGTATGGTGTTTTCTGGGATAATCCCGCACGGGGCAGCGTGGATATAGGGGCGACACACGCTGATGAAATTGTTTTTACCAGCGAAACGGGCGACATTACCTATTATTTGTTTGCCGGCACAACGGTAAATCAAATTTTAGGGCGCTATACAGAACTCACCGGACGAATGCTGCTGCCACCGCTGTGGGCATTGGGCTATCATCAGGCGCGTTATAGCTATTTCCCTGCGGAAGATGTCCTCAATACTGCCCGTCAATTTCGGGAACGCCACATTCCCTGTGATGCGATTTATCTGGATATTCATTACATGGATGGATACCGTATTTTCACTTGGGATAAAGAGGGGTTCCCAGACTTTGCCGGAACAATCGCTGAATTGCACGCGATGGGCTTTAAAGTGGTGGCAATTTTAGACCCCGGTGTCAAAGTAGACCCGAATTACGCTGTCTATCAATCTGGTATTGAACACGATGTGTTTGTTAAATATCCCGATGGCAAAATTGCAGCAGGCGTTGTGTGGCCCGGTTTATGCCATTTGCCGGATTTTACATCTCCCACTGTGCGCGACTGGTGGGCGAAACATGTAGAAACGCTGTTGGCAACAGGCTTGGACGGCTTATGGAATGATATGAATGAGCCACTATATTTCAGCGCGAGTGACGCTATAGACCCGCCTGATTATTTGCAGCACGCTAACGAAGGACATGGCGGCAGTCATCGCGCATTGCACAATATTTATGGGATGCAAATGGCACGCGCCACCTATACCGCACTCGAAAAACAGCGGTCTGGATTGCGCCAACTGAATATTACCCGTTCTGGGTACGCCGGAACACAGCGCCTCGCGTCATCGTGGACAGGCGATAATCGGTCAAATTGGGATGGTTTACGCCTGAGTTTGAGCATGGTCATCAATATGGCGCTGTCTGGGCAATCGTTCACGGGTCCGGATATTGGTGGCTTCGCGCAAGATGCCACAGGCGAACTCGTTGCCCGTTGGACACAAGCCGGGGTGTTATTCCCATTTTTTCGTAATCACAGTGCCGTAGATACAGTGCGGCAAGACCCGTGGCAATTTGGCGAACCGTATGAATCAATTTGCCGTGCTGCGATTGAACTGCGTTATCAACTGCTGCCCTATCTGTATAGTATCTTTGCCGAATGCCATTTTTATGGGTATCCCATTATTCGCCCGCTGTGGATGGCAGAACCGGAAAATCCGCAGCTTCGTAGCATTGACGATTGTTATCTCGTGGGTGATTCGGTGTTGGTTGCGCCGATTCTCTATGAATTTGCGCTGCGCCGCACTGTGTATTTGCCAGCGGGGGATTGGTACGATTTCTGGACAAATGACCGTTACACAGGTGGGCAAATGATTAGCATTGAAGCGCCGCTAGACCGGGTGCCGCTATTCATCAAATCTGGTATGGCGCTGCCTATGTTCCCGGTGATGCAATCCACCAGCGAAAAACCGGTTGAAAAACTCATTTTGCGAATTTATACCGATTCGGGCGAAACTCGCCTTTATGAAGATGCAGGCGAAGGCTTGGCATATCAACACGGTGATTATCGTTGGATGCACATCGTCTGCACCGAAACTGCCAACACGATGACCATTGAACGCGATATAGAAGGCAGCTATCAGCCGACTTATTCACACATTGAATTACAGACAGTTGGTTTTCGGACAGCGCCAGTGAGCGTATTGGTAGATGGGCAACCTGCTGAAAAATGGTCATTCATAGATGGGACGCTGACAGTAACGGTTGGGGAGTTTAATACCGTCTTGATTATCACCGAGTAGACAACAAAAAGGGGCATTTTCAGCCCCTTTTTTGATTCTATTATGCCGTTTGATAGGCTTTATCCAGCGATTCAAAATCGGTGAACAGGAAATGGTCGTGATAATAGTGAATCCACAGGAATGACAAAATTGCTGTGTAGTAGGCAGTGTCAAAGTGGGCATTCGGGTCAATGCCGGGTTTGACAATCCCCGCAATCACATACACCAGCACAAAAATCACGGCTGACCCACCGAGCATCAACGTACTCAACAGGTATAAGCCTTTCGAGTCTTTGGTGCGGCGGCTAAAGCGGGCAACCAGCGGCGATTCTTCGTTCAATTTGCCGTATTCTTGGCGAATTTTGATGATGTAGAACGTGAGTGCCAGATACTGGAAGGAATGCCAAGTATTCAATCCCTGAAACGCAGTGTCAAGATTATCCATTGCCGGGGCGATGAAGGCAATGACAATCGTGAACAGCATAAACAGCGTCTTGGGAATATTCAGGATACCTTGGCGATATTCGCGCACGGATTTGACGACATAGGCAGTGAATGCCGTAAAAAACACCCCACTCATGACCACGAAAAACCATGCTTGTTCAAAGAAATCTGGGATAACAGCCCCCAAATCATTTGTGCCAATTTCAAATGAGCCATTGGCGATTTTGTATGCCGCAATCGGGAACAGGCACGTCAAAATGACGGCATAATCAATCAAACGGGCGGGCAAACTGACGGCGCTGGTTTTGCGGACGAAATGATGTTCTTTGTGGTTATACAACTCGACGATGTAGGTAATCTGATGCAGCACATGCAGCGATGCCCAGAAAAAGAAAATCGTCAGCAGCAGGGTGAGATTCAGAAATGCCAATGAAATGACAATAATCGGAATAATGATGGATGAGCGAATCAGCATCGGATAGCGTTTGGCGAAACTATCATCCAGCCCAGTCCGCAAGAACGTAGACATCATGTGTGGACCCCCAATGGCAATGGCTACAAAACCATTGACGATATTCCGTGCCACATCATCGACTTGCATGGCTTCTTCTGGTGTTGCTGTGCTAGGGGTAAACGCCGCCCGTAGCAATAGATAAATGATATAGGGTAGTGGGACGACAACCACACTCAGCGTAATGAATATCAAGTCCCAACGTTTGTTCCGCAGCCATAGGCTGGATGCCGGTGATGCAGCTATTGATTGTTGTTGTAACGAAGGTGATGCAATTGCAGCCATAATAACCCCCACTCAATCTCAAGATTTCAATACGGGATACTTGCCAGTATAGCGCAATTTATTTAGCGATGCAAAGTACTTTTGGACTCAATACCCAAACAGGCGGCATAAATTGGTTTGTAGCGGTGTGCCACAATTCGGTAAAACCGATGCCAAGAGCAAAACGATAAAACTACAACCGGCACAGCCAAAAATCATGACAAGACAACCACACCATGCGATAGGTCCGCCCGTGATAACGCTGATGACAACATCCAAGAGTGTCCCAATGATTTGTATGCCCACCCCCAAAAATTGCATCACAAACCCAATCACCCCGCCAAACAATAAAATGCCAATGCAGCACAGCGCCACTGGTAGCAGGGTATTCAGGTCTAAGCCTTGCAACAGGTCATTCAAATTCATGGGCTACTCCGTTGTACATGTCCCGGATTCTGTACGGATTAACTGCCAAGAGGTTTCGGCATTGTCGCGCTCATAACAATCGCAGTAAGTCGTTGCCGGGTCATCACGGTTGCGGTTTTCCCACAGCAAAAAATTAACATTGGTTTGCACGCATACCGCATTGTTTTTGTCGGCAAGGATGCTGCTGTTGGTGATGCTCAACCCGCGATAATCGGCGGTCATCAGCAGCCCTAATTTGAACATGGGGTGTTCATGGGCATCCGGCACATTGGCATGAGGAATGATAAGCTCATTGCCAAAGCCAAACCAGAACAAAACGCACGGCGTCATCATCACCGTAAACCATAAGACTAATCCAAGCGCACAGCCAATTTTGCCGCGCGTGGTGGTTGGGGCAGGAATAATCGGTTGACGAGGTTGTGTTGACATGACCATCCTCTCTTTGAAAATAGATGTGATTGGCGATGTTATCTCAGCACTTCGTCTGAAAAACGCATCACAATTTTATCGTTATCATCATAACTGACATGCACAAATAAGGGTGGGGCAGTGTCCGGCATGTTCAAAATGCGTGGCAGAATCAAAGCTAAATCTTCGACCATATCTAGCGACTCTAATTCATGGATATTCACCCAATGGAGCGTACCTTCGCGTTCATCCGCAATGACAGCGCGTTTATCGCTAGAGGCAGTAAAAACAAACAGGGCAATGCCAGTCTCTTCGCCAGCATCAATATTATAAATTGCCCGCAGACGCACATTCTGAACATCCAAGCCGCTTTCTTCCAGAATCTCGCGCTTGGCGCTCGTGTATGGGTCTTCATCGCGTTCAATGTGTCCACCCAATCCATTATATTGATTCGGAAAAACCCGTTTATGGGCGGCACGTTTCATGAGCAAAATATCATCGCCATTCAGCACAAAGGATAAGGTGCGTGGAATGACTAACCAGCGTCCGTGTGTTGCATTTGCCCCTTGTTGTGCTGCCCCCATCCTCATATCCTTTCCAACTTCAACCTATTAATTTGGTTACTTTAACTAAAAATTATCGTGTTTTTTGTGTTAATGTTGACAATGTGTGATACTCTTTTGAAAAATCATTCATCAAAATTATTTGAAAGATTATGCAGCATTATGAGCGAACATCGCACTGCACCTGTGCCAGATTTGCGAATTTTACCTATAGAAATTGTGCATCCTCACGAAGAACACGATTCGCAGCGGGCAGCCCCTTTGTTAGAGCGCATACGCCACGCCCAATTATTCACCAATCCCCCGATAGTTGCACCGATGAATGACACCGATTTTGTGCTGCTAGATGGCGCGAATCGCTATCATGTGTTGGGTGAATTGGGGTATCAACATATTCTCGCACAGGTTGCCCCTTATGACAGTGGTTTTGTGGAATTAGGTGTCTGGCAGCATATTATCTCCGGTTGGGATACGGAATCTTTGTTAAAACATCTACATCAGTTACCCAATGTGAGCATTAAGCATGGCTGGGAAGAGACCGCCATTGCCCAAATTTTGCTGCGTGAAGGTATGACGTTTTCTATAGATGTGCCTATTGCAAGCATTGAACAGCGAAACGCGGCTCTACGAAATGTCGTGGGTATTTATCAACAACGTGCCACTTTACATCGGACGGCGCTCACAGACCCTATGCGAATCTGGCATTTGTATCCTGATGCGATTGCACTGATTTTATTTCCTCAATATCAACCCGACGATATTATGCAAGCTGCTCGTTATCGCGCTTTCTTGCCACCCGGTATCAGCCGCCACATGATTCATGGGCGGGCATTGCGCCTGAATTATCCTCTGAAAACATTGTATGATATAACGATTAGTTTAGAAGATAAAAATGCCGATTTACAAAATTGGCTGCGAGAAAGACTGGCAAATCGCAGTGTCCGCTATTATGCTGAAAGCACCTATCAATTTGATGAATAATGGCGTTCATTTATCCACAAGGTCATCAGAAAATAATGCCGCAAACACTTCAGGATGTGCTGCAAAAAGCCGTTTTTTATAGCGACCAGCGCGATTATCGGTTGGTACATCTGCCGCCGAATGCTATCACTGTGACGGCGGGCGTTGTCGCCGAAGTAGGGGAAGCATTTGTGGCGCTCATCGTGGATAAAGATGAGGTTACATTGGTGCTGGATAATGAGTCCCTGGCAGCATTTGGTAAGCGCCTCCGTGACCATCGCGTCGTTGAAACGGCTTATCGGCTTATTACACTCGATGTAGAATTAGAACCGACATTGACTGGTTTGATGGCACATCTTAGTACCGCCTTAGCACAAGCCGGTATTTCGATTTTGCCTTATGCCGCTTTTGCGCGTGATCATATCCTTGTCCCAGCGGCACAATTTGATTTGGCAATGACAACACTCCAACAACTCAAGTCTGGTTGATATTCAGGCTCTTTTTTATAATCACGCTTATGGAAATTCATCTCTTCAACGACCCAAACCAGATTCCGCAACCGAAGGATAAGATTCGCATCGAGAGTCTTGTCGCTACCCCTTATCCTGACCGTTTTCGCGTTCATGTGGATGTGAAAGTGACGATGTTTCAGGAACGTCCGAATTTATTGCTGGTTGCTCGCTACGATAGCGGCAAAATTGTGGCAGAGTTAGATATTATTGCCACGATGCACGCCCACATGGAATTTACACTGCATATCCGGGGTTTGAGCGACCCGACAGGCACTTATACATTGGACGCTGAATTGTTTTATGAGACGCGCCAACCCCCGCAAGATAGACATTCGGTTACATTTACTGTTCCTCCGGCGGAATAATCTATGGAGTATTTGCGGCTGTCGCATGAACAAGCCCGTGCTATGATTCACCATGCTCAAGCGAGTTATCCTGCCGAAGCCTGCGGCTTAATCGGTGGACAAGCCAATACAGCCCACTTGCTGATTCCAGTAACCAATGTTGCTGCTAATCCGAACTCACAGTTTCAAATGGCGGCACATGAGTTGTTACAAGGACTTAAAACGATTGAAGTTGCTGGATTCGACCTGATTGGAATTTATCATTCTCATCCCAAAAGTGATCCGATTCCTTCCTCGACAGATATTCAAATGGCGGAAAAACATTACCCCCAAGTGGCGCAGGTGATTATTAGTTTAAAGTATCAGCGCCCACGCCTCAAAGCCTGGCACATTCAACCCGGACGAGTAGATGCCTTAGACTTGATAGTGGGCAAATCTGTGGCAGAAACGCCATCTTATCGTTTATCCCGCGCTCAACAAATGGCAATTGTATTAGCCGCCTGTTTATCGCTGATAATCATGTTAAGCATCTCATTGACTTTGTTACCACCCGCACCCCTATTAACCCCTGCCCCGCGCTAATAATGGAGTTTTTTGTATGATTGGATTATTAATTAGCGGAATTTTGGGGTTTTTTGCTGGTATTCTCGTGAATGCGCTCGCCGATGACTTGCCTTATCGGCGTAATCCGGGCTTGCCTGTTTATCCAGATGGCACTTCCCGTCCGTTGCTTGCTTGGTCAGGAATTTTGGCATTCGTGTTGAATTTACGCGCTCCTGTGAACAAACAACCGAATCAGGCACGCAGTCGTTATCCTTGGTATATCCCGCCGTCTGAACCGGAAGACACCCACACTACCGCGAATACAGATGATGATGATGTGACGGAACCAATTGAAGCGATCCCTCTGCCGGAAAAACCTTTGCTCACTTGGCGTTATCCCCTCACAGAACTTTTGACGGTGGGGTTGTTTATCTTGGCTGCGAGTGCAGCGCAAGAACAAAATCTTGGTTTGGTGCAGGTGGCATTCTGGTTGGCGTATATGGCGATTTATGCGCTCATCACCGTGATTGATATTGAACATAAGTTAATTTTGTTTATCGTTGTTATTCCGTCGGCAGTATTGGCGTTGATTAATGCGCTATTTTTTCCTGAAGTGGTGAATACGCCGCAAAATGCATTTTTGGGGGCGGTTGCCGGATTTGTGCCATTCTTTATTTTGTATCAGGGCGGGTTTATTTTTACTTATATTTTGGGACAGGCACGCGGTGAGAAAATAGATACGGTGGCGTTTGGCTATGGCGATGTCATGCTGATGACGCTGAGTGGATTGATATTAGGCTTGGATAGGACGCTTATTGCGTTGTTTATCACGGTCTTTTTGGGCGCGTTGGGAGCGATTGGTTATATGCTGCTGCGGTCAATTTTGGGCAAACGTTATAGTTTGTTCACCGCCATTCCCTACGGTCCCTATATCGTCATCGCATTTGTCATTATGTTGCTGTATGGCGATGCAGTACGTAAATCTATCCTTGGTTATTAACTGAGTTATGGTTGCCAATAATCAATTTTCCCACAGATCGCATCTGTTTTTTTTGCTGTGCATGGTGGCTATACTATTCGTGGCTTTCTGGTTGCGAACTGCCGATTTAGACCGTTTCCCCCCCGGCGTGAGCAATGATGAAGGCGTGAATGTCATTGATATTTTGCATATTTCGCGCCATTGGAATTTTCCCCTCTACGAAGATTTAGGACGCCCAGAACCGTTATATCGCATTTTGAATACGGCAATCACTCAATTTTTTGGCGTTAGTGTGTGGTCAACGCGCTATACGACGGCATTATTTGGTCTGATAACGATTGCTGCTGCTTATTGGGCAACCGCGCAAACCTTGCGTGATATTCCCCCTGTGCCACGCCGCATTGCTGCTCTCTTTGCCGCTGTCGCCCTGACTATCGCTGTCGGACATATGACTCTCAGCCGAGCGTTATATCGTGCTATTTTGCAACCATTGTTTATGCTGCTTGCTGCTGGTTTTGTGCTGCGGGGCTTGCATTTATATCGTTGGCGTGATTTTGCATGGGGCGGCGTTTTTACGGCGTTGGCAATTTATAGCTATACCGCTGCTTATTTTGTGCCATTCGCCTTTTTGCCGATGGTGTTGGTTTTGGCATTGTTTCAACGCCGAAAATGGCGTTTATGGCTGCCACGTTTGCTCTTGACAGCCATTATCATTGGACTATTGCTTTTGCCTGTGATGCTGCGTTTTTTGCAATCCCGCGAAGCGATTATTGGACGTGCCGCTGATGTGTCCGGTGTACCATTTGCCATCGAAAATACCCCTGCTGTCATCATCAGTCTTTTTTTTGGCGAAGGCGACCAGAATCCCCAATATAATGCAGACCGCGCCCCACTTATCCCAGAAATTTTGATGCCTGTTTTTTCGTTTGGTGTGCTGGCATTAGTGCTTCGCCTCCGGCAGCCAGCATCTTATTATTGGTTATCGTTGCTGCTGCTGTGTACGATTCCGGTGCTGCTCACCCAAGAAATTCCGCATGGGTTACGCATCATGGGCGAGTTTGCGGTTTTTCCAGTGGTGATTGGCGCTGGCGTGGCAGTTTTTCTGGTATTTTGCCAGCGACTTTTTTCAGAAAAATTGATTTTGGCAGCAGGCATTGTTATTGCCTTTAGTGTCTTGGTGATTGGTGCTAGCCGTGCGTGGCAGCGATACCTATTTTTCTGGGAGAATGCTGCTGATTATCGCCAGTGGACGATGTTCGACCGAGAATTGACACATAACGAATGGTTTTTTCGCACAGATAGACGCGCCTTTGCCGATTGGATAAGTCAGCAAAATGACCCGTTGCTGCTGCCGCTGGAAGAAATCAGCTTGATTACGACTCGCGCTTGGCTGGCAGATGATTTTCCGGTGGTTACAACAGCCAATGATAATTTTGTGCTGCCACCGAACGCGCAGATTGTGATACCTTGGTCGCTGGAAACTGGCGATATTTTGCGTGAGTCACGCCAATTTGTGCTGCTTGCTGATGGCAAGATAACGCTATTGCCGCCTGTTTCAGCGGAAACCCATGTGGAAATCATAGCGAATATTGAAAATGGCACAGCAATCTATGGTGATGGGGCATTGGACATTCTCGGTTATGCCAAACCATTACCTGAAAATATCGAATGGCACTTCGCTGAACAACACAACAAGCAGGAATCAATCGCTGTTTTGGGCGATGATGTTCAGCTTGAAGGTTGGGTTGGCAACGATACCTTAACCCACAATGCTCAGTCCGTGAGTTATACGCTGATGTGGTCGCCATTGCGCCGAATCGGGCATGATTATTTTGGTTATGTGCAGCTTTTGACGCAGGATTATCAGCGGATTGCGGGCAGTTCCGATACTCAACTTTTGCGCTGGATTTACCCGACAACGCTTTGGCAAATGGGGGATGTTGTTCCTGTCGCTTATCATTTGGATGTGCCTGACCTTGCACCGGGAGCGTACCAATTGGTAACGGGGATGTACCCGATTTTTGGTGACAATGTGCGGGTGCGCCAATCCGAATCAGCTTCTAATGCCAATACAGCCCGCATCAGTTGGGTAAAAGTGCCGCAGCAACCCATTTCACTTGCGGCAGATACTACGCCAATCAATACTACCTTTGCTGATACTTTCACATTATTAGCATCAGAAGCGCAACCACTTGATGATGGCACAACACAAATCACGCTCTATTGGCAATCCGAAATCCAGCGTCCTACTTTAGATGCGACAATTTTTGTGCATGTGTATGACGATACTGGCACGATTATTGCCCAAGATGATAGCCGCCCGATGCAAGGGCAATATCCCACCTTCATTTGGGATGAAAGCGAACTTGTCAAAACGGAACATCGTTTTGCGGTGGAGAATGTGGATAATCTTAGTGTGCGTGTGGGGATGTATATATTTCCGGGTCCACAAAATTTGCTGACGGAAGATAATCAACCATTTGTGGAATTGGGTAATATCGCGTCAATCATCCGATAATTGTGGAGTTTGTTTCTGCCAAGCATGAATACTATAGCCACGATTTTTAAGGAGCAATAAAGCCTGTGACCGAAGCAGCATGTAGAGATCGGCACGACGTACCAGTTTATCTAATTCTTCCTCTTCAGATATTGTTAATAAATCTTCTTTTTGCTGTTCTGCCAACTCTTGATAGCGTGCCAATTGTCGCGGAGGAAAGTTGCGAAACATGACTGCCCACAGTTGAGCATCTGAAAATTTAGAGAGCGCGGTTTGCTCTTGTTGAAGTGTCTCATCATTCAACGAAAATAATGGGTCAATGAGGACACTAATTGCTTCTAGGACTATCTCATCGAAAGATTTTTGCGATTTTGCGGATATATCCTCAAGAATGCCATACAATTCATCCGGCAAATCCAATGTAATGGTTTTGCTCATGGAGTTGCTCCTCGTTCTATGATGCCGCCACCTAACACCATATCGCCAGCATAAACCACTGCACCCTGACCGGGGGTAATATCGCGTAACGGCTCATCAAATGTGACGTGCATTCGGTCAGTGCCAATCGGTTCGACTAATGCCGGATAAGCAGCGGACTTATAACGAATTTTGACCTCAGCACGAAATGGCTCATGCGGGGCTGTACCACTCACCCAATTGATACGATGCGCGGTAAGTGTGTCACGTCCCAAATCCATTTTTGTGCCGACTACCAGTGCGTTGCGGTACGGATTCATGGCAATCACATATAAAGGCTCAGGATGGGTAATGCCTAACCCTTTGCGCTGCCCAATCGTGTAATTGGCGAGTCCAGTATGCTCGCCCACAATTTCGCCTGTTTTGAAAACGATGGGTCCCGGATGCATGATTTCAGGGGCGTGCAGTTGCAAAAAATCACGGTAATCGTTTTTCCCCAGAAAACACAAATCTTGACTATCTTTTTTGCTCTCGACACTCAACCCAAATTTTGCTGCCAATGCCCGCACTTCTGGCTTGGGAAATTCGCCAATAGGGAATAGGGTATGGGATAACTGTTCTTGCCCCATGACGCTCAAGACATAACTCTGGTCTTTGGCATCATCCAGTCCCTTACGCAGCCGGAACAACCCGGCATTATCGCGGTCAATGCGGGCATAATGTCCGGTTGCCAAATAATCGGCATCCAGTGAGAGAGCCGTATTGAGCAAATACTCAAAGCGAATATGCCGATTGCATTCCATACACGGATTCGGCGTGAAACCTTGCCGATGCCCTTCAATAAAATATTCGACAATCGTATTGCGGAATACCTCTTTGGTATCCAACACATAAAAAGGAATCCCCAAATGGTCAGCAATACGGCGGGCATCTGCCATTTGTTCGGGCGTGCAACAGCGGTTATGTTCTGCGCCGCCCATCGCCTCATCTGACCACAGGCGCATCATCATGCCAACGACATCATAGCCTTGTTCTGCCAACAATGCCGCCGCGACGGAGCTATCCACGCCGCCACTCATTGCCACAACCACTCGTGTATCTGCGTTTGTCATCTTATCCCTGCACCACGACAACTTTTTTGAACTTCAACATGGTTTCGATTGATTCAGCAATAGCATTAACAGCATATTCGACATCTTCAGGCGTCGTATCTTGACCTACTGAGAGGCGCAAACTGCCTAACGCGGCTTCACGGTCATAGCCCAACGCCAATAAAACACCTGACGGTTCTGGATTGCCTGTTTTACATGCCGAGGCACTGCTGGCGGCAACGCCTTTTAAATCAATGTGAATCAAGAGTTGATTGGCATCAATGCCGTTCAGCACAAAACTGGCATGAGATGGCAAGCGTTGTTCAGGATGCCCGCTGAGTTCTGCCTGTGGCACGCGCTCTAAAATGCCTTGAATTAATCTATCGCGCATGTGCTGATAATGTGCAATGCGCGTCTCATATTCGTGATACGCCAATTCCAGCGCCTTTGCCATGCCCACAATCAGGGGTGTATTATGCGTACCAGCGCGACGCCCATCTTCATGGCTGCCACCACTTTGACTTGCCAACAATTCTATGCCTTCGCGCACATAGAGCGCCCCGACACCCTTGGGTCCGTAAAATTTATGTGCAGAGATGCTCATCATATCCACACCCAGTTTTTGCACATCCAGCGTCAATTGTCCGGCGGCTTGCACGGCATCTGTATGAAATAAAACGCCGTGTGGATGGGCAATTGCCGCTAATTCGGCAATGGGCTGAATCGTGCCGACTTCGTTATTCACATACATAATGCTGGTAAAGATAGTTTTATCGGTGATAGCCGCTGCAAAATCGTCGCAGTTGACCATGCCGTGTTTATTCACCGGGATAATCGTTTGCTCAAACCCCATGACCTGCACCATTTGCTGAATCGTTTTGCCAATAGCACTGTGTTCGATGGGGGTGGTAATGAGATGATTGCCTTTGCCGGCTTGTTTGGCAACCCATGCTGCACCGCGAATAGCGAGATTATCACTTTCGGAGCCGCCGCTGGTAAAAATGATTTCGGCGGGTTTGCAATTCAAAATTTTGGCAATCGTTATCCGGGCAGTTTCAATTGCTTGCTCTGCTTTACGCCCAAATTGGTGGGCAGAGAGGGCATTGCCATAGACTTCACTGAAATAAGGCAGCATCATGTCCACCACACGCGGGTCAGTGGGGGTGGTTGCTGAATGGTCAAGGTAAACTAAACGCCGGGTTGCCATCAATGATTTTTCCTAATGCGATTGATTTTGCTCATCATGATCTATTTTAATCCACAGAACCTGTTGTGTCAGGATATAAAACCATAAGCGGGAAGTGGTGGATTCAGGGCGAATCCGGTAAACTTGTGACGATTGTTTTTTACCAGCATTGCTCATCTATCTGACATACCATTGAGGAGTCGATATCCATGTCAGTGATTGAAAATATTCATGCGCGTGAAGTACTAGACTCGCGGGGCAACCCCACGATTGAAGTTGAAGTCCGGCTGACTGACGGCGCATTTGGGCGAGCCATTGTTCCGAGTGGTGCCTCGACTGGGGAACATGAAGCCATTGAACTGCGCGATGGCGATAAAGCCCGCTACGGTGGCAAAGGCGTTTTGAAAGCCGTTGCCAATGTGAATGAAAAAATTGCCGAAGAATTATTCGGCATGTCGGCTTTTGACCAAAAAGCTCTTGATGAACTGATGCTAGAAATTGATGGCACGCACAACAAAAGCAAACTCGGCGCGAATGCCATTTTAGGTGTTTCGATGGCAGTGGCGCGGGCGGCTGCGAGTAGCTTGGATTTGCCTTTGTATGCGTATTTGGGCGGTGTTCATGCCCATTTGCTGCCTGTTCCTATGATGAACATCATGAACGGTGGTAAACACGCTGTAGGCAGCACAGATTTCCAAGAATTTATGGTCATGCCAGTGGGTGCCGCAACTTTTGCCGAAGGGGTACGTTGGGGCGTCGAAATTTATCAGGCGCTCAAAAAATTGCTGCACGATAAAGACATGGCAACCACTGTCGGTGATGAAGGCGGTTTTGCGCCGAGCTTGGGCAGTAATCAGGCGGCACTGGATATTATCATGGAAGCGATTGATAAAGCCGGCTACAAAGCTGGCGAACAAATCTTTATCGCGCTTGACCCGGCGACATCGGAAATTTACAAAGACGGTTTTTATCATCTCGATATTGAAGGCAAAAAACTCAGCGGCGAAGAAATGGTTGAATTTTGGACGGATTGGTGTAACCGTTACCCCATTATTTCGCTGGAAGATGGGCTTGCTGAAAATGATTGGGAAAATTGGGCGCGGTTAGTGGCAAAAGTGGGGCATAAGACCCAAATCGTGGGCGATGACCTGCTTGTGACCAATGTGGAAAAAGTCAAACGTGCCATCAAAGAGAAAGCCGCCACATCGCTGCTGTTCAAAGTGAACCAGATTGGCTCATTGACCGAAGCCTTTGCAGCGGCACAACTGGCGCAGCGGCATAACATGACCGTAGTTACCAGCCATCGCAGCGGCGAAACCGAAGATACCACTATCTCCGATTTGGCAGTTGCTATGAATGCCGGACAAATTAAAACGGGCGCACCAGCCCGCACTGACCGCGTTGCCAAATACAACCAACTGCTGCGGATAGAAGAAGAATTGGGTGATGCGGCTGTCTATGCCGGACGCAGCGCCTTTACGAACCTGAATATGGATATTT
Organism: Anaerolineae bacterium; assembly: GCA_022842885.1. Classification (GTDB taxonomy): domain Bacteria; phylum Chloroflexota; class Anaerolineae; order Aggregatilineales; family Phototrophicaceae; genus JALHOR01. The sequence continues at coordinate 46,393 of JALHOR010000017.1, forward strand.
AAGGTCGCCGATTGGGCGCACCCAGGCACGCGCAAAGGACACGCCATGCTCCGTACACTGAACAGCAAACATACCAAAATTGTTGCCACCCTTGGTCCCTCTTCCAGTGACCCGGATACGATACGCGCTATGATTCGCGCCGGGATGGATGTTGCGCGAATCAATTTCTCGCATGGTGACCATGCCACTCACGGCGAGCGTATCGCGTTGGTGCGCCGTATTGCAGAAGAAGAACAAGCGGTTATTGCCATTTTGTGCGACATTCAGGGTCCCAAAATCCGCGTTGGCAAAGTTGCGGGCGAACCGCTTATGCTGAATACCGGGGATAAACTCATCCTGACGCTGGATGATGTCCCCGGTGAGAATTATCTGATTTCACTGCCACACCCCGAATTCGTCCAAGACATCAAGCCGAATACAATTTTGCTCTTAGACGATGGCAATTTGCAATTTATCGTCAAAGAAGTGACCCCACGCAATTTGCATTGTGAGGTCATGATTGGTGGCGGCTTGAAGTCCAATAAAGGGGTCTCTGCGCCCAATGCCAAACTCACTTTATCTGCCATCACCGATAAAGACAAAGCCGATATTGAATACGCGCTATCGCAAAAGACAGATTACATTGCCATGTCATTTGTACGAACAGCGGATGATATTCGGCAAATGCGCTGGCTGATGAATTTTCTGGGCGGTGATGCGGCGATTGTTGCCAAAATCGAACTCAAAGAGGCGCTGGAAAATATCGAAGCGATCATCAATGTCTGCGAAGGTATTATGGTGGCACGCGGCGATTTGGGCGTAGAAACGCCCGCTGAAAAAGTGCCGTTTGAACAAAAGCGCATTATTCGGCTGTGCAATCAGGCTGGCATACCCGTCATTACCGCTACACAGATGTTAGAATCCATGACGCAAAATCCGCGCCCAACTCGTGCGGAAGCTAGCGATGTTTACAACGCCATTATTGATGGCACGGATGCTATTATGTTGAGCGCGGAAAGTGCCAGCGGCAAATTCCCGGTGCGGGCTGTTGAAGTGATGACCAACATTGCCACGATAGCCGAACAGCATATCTGGGATAACCGCGAACAACAACAGCATTTTGATATTGGTACATCTTTCGGGTCAGAAGCAATTTCTAATGTTATCGGCGAAGCAACGTTTCATATCTCAGAAGCGTTGCAACCTGCTGCTATCGTCACGACAACGCTATCTGGGTATACTGCCCGCCGCGTCGCACGTGAGCGCCCACGCACGCCGATTCTGTGCATGACGCCGAGTGAAACAACCTATCGGCGTATGGCGCTCGTGTGGGGCGTAATTCCGCTGCGAGTACCAGAATTTACCACGATTGATGAGATGATTAGTATCACAGTTCGCGCAGCGCATGATGCTAAACTCATCCACCGCGGCGATACCCTTGTGATTATTGCGGGTGTTCCATTTGGGGTTGCTGGACAAACCAACTTGCTCAAAGTGCATCGTGTGGGCGAAGCTGGCGAAATCTAAAGCAAAAGGGCGCAATTTCCGCGCCCTTTTTTTATCCTATTTTTAAAAGGTGTGACCATTGCGTGAGTGTTCCGCCACACGTTCAAACCGGGGGACATCATGATGGTCACGGCAGCGGGGTTCGTAACTTTCTTGTGCGCCGACCAGAATAATCGGGTCATCATAATGGGCAGGTTCGCCATTCACTAGGCGCTGGGTGCGCGATGCCGCTTCGCCACAAATGGGGCAAATGGCATGAAGTTTAGTGACTTCTTCGGCAATTGCTAACAAATGTGGGATTTTGCCAAACGGCTCACCACGAAAATCCATATCCAACCCTGCAATCAGCACCCGAATCCCGCGTTTTGCCAATTGCTGAACGACTTCCACAATGCCTGCATCAAAAAATTGTACTTCATCAATGGCGACAACGGTGGTGGTGGCTGCCAAACAGCGTAAAATCGAATTGGCATCGGGAACAGGCTGGGCTTTTACCTGTTGACCGTTGTGGCTGGTGATACTTTCGATACCGTAACGATTATCCAGTTGCGGTTTAAACACTTGAATTTCTTGATGAGCGATAATGGCGCGACGCACCCGCCGAATCAGTTCTTCCGTTTTGCCGGAGAACATGCTGCCACAAATGATTTCAATGCGTCCTGTATGATGTTTCATGCGATTTGACTCCCAACGTAAGTAAATAAAAGTATATTCAGGTGCTTTGCAAGCGCCGGAGAATTGAATAACAATATCGTTTTAGTTTTATTTGAAAAAAGAAACTCTATCAGCTTTTGCAACCGATAGAGTCAGTCAACAAGTGGATTATTCGGCGTCAGTCTCAGCGGTTTTAGCACCGGGGACGTTATAGCCTTTGGCACGCAAATTCTTCTTGATTTCGCTCAGGGTTTGCCGACCAATGCCGGAAATCCCCAATAGAGCGTCATCGCCACCTTCGGCTAATTTGTTCAAGAAATCCTGAACCAGTACCATGCCGTTTTCTTCCAGAATGGTGAGATAGCGCGGACTAATGCCGAGTTTGGCAAGCGGCATATCCAACGGTGTCAGCGAGTCTTTGACGGCTTTTTGGGCAGCCTTCATATCGTCGCGTTTTTGCAAGCGGCTCATGAATTTGTCCACGCGCCCTTCAGTGTTTACGATACGCTGTTCGCCAGTATAAAACGGATGGCAGTTGGAACAAATTTCTGTCTGGAGTGTTTGGACGGTTGCGCCTGTGACCCATTTTGTTCCACAGGACATGCATGTAACAGTGGCATCCGCAAACCACTTGGGATGAATCTCTGCTCTCATTGGGGTCTCCTTATGGCATCACGAGCCGCATAGGGTTGGCGTAATGCACTTTGATAAAGCGATAAAAATATAGACGTTGTGATGCTGCGAAAATTACATCAGAAATAGGTAAAAAATGCCGGTAGCCCCGGCATTTTTAATCAGCTTAGTCACCGCTGGCAGGGGCAGAAGCTGTCGGTAGCGTTTTTGCCGGGAGTTCCGCGTAAACACTGATTTGTTTCTGATTGCCACGCCCATAAATGCGTTCAAAAACCACAAAACCCTCAATAGTAGCAAAAATGGTATGGTCTTTACCAAGACCAACATTTTCGCCGGGGCGGAATTTGGTGCCACGCTGCCGCACAATAATATTCCCAGAAACAACTTTTTGCCCGCCAAACACTTTGACGCCCAAGCGTTGCGACTGGCTATCGCGCCCATTTCTACTGGAACCGCCGCCTTTTTTATGTGCCATTGTTCACAGTCCTTTTGATATATTATTTAACGACAATATCGCCAATTTTCAGGCGGGTGTGATAATGCCGATGCCCACGCCGACGCCGATAAACGGTGCTGGGGTGAAATTTGATGATGAGCAGTTTTTTTCCGCGAAATTGATCTGCTACAGTCGCTTTGACGGCTGCCCCTTCAACAACGGGTGTGCCAATCACGGTATTATCGCCATCGCCGACTAACAACACATCTTCAATGGTAATTTCTGTGCCGATTTCATGCGGCAAGCGTTCTACATCCAAAATATTGCCGGATTCCACCCGATATTGGTGTCCACCCAGCCGAATCACTGCATACATTATTTTTGCTCCAACATTCGCTTTTAGCCGCAGCCGAACACCAGTTTAGGGTCAACATGCGGGGAATTTGGCGGATAAACAGAAAAATACCCTGTTGGGGAACAGAGCGTGAAGAATTATAGTCGCTTACAGGCGGTAGCGTCAACGCTGGATTTGTATTTTTACAAGGCAGGAATATTCACTGCGAAATGTCTAAGTTGTTCCAACCCATCTTCCAACGTGATATTGTCAACAGGCAGGGGTGTATTTTCTAGCGAAACACTTTGTTGATGCGCTTTTAAGATAGCAATCATGCGGGCAACGATGCGAGTTTGGTCAGCCGGGCTGTAACGCTGAAAATTATGAGGCAATTGCTGATAATCCACGTCATCGCCATAATAGGCTTCTTCAAATGTTCTTTGATAAACAGCATTAAAATCAAATTCAATAATATCTTGTCCATGCAATGGGATAAGGATTTTGGGTACTGGCATATCTACATCAAACCCAGTGACAAAGGCTTTGCCCTGCTCATAATAGGGACGAGGGTCAACAACAATGATATAATAGGGATGAGCATGAGGTTCTGCCGTGTGTTTTTTGCTTACTCGGTACATAGGTAATTTTTCCCACAATGTCCCAGATTCGTGGAGATAATCGAGTTCAAGTACGACAATACCTGTTCGTAGGAGTTTTTCACGTTTTGCCTGATATAAAGCAGCATCACGACTGTTGACTTTATTCGATGGTGAAAGAATTTCAACCCATGCCACAGGTTTTCCCCGTAATGTTTTATCATTAGTTCGCTTGTAAATTGCCAGTGCAGGATGTTTAAGGCGTGAGAGCTTGGGATACGCCAATATCTCCGGTAATGCCATCACTTGTGTCGCTGTAGATAGCGTGGAGATGGTTGGATAAATCAGCGATTCTGCACGTTCTTCATCTGTATCATAAATCATGACATCGGCTTCTGGTTCATTCGCCGAATTGTTGTCAATCCGCCGAATTTGCATAGATTGTTCAACATCGGCAGTATAACCCAGCGGACGTAATTGCGTCTTGAATGCTTTTGCTAAATCACTAATGTGAGTTGTGTGGAAACTACTGAAATTACCCGTTGCTTGCCATGTGCTATGCAAATGGGCGTTAATCCCCAAGTATTGGTTTTTTATTGCTGTAATCGCATCCATTGATGGTTTATCCAGAGCTTATACAATCAACATTGCATCGCCAAATGAGAAGAAGCGATACTGTTCTTGTTTGGCAATTTCATAAGCATTCAGCATCGTTTCGCGCCCGGCAAAGGCACTCAGCATCATCAACAAGGTGGATTTTGGCAGATGAAAATTGGTAATCATAGCGTCCACTACGCGCCATTGATAACCGGGATAGATAAATAAATTGGTGTCACGCTCAAACGCAATCACCGGACGCCACGCACACATATCACGGGTTGCTGCCGGATGTGCGGGGTCGCCGCCCGCGCTAAGAATACCAGCGGTTTCCAGCGTGCGGGCAGACGTTGTGCCAACTGCGATGATGCGCCCACCTGCTAATTTAGCTTGATTGATGATATGGGCGTTGGTGGCATCCAAACGCGCAAATTCATGGTGAATTTTATGGTCGGTGATGGTGTCTACTTTCACAGGCTGGAATGTATCTAAGCCGATATGCAGTGTGCAATATGCCAGCAGCACCCCTTTATCGCGCAGTTGCAGCAATAATTCGGGTGTAAAGTGCAAGCCCGCCGTAGGAGCCGCCGCCGAGCCTTTGTGCTGGCTATACACCGTTTGATAGCGTTCATTATCATCCAACCGCGTATGGATATAGGGCGGTAACGGCATTTCCCCCAAATCCACTAGCAAATCATTGACACTCTGGCTAAAACGCACGGTGCGCCCGGATTCTTCACCTTCTTCAAGCACTTCAGCGATGATGCTACTGCCAGCAAAGCCTAGTTTTGTGCCTCTAAAAACCCGTTTACCTCCGACGATGACTTGCCAATCGGTATCGCTCATCTGGCGCAACAATAAGACCTCAACCGCGCCACCCGTTTCTAATTTGTGGGCATGTAAACGCGCTGGAATCACGCGCGTATTATTCATGACCAGCACATCGCCCGGACGCAAAAAATCGCCAATCTCCCGAAAAATGTGGTGGCTAATTGTGCTTGTTTGCCGATTGAGCAGCATCAATTTTGATGAATCGCGGGGTTCAAGCGGCGTTTGAGCAATATAGTGTTCCGGTAAATCGTAGTGAAAATCATCAATCTTCATGGCTAAAAAGTTCCGGTTGAATAGGACGTGTACCATCGTTGAGTTTAAGACCCAAGTGAGCGTAAGCGTGAGGGGTAACAACCCGTCCGCGTTTGGTACGATCCAGAAATCCTAATTGAATCAGATATGGTTCATAAACATCTTCAATCGTAGACCGGTCTTCGCTGGTGGCGGCGGCAATCGTTTCGACACCGACGGGACCGCCATTAAATTTTTCGATAATGACGCGCAAAATACGGCGGTCTATTTCATCGAGTCCTAGACCATCAATGTTCATGAGTTGCAATGCTTCGTCCGTTACCGGGCGGGTGATGATGCCATCGGCACGGGTTTGGGCATAATCGCGCACGCGGCGCAAGAGACGTAGTCCGATACGCGGCGTGCCACGAGCGCGGCGGGCAATCTCCGATGCCCCTTCGGGTTCAATGGCGATTTTGAGCATTCCGGCAGCGCGGGTGACAATATGTTCCAATGCCGCCTGCGAATAATAATCCAACCGAAAACGCGCCCCAAAACGGTCACGCAAGGGACCGGCGAGTAATGCCAATTGAGTCGTTGCGCCAATTACAGTAAAACGCGGCAAATTTAAACGAACGGTTTTGGCAGCAGGACCCTTGCCAATAACAATATCCAACACAAAATCTTCCATTGCCGGGTACAAAATTTCTTCTATGGCTTTGCCCAGACGATGCACTTCATCTATGAATAAAATATCGCCTTTTTTGAGATGCGTCAGAATCGCTGCCAAATCACCAGCGCGTTCAATCGAAGGACCCGCTGTTACACGGATATTCGCGCCCATTTCGTTAGAAATGACATGTGCCAGCGAGGTTTTGCCCAAGCCCGGCGGTCCATAAAACAAAATATGGTCTATTGGTTCTTGGCGTAATTTTGCTGCTTCGATGATGATGGAAAGATTCTCACGTAAATCATCCTGCCCGACCATATCTTTCAGAAATTTAGGGCGCAGCGCGATATTTTCGCGGTCATCTTTTCGTTCTGTACCCGTTACCAAACGTCCATCGTCGGACATGGTTTGCTCCAACCCTTGCTTAAATGTTCTATCTCAGTATAACGCAAGCCACCCATGAGACAATGCCTGCTCTTGAGGTGTGCTGAGGACGGAGTGCCAAATCAAGACAATAACACCAGCGGGTTATGAGCATGATTTTTGTTTGGTAGCGGGGTTTCCCTGTGATTCAGGCGATGTTTGCGTTATCCTTTTGCCGCTTGATTTGCCTATTAGGAGCCAGACCATGCCAGAATTGCATGTTTCTAATCATCCCCTAGTAAAACACAAACTCACTTTGCTGCGCGATGTCCATACCAATCATCGGACGTTCCGGGAATTAGTGCGCGAATTGGCGCTGCTTTTATGCTACGAAGCCACCCAAGATATTCAAACTTCCCCCAAAACCGTGACAACCCCAATGGGGTTAGCAGAAGGTGTTAAAGCCGAAGAATTGATTGGGCTTGTACCCATTATGCGAGCCGGCATGGGTTTGTTGGACGGTATCATGGAATTGTTACCCGATGTTCAGGTGTGGCATATTGGGCTGTATCGGGATGAACATACGCTACGCCCGGTGCAGTATTATAATCGTCTGCCCGGTGAACCGACGGTTCAACTGTGCTTGGTGCTAGACCCCATGTTGGCTACCGGTGGGTCGGCAGTGGCAACGGTAGATATTATCAAAAAATGGGGTGTGAATCGCATCAAATTTTTAGGACTCTTGGCAGCACCTGAGGGTGTAGGACGCCTGCACGAAGCGCATCCTGATGTGCCGATTCATGTGGCAGAACTAGATGAACACTTGAACGACATTGGGTTTATTGTGCCGGGCTTGGGCGATGCAGGCGATAGAATGTTTGGAACATAAAGTATGACCGTGCTGGATATTAGCGCGTTTTTGATTGTCTTTTGGCTGGCATTTACGCTGGCACTGTTGTTGACGCCCCCAGCAATTTGGTTGAGTCATCGTCTGGGGGCAGTCACGAAGCCGGGCGGACGCCGCCGTGAAAGCGCGCCGATGCCGCGCTTGGGTGGGCTTCCGGTGTTTGTGGGTTTTGCGGGGGCAGCCTTGGCGGCTCAATGGTTGCCTGTACCGCGCTTAGATGATTATGAAGTTATTCGCTTGACTGGATTGCTGCTAGGCGCGTTGGTGATTTCCATCACGGGTTTTTTGGATGATATTTTTGAATTTAGTTGGCTGCCGCAATATATTGGGCAAATTTTGGCGGCAGCCTGTGCGGTCGCCTTCCAAATTTTTATCGAATATTTCACCAACCCATTTACTGGACAACCCACTGACCCTTGGCATTATGTCATCACAGTCACATTGAGTTTGTTTTGGATGGGGTTGATGATGAATACCGTCAATTTTATGGATGGGCTAGATGGGTTAGCAGTGGGTGTCACGCTGATTGCTTGTATGATGTTGTTTATCAACAGTGCCTTTCGGGTAGCGCCCGCGCAAACCAGTGTTAGTCTGCTACCCTTGGCGCTGATGGGAGCATGTGCGGGTTTTTTGCTGTTTAATTTCTCTCCGGCACGAATTTATTTAGGCGGCGGCGCACCGTTTTTGGGGTATATGTTGGGAACACTCAGTATCATTGGTGGCGCGAAGATGGCGACGATTTTGCTGGTGATGGGGCTACCACTGATGGATTTTGCTTGGCAAGCGTTTAATCGGTTGTTGCAAGGGCGCAACCCCATGTCAGGTGATAGGGGGCATTTTCATTATCGGTTATTGGATAGTGGTAAATTGACTCAGCGGCAAATTGTGGTGGGCTATTATCTTTTTTGTGCGTTTTTTGGTGTTTTGACGCTGGTATTAGAGAGCCAATTTTATAAATTTATTTCATTTGGGGTGATGCTGGCGCTCATCGCATTCGCGTTTGTGCTAGTGACCCGGATGCAACCGGCTCATTCATCGTCATAATCCGTGTATTCCTCATCATCTACATACCGCAAATCATCCAAATCATCTTCCTCATCGTCTTCCGGCGGCTTTTGTGGCGCTGATTTAAACATGCCTGCGCTTGGTTTGGGCGTGCTAAACAATTTGCCAGAAGATGGCGTTACGGATTTTTGCATATTGCCAAATAATGAACTGCCGGGTTTGCTGGCAGCAGGCTTTATTGTTGGGCGCACATCATCGGAATAATCATCATCCCCAGTGAGATCTTTGAACAAATCAGACACCGCATCGCTATCATTATCAACGCGCCCCCGCCGCAATAAGGATTCTTCTTCGTCCTCATCGTCGTCATCACCGACGGGTTTTGCCGCTGGGCGTGAGAAGGGGCTAAAGGATGCAGCGGGTGATTTAAAGGGTGCTGGTTTTGCTGGCAGCGCCGGTTTGGTAGGTGTAATTGTTTCACCGTCATTATCGGTGTCGTTACCGATAACAGGTTTTGTTATTGGACTTTTGAAAGGGCTAAAAGATGCAGCGGGTGATTTAAAGGGTGCTGGTTTTGCTGGCAGCGCCGGTTTGATAGGTGTAATCGTTTCATCGTCCTCATCTTCTTCATCGTCATCAACAACAGGTTTTGCGGCTGGAAGCGAGAAAGGACTGAGGGATGCTGCCGGGCGTTTAAAAGCGGCAGGTGAAAGCGGAGCAGCAGGTTTTACAGGTTCTTCCTCATCATCCTCAAATTGTTCATCTTGATCATCATCTTCGTCAAATTCTTCTTCGTCATCATCATCTACAACTATCACGGGCTTGGCGACAGGCGCTATTGGGCGTGAAAACGGACTGAGTGATGCTGCTGGTTTAGCAACAATAGGAGCAGGTTCGTCTAATTCGTCGTCTTCGTCCACATCCTCATCATCGAATTCTTCTTCATCAATATCATCATCTATTTCTTCAAGTGTATCGGGCGTATCGTCATCTTCTTCATCGTCAACATCCACGCTTGTTTCAGTGATAGGCGCAGGTTTAAGCGGTTGATTTGCTGCAACTTTTTCAGCCAAAATACTCGTGGCATCGTCAATCGCTTGGGCAGTTTCAACTTCTTTATCGGTATCCTCATCCTCAGCAATAGGCGCAGGTTTTGTGACAAGTGGTTTAAAAACAGGTGGTTTAATCGGTGATACTGGCTGTGGTGTGGGTATCATGGTTGGCTCGACGCTGGTAGCAGCAGGTTTATCTGCCGTTTCGGGCGAGCGCGGTTGACCAATCAAACTGCCACCGATACGAATAATCGGTTCGGTTGTTGGGGTAGTTTCGCCTTCAATGAGGTCAACGCTTTTGCCAGTGGGGCTTAAAGTCGCTACGGGCTTTTCATCGGGCAAACCGCTAATCTGGATAACAGGCTGTGTAACAGATTCTTCGCCGGGACCACCGGGAATAGGCAAGGCAAACTGATAAATCGAAGGGGGACCCGATAGGGCTGCCGGATTACGTTTGGCAACTGTCGCCAATTGTTTTTGTTCGCGCTCGCGGGCTTTTTGCCGTTCTGCCAGCATTTCCTCACGCGTGAGCGTAATCATCTTGCCTTTTTTGAAGGTGGCACTGCGCCCAGTGGTGGATTCAATCCCATATTCGATGCTGCCCAATACTAAGGTCATGAACAAATTGCTACCAATAATGAGCAGCAAAATATTTTGCAGCACGCCCAAAAAACTACCCAAGGGCGTTGCCACCGATTGCGAAATTTCGTTGCCAATGCCAATTACAAAGAGCGTGATAATGATGACGACCACGGCTCCGGCAACGGTGCGCCAACCGCGCAAATCTTTTGGCACTGCCGGGTACATGGTATTGCTAACGGTGAATAAAACATAAAACCACAGCCAAAAATCGGGCGCTTGCACCAATTGGCGAAAACCCGCAGCCACATCATCTAAATTGCCGCTGCTCATGGTTAGCACGACGGCATTAATATCCAGAATATTGCTGGCAATCCACCAGACAACAGTTAGTCCGGCGACGAGAGGAACAATCGCAATAATGGCGCGGCGATAAACGCCTGCCCGCGGCGAAATCTGTACAAAATTCAGGCGCAATTCGCCAATTTCTTGGGCTTCGGGCCATTTAATGGCGCGTTCTGCCCGGACGTTGAAGATACCTGCTGCCAACCAATATACAAACTCGTGCAGGATGACGCCGGGCAGAAAAAATGTGTAGTATAAAATCGTGGTTGTTTTGAAATTCTGAGTCAGTAACCAGCCAACTTTAAAGATATGCTGGTGCAACCAGCGTTCAATACTTCGCATCAGCAGGAATAACCCGACGACGATGAGCGCCGAAAATACCAGATTCAGAAATTCCAGTTTAAACGCCTTTCGACTCCGCAGCCGCTTTCACCAGCGCGGTAAAATCAGCGACTTTTAAGGACGCACCACCCACTAGCGCCCCATCAATTTCCGGTTGTGACATATACTCTGCCATATTTTCCGGTTTAACGCTGCCCCCATATTGAATCCGCAGGGCGTTTGCCACATCATTCCCGTACAAATCACGCACCACACCGCGAATCATGCCAATGATACTGTTGGCAACATCGCCGCTGGCACTTTTGCCTGTGCCAATTGCCCAGATGGGTTCATAGGCAATGACGACATTTGCCATGTCTGGCGCACTAATGCCCGCTAATCCGCCACGTACCTGCCCACTGACAAAACTTTCGGTCTCGCCCGCTTCGTTCTGTGCCAAACTTTCGCCGACAGCGACGATGGGTTTTAACCCATGCGCTAATGCTGCCTTGGCTTTTTTATTCACGGTCTCGTCGGTTTCGCCCAAATAAGCCCGGCATTCGGAATGCCCAATGATGACATATTCTACCAAGCCTTGCAGCATAGTAGGGGAAATTTGCGATGTAAACGCGCCTTGTGTTTCCCAATGAAGTTGTTGTGCGCCTACTTTGATGTCTGTATTTTTTAGGGCATCGGCAACCGCTGCCACCGCAATGAAGGTAGGGCAAACCACACGCTCAACCCCATTAAAAGGGGCAAGATGGGGTGCTAGTTCCTGCACAAAACTGACTGATTCAGCCAGCGTCTTATACATTTTCCAGTTGCCTGCAATAATCGGCATTCTCATTCTAAATTATGCTCCTTGAGTAGGTCTTTAGCGCGTTCTCGAATCCAATCGGGGGCGGCATCATTGGCTTCTACACCTTTTAATATGCGGCTCGCTTCCCGGTCTGCATCCCGCGACAGTGCCAATTCAGCACGAACTAATAAGACTTCTGGTGAATTATTTTCTGCTTCTGGGATGCGATTTAATGCTGCCAACGCCAGAACGGGATTGCCTTCTAAAATCCGATTGTAGGCAGTCACGATGAGACCCTGCGTTAAATTACCAATCACTTCCAATTCGGCAGCAGGATACATCTCAGGAACGCCGATTTCAATGTAGGTGTTGCCCAAGTTCAAATTATTGGCTTTGGCAGCCGTGGTATACAGATATTCGCCGGCGCTGGCACGCATCGCGGTTTGTAATTCGGTATCGCGGCGTGCCTCATAAAACGACAAAATGACGTAGGCAATAGCGGCATCATAATCCTGCACTTGGTCAGCCACTTGTGCGGCTGATGAAAAATAAACAGCAGGATTATCACTGTATTGTTTGCCCTGTTGGATAGTGGCATAGCTTTTTTCAGCATCTGTTTCCCACACTGACCGGGCATAAATCAGATAACTGGTAGCTTCTTGCGGTAGTTCTTCCAGAATCCCTAGAGCAAACTCCTCTGGCAAAGGCGGAATATTATAAAAGGGAATTCCCATCTCTGAGTTAATTGAAACGCCCGCCTCGACAAATGGGGCAGACAAGGGATTCATCGCCACTATCATATTGCTGGGTGATGACCGTTGCAGAATTTCACCTAACTCCAATAAATTATTGGACGCCCCTAATAACACTGCCAAACTGACGAAAAAGATGACCAAAAATCCCGCGCAACCGCCTACCATCCATAACCGCCCTCTAGTAGGTGGTTCATAGATCGTGGCAGTTTTATAGCCCGATAGGGTCATAGGGGTGGTAGGTGTGCGTGTTTTAGGCGTTGCAGATGATGACAGTGATGTTGAAGCGTTGGGTATGTCTGCCAATTCTTCGCGGAATTGTGCCAACGATTCGCTGGCGATACTGGCGCGTTCTGGGTTTAATTCGACCAGTTTAGACTCGGAAATAGCATCATCCAAATCCCGAATCATCTCATCAGCAGTCGCATAACGTTCATCAGGTTTTTTGCTGGTAGACTTCAACAGTACTGTTTCGACACTGAGAGGAATTTCTGGATTGATTTTGGAGGGCGATGGCAGCGGCGTATAGATATGGTCGTGAATCACGGCATAGGGGGTATCGCCAGAAAAAGGCACTTGCCCCACCAACAGTTCGTATAACACAATCCCCAACGAATAAATATCAGTGCGCCCATCCAGATTTTTCTTGCCACTGGCTTGCTCTGGCGACATATAATTGGGTGTTCCCAACAACATGTCGGCGCTCAATGTCGATTCACCAGCTTGGGCGATGCGTGCCAAGCCAAAATCTGCCAAATACGGCACATTGTCTTTATCAATCACGATATTGGATGGTTTAACGTCGCGGTGTAAAACGCCTTTGCTGTGGGCATAGGTGAGGGCGCTGCCGACAGCACGCATGACATACAAAACATCATCCAGCGTCATGGCTGTTTTTATCATGCGCTGTTTGAGCGTCACCCCCTCTACATATTTCATGACAAGATAGGGCTGCCCATTATAATCGTTAAAATCATAAACTGGCACAATGTGGGGATGGGTGAGGCTGGCGACGATTTGGGCTTCGCGGCGAAAGCGTGCCACAAACGCCTCATCCGCTTGGATAGTTTGGTGCATGACCTTAATCGCCACATGGCGGTCTAATTGGGCGTGGTATGCCTTATAGACCGTTGCCATGCCGCCTTGCCCAAGCTGTGACATGATTTGATACTGCCCGATTTGCTCGCCTTCGCGCCACATCATAAACAACGCGCCTTCGTGGTGTGATTCATTGAGATTATGCCATAGACATGTTGGTGCTGCACTCTATTCTATACGCGCATAGGCGTGAATTGTTTTATGAGTGTAAATTTTAATTGAAATGAGCGTAAAGTACGACTCATCAATTGCCGCGGCAAGTGTGCAGAGCAACGGTAAAAATAGCAAGGGAAAGGTATCTTGTTTTTTCCTTTTTCGCGTATGATAAATTAGCGTGTGTTGATGGTATTGAATGTCATTTTGGGAGGCAATGATGACCATTATTTTTGATGAGGTGTTGAAATTGGCTGAACAACTGGATACAGCGCAACAAGAATTATTGATTTACCGCCTGCGCCTGAAACAACTCCAACATGCTTTGCCTGCTCATCCTATGCCAACAGAATCGAGTATAACACCAACCCACGAAGCCTTACTCCACTATGCCCAAACGCTGCGAACTATTCCAGCGCGTCCTGAAGATCGTTTATTGGGCAAGTACGCTGACCCTACTTTACCAGAGATAAGCGAAGCAGAATTTCATGCCCAACTTCATGCCATTGCTACTGAATGGGAGCAAGAATTAGATGAGTTCACCAGCGACACCCTTTGAACCACTCTATGTTGTGGATACCCACGCACTTATTTGGTATCTACGAAACGATAAAAAACTTAGTTCGCAGGCAAAAACGATTTTTCAGGCAGCAGAACAAAACCAGACCGTTTTAATCATTTCTGCGATTGTGATGGCAGAGTTGTATTATGCCAATGCGAAAAACAATTGGTTCGCTGATTTTATGGTGATCTACACCGATATTTTAAGCAAGCCTTTTATTCGATTTATGCCTGTTGACCATACTCATATTCCAAACTTTAGCCAAGATGTGGCTGTTCCTGAAATGCATGACCGTATAATTGCTGGTGTTGCTCGCCGCTTGAACGCACCTCTGATAACCTCTGATCCGCTTATCATCGCTACAGGTATTGTTAAGATTGTCTGGTAGGTAAATAGCCATTGCTAAAATTGTTTATCAGCAAAAAAACAACAGGCGAATCATCCGATTCGCCTGTCATGTTTTGATGTGTTATTTATCTTTAATCGCCGTCACGCCGGGGAGTTCTTTGCCTTCCAGCATTTCTAGGCTAGCACCGCCGCCTGTTGAAATGTGGGTGATTTTGTCCGCCAAGCCGGATTGTTCGGCGGCTGCTGCCGAATCGCCGCCGCCGATGACGGTGGTCGCGCCATTGGCAGTGATGTCCGCTAAAAGTTGAGCAATCGCAAATGTGCCTTCAGCAAAATTGGGCATTTCAAACACGCCCATGGGTCCGTTCCAAATGACTGTTTTGGCATTTTTGAGGACATCCCCATATGCTTTCACCGTGTCTGCGCCAATATCCAATACACGCCAGCCCGCTTCTACTCCGGCGCTAATAGCAATGGTCTTTTTGTTGGCAGCATTATCAAATGCATCTGCCACCACCGCATCTATGGGAAGCATGAGTTTGTCGCCGCCGCTGGCAATGAGCGATTTTGCTGTTTCAACCGCCTCTTTTTCTACCAGCGAATCGCCCATTTCAATGCCGTGTGCCGCAAAAAAAGTATTCGCCATGCCACCGCCAATGAGCAGCTTATCCACTTTGCCCAGCAATGCTTCAATCACTTTAATTTTGTCGGAGACTTTTGCGCCGCCCAATATGGCTACAAAGGGCGCTTTGGGGCTTTCAATCGTCGTAGCAAGATAATCAATTTCTTTTTCCATCAGCAGCCCGGCAACCGCCGTCAAATGTGCCGAGACGCCGACATTAGAAGCATGAGCGCGATGTGCTGTTCCGAAAGCATCATTGACAAAAATATCGCCATGTTTTGCCATTTGCGCGGCAAGTTCAGCGTCATTCTTTTCTTCGCCTTTGTAGTAGCGCGTATTTTCCAGCAGTAGCACGCCGCCATCCGGCAATGCCGCTACCGCGTTATCGGCAACTTCGCCCACGCAATCATCAGCGAAAGCCACAGCTACGCCTAAGTGCGCTGCCAATGCTGGCGCAACGGGCGCCAGCGAAGTATCGGCGTCTCCTTTGGCTTTGGGGCGTCCCAGATGCGACATTAAAATGAGTGCTTTTGGCTTTTGTTCGAGGATATATTTCAAGGTGGGAACAGCCGCCCGAATGCGGGTATCATCGGTGATGACGCCGTTTTCCAGCGGTACATTAAAATCCACGCGCACTAACACGCGCTTGCCTGCAAAATTGGCATCCCGCACAGTCATTTTGTTCATGGTCTTTGCTCCTGTGGTACGAAAATAATGACGAAGTAGCGATGCTTTGAATTAAAAAATTGATTTCCACGATAAGCGTTATACCGCCTATCGGTTTTGCGCTGTTTGTTCCAGAATTGCCGCCGCTAATTTTTGCGGGTCATGCCGCCACGGGCGGGCTTCATCGGTTAAATCGGTATAGCGTATTTCATAACGCTGCAAAATTTCATGATTATCTGGCGCTGGTAACACATACCGGGTATTTTCGCCCGCATTGTGCTTCGGATAGGCATTATTTGCCAGTATCAATTGAAAAACGCCGCGCCCAATATGGCGCTCTAATGCCATCACATGTTCTGCCACCGTGTAACCATCTGTCTCTACTGGTTGGGTGGCAATATTACAAACATATATTTTATATCCACTGGCAGCCCGCAAGGCACTCGCAATCTCTTTGACCAGCAAATTCGGCAAGATACTGGTAAACAAACTCCCCGGTCCCAAGACAATAATATCGGCTTCTTGAATCGCTTTTACACTTTCAGGGTACGCTTCGGCAGCGGCAGGGTTTAGTTCAATGGTCTCTACCATGCCATCAACGTCTTCAATTTGCGATTCGCCGCGTACTTTGATGATACGACTTGACTCATTCAGGCGGACTTGTGCGATGAGGGTCACATCTTGTAACGTCGCTGGCAGCACCCGCCCCCGAATATTCAAGATGCGCTCAACTTCGATAAGTGCCTCTGCCAAACTATTTTGCCCGCCATGTTTTTCCGCCACAATATTTGCCAGCGCCGCAATGAACAAATTGCCAAAAGCGTGTCCCTGCAAATCGCCCGACTGAAAACGATACTGAAACAATTGCGTCAGCAAACTATCGGCATCTGCCAATGCTGCGATGTTATTGCGTAAATCGCCGGGTGGGGCAATGCCCATATCGCGGCGCAATCTACCAGAACTACCGCCGTCATCGGCAACAGTCACAACAGCGGTGATATTGCTGGTAAAATCTTTCATGCCGCGCAACGCTGATGGCAGACCCGTTCCGCCGCCAATTGCCACAAATTTAATGCCTTTGGTGCGCCGATTGTGTTCTTTATGCTCCATCACCGCATCTATCACATCATCTTGCCGCAGCCGCCGATAGGGAGCAAGCAAATTGCGCGTGAGTTTAACCAACGCCAGAATCACCCCGGCAAAGCCCAAAATAATTAAGCCGGCACTGCTGACCCAATCCAGATTGCGAAGAAAACTTTCGAGTCGCGCAATATCTAAAAATTCAAATAAGACGCCGACAGTACCCAAATCAATGATGACTATGCTAGTCAGCAGCAGGAATAACCAGCGTTTAATGCCGATGCCCGGCGTAAACCATTTAATCAAGCGTTGTAACAAATTGAATGCCTAAATCTGACGAATGAAAAGCATTTACGCCGACCCAATGCGCTTTAAATTACTGCGCCGCCAGGTTGCCCCTAAGAGTAAAACAGCCCCAAGCGTCGTAAAAATGCCCATCATCAATGCCGAATCGAACCAGAATTGTTCTGGATATAGCCGAATCAGTGTATCCGAATAGTAAAATTGCCATGTACCAGCTTCAAAAAAGATGGCATGGAAAGTATCAAAGAAAAAATCCCATGCGATAGTCGAGATGATGATAATCGTTACAATGATGCCTAGCGTCAGCACACTGCCACGCAACAGTGCCAAGCGCAAACTGGGTTTATCGCTGCGCCAGAATTGATAACCGATAATCGCCGCCAGAATGCCGCCGACTGCACCCATAAAATAAGCACTTTGCGTCACAATTTTGACATCTTCCATATGGTGTAAAGCCGCTGGGTTGAACATCGGGCATGTATTCTGTTCGATAATGCCCTCAACACATTTTTCAGCAGGCAAGGTTCTATCCGCCAGAAATCGAATATCATCACTGTTGAGCAGATATTCAATGCCTACTATGCCGTATTGCTGCCGGTCTTCCGTCGTGAATCCATATGGGTCTGTTGGAAAACCGGGGCGCGTGTATTCAAAATTCAGCCACAAAGGGGTCATCAATAAGCGGGTGCTGCCGACAATGAGCAGAATGGGCGTCATGAGTGTGAGATAACCGCGTAAGAAACGCCGCAAAATCGGGGTCATTGTTTCAGTTCCTCCGCGCCACCACCCAATAAAAAGTTGATAATCAATGAATCGACCAATGTTTCTACAGGGGCGCGATTGTCGGTAAAGACCATATCACTCGTTTGGGTTGGCACCAGCGCCGTTATACTTTCTTTTAACACTTCGCGCAGCATGGGGTGGGCATCGGTGGGCAGTGCCGCTAAATTTGCCGATAAATCGCTAACATCGGTAGGTTGTTTGGTGGCAAATAAAATCGTGTTGAACGAATAAGGCACATCCAGCGAATGCACCACCGGAAACACTTGCAGCATGGTATTGGTGATGGCATCTACAAAGCGGCGGTCAGTGCTGGTACGTCCCACATTGATAACTGTAACCCCGTCATCCGTGAGATGGGCATGGACTTCTTGGAAAAATTCAACGGTGGTTAGATGCCACGGGATATAGGGCGGTTTATAAGCATCAATGCCAATCACAGTATAGGGGGTATCGCTCTGATTCAGCACATAACGCCCATCGCCAGCAATTGCTGTTAGCGATGGCATTTTTTCGCTGTTCATATCAAAAAATTGTTCCCCCGCTGCGATAATTGCCGGGTCAATTTCGATACCCTCAATCGGAATATCGCCATACACATGAATATGCTGGCGAGCAATTGTCCCGGTAGCTAACCCGATGACTAACAAAGAATCCATCTCATCAGGCGAAAAATTTGTGTTGAAATACGGCGCAGCCAAGAAAAAATCCCATGTCCGGCGATAATAATAATTCGTCGGATGCCATTGGCTGTGAATACCTTGCCCTTCGTTCAAATACAAATAGCGGTTGCCTTTGGCATCTTGTTGCACTTGAATATAGTTATAGGCGCTGTCTTGTTCAAACAGCAGCGTTTGGTCATCTAAAGGGGGGCGCACTGGACCCGATAACACGATTGCAGTCAGCACGGCAATCACCAGCGGCATCCATAACCAGCGCAAGGTTTTTGTGCCTTCTTCTTGCCATAAGCCGATAAACGCCACCAGAAACAAAATGCCGGCGAACAGCAAAAATGTTTGGATTACACCCAATTCGGGAATGAGGAATAACGTTGGCAAAAAAGCGCCCACTAAACTGCCTAATGTGCTAATGGCGTAAATCTGCCCGGTGACTTTTCCGGCAGTTTCGATAGTTGTAAATGCCAAGCGAATCGCAAAAGGGGAAATCATACCCAATAGTGTCACTGGGATAGAGAACAAAATCAAAATCGCCAAAAATGACCCCAACACGAGCGCAGAGTCAATATTCGCAACGGCGCGTCCGGCTTCGGCAACGACGGGACGTGCCCCCAATGGAATCACGGCGCTTAAAAACGCACCCCACAAAATAATGCGGTACATCACGCTGTAACGTGGGTAACGGTCAGCCAAACGCCCACCGATAAAATAGCCAACGGTCAAATACAGCAAAATCAAGCCGATGATATTTGCCCAAATGATATTGCCAGTGCCAAAAGCGGGTCCCAAGAGGCGTGAAGCCGAGACTTCCACTGCTAGCGTCGTCATGCCGCCGCAGAAAACGATGAGATACAAGTAGCGATTGGTGGAGGATGTGATTGTGTCTGCCAAAGTATTATACGCTATGTTATGGTTGGATTTTCTTGTAGTGTAGCGGACAGAGAGGATGGGGTAAATATGTCGTTTGTAATTCGGCAAGCAACCATCGCAGATACACCGGGCATTGCACGGGTAATTCAAGGCGCATTAGGCGATGAACCCGATGAAATGCAGATTACAGGTGCATAT
>JALHOR010000018.1:0-64873 GCA_022842885.1 Anaerolineae bacterium
GAGTTTGGCAATGGAATCATCTATGATGAGGGCAGCGATTTCACCACGATTCAAGGCAGCGAGGGCAACTTCTTGGGTTTCATAGCCCACAACCCGATTATCATCCAACCACCAGTGGGCAACCTCTAAGCCCATGGTGCCATTGATAGCGCCGACTCGTGCTGATGGATTGGCTTGAACATCAAACCGCGAAAAAATATCCGAACTGCTTAGGCTGACGAGAACCGATTGCGACGGAAAGCCTGTTTCATCGTGCGTAAATTCGGGCGCACCCCCCACTAAGGGCAATAAGTTGAGCGTCAAGAATCGCTCATCAGGATGCAATGCCGAGAAATCATCCCAATTTTGCCCGGTAAAACGCACATAACCACCAAAAAACACAATTGCCACCAGTATTACGGCGGTAAGTGCGCTTGGTAATTTTGATTTGCGTTGTATTGGTGCTGGCGCCGAATGATTGTTGTCTTGGAAAATCTGCTGCATGACGCTTGCCCTCAACTATTGTCAGTCTGCTGCTGGTGGTTTGGGTGGCTCTGATTGCAGGCTACCACTACTCGAAAAACTATTATTTGCGCTGTGTTGTTTTGATTAAAGCCCTCTGGCTGCCAAGAATTGATTGATGGCATCGCTGCCTAATGCCGGCACCCGATAAATCATAAAATCATCGCCCCATTGATCCGTTACAAACCGCAGCGAATTGCCTTGTGGAAACCACATTGCCAATTGTTGTGCGGTATCCAAATCATCTACGGAATAGAAAAATAACAAATCGCGGTCAGGGATGAGCCGGAAAATATCAGTACGATTGAGCGCATCGCGCATAAAATGCGGCACATAATCTACGGCACGGGTCAGGTTATCGGCGGCGATATAATCATAAACACCATTTGTCCATATTGTTTCTAACCCGGCTGCCAAACCTACCGCCCGATGATCCCACCAATAGCGATATGCCAGCATGAAGGCATTGCCATATCCGCCGTCGCTGATGGCAAAGCCGCGCAGCACTTGTCCGGCATCGCTATAGGGCAGTGCCGAAGCGTTATACGAAGCCACAAAATCGGTGAAATACAGTGTGGCATTGGTGGAATAACTACCAAGTAGCATCAGCACGGTTGCACCCACTGCGATAAGTCGCCCGAAAGCATTATTCAGAAAACGTATAATCGCTTGTATCAATAATGCCAAGGGATAGGCAGCCAGCAAGAAAGCCACAGGCAGCGCCCCACTCGTGCGGGTGAAGCTAGGATTTTCAACTGGATACGCAATCGAAAGTGCCGATGGTAGCAGCATAATAAGTAGCACCAACGGCATCAGCCAATGTGCCAAATCGCGCTTTTTTATCATCAAGACCAACCATGCCCCAATGCCCAGAATAAACCATGCGCCACTGATGGTATCCATAGCCGGGCTATTAGGATTGCCATTAATCCACGCAACATCGCCTTTCCAATTGAACATTAACACAGCATTACGGATGTTACTCAGCAACACTGGAATATTCTGATTAAAGGCTTGCAAGCGTTCTTCTAGGGTGGCGTAGCGGTCTACGACGCGCCCATCGGGCAGCGTTTCGGTGATGAGTTCATCACCCAATAAACGTCCAGTAGTGCGCCGCCAGAATTGGTCAGGATTATCTACGGAATACCGGAACATGGGGATGAATACAACAAAAGCAATCAGCACCAAAACGCCTAAATTCAATCCATATTTGAATCGCTGCTGCCAGTTGCGGGCGCTGAAATAAATGGCAAGAGCAAGCGCCACTAATATCACAATCGGCAGCATTCGTACTGCCTGATACATATACAAACCAAAGCCTAAGACTAGCCCAGCTTTGATGAAGTCAGCGCGGTGATTGTGGCGAACAGCCCGACTCAGATAAATGAGTAACAAGGCGGTCATGAGTGGTGTGAGAACGATACGGAGTGCCAAGCGCGTGACGGAGGTATGCCAATAACTGGCAGCGACGAGTGCCGCCAATAGCAAGCCGACTAAAATTCCTAAGCGGCGATTATCGCCGCCGATGACTTCGCGCCCGAACCAGAACAGTATCGGCAGCGTTATCAGGCTTTCGATAATTGCCAATAATTTGAGCGAATGATGATTGATGCCTTGCCCCGGCAACTGCGAAAATAATGCCATCGCATACATTTGGAAGGGTTCGCGCCCGCCATTGTTGGCGAAGAAAATATCGCGGCTACCATTGGCTACTCGTGCTGAGTCCAACAGTTTTTCCACATGGTCACTGGTCATTTGGGGTGGCACTGCGTCCAAATATTGCAAGCGGAAAGCCGCACCCAAACACATGATTGCAATCAATGCCACGGCAACCCAACGGTTATCGGCAGTGAAACGAAAAGCGATGATTTTTTGCCATTGTTCACGCCACCACTTTAAGGGATGCCAACCTGCCGGAGCAAATGCCAATGACCAACACAAAATGCTGGCGAACCAAAATTCTGGGACAATCATCTGGTTATTAGCACTGCCGAAGAAGGTAATCGTACTTAGGAACAACCCCAATACTATGAGAAAGACTCGTGCGGGATGGATGCGTAAATAAAAGGGCAGCTCGGAGTCGGAAGCGGTATCCTGATTAGAATTTTCTTCTGATACAGATTTTTCAGTTTTGGGAAGCGATTCGCCAAACATTGTTTCAGCATCCGAAGCGTCGGCGGGCTTGCGTTTGCGGCGGTTATTCAGCGAAATCAACAAATCTTGTGCCAGCCATAAGCCGACCCCGGTGATGATGGCTTGCATCCCCGGCGCAACCATCGCCAGAATACGTGCCACATCGTTCACATTTTCATCGCTAGCATCCACCAAGCGCCAAATGCCCCAACCGATAATGAGGATTGGCACAGCCCGCGCCAATAACCGCCAGCGTCCGGCGCTATCTTGAGACGCCCACCAAGCGCGGATAACACGATGATGGTCTAAAATCTCGGCAAAAACCCAGACGAGAATACCCAAGAGCAGAAACGGCACACCAGAGATAAGTTGATTTTCTTCGGTGCGTCCGGTGAGGTCATTAGCGAGCGTCAGCGTGCCAGTGATAGCAAAAAATAATGCCAGCGCATAAAACGCTAACTTTAAGCCTGCCGGATTGGTTGCCCATAAACGCACAGTATGCATCAATGCTTTGCGTTCTTTTTTAGGTTGTGCTGTATCAGAAGCCGTTGTATCTGTCAGCACAAGGGTGACTGGTGCTTTTTTAATCTCGTTTTGGTCGGGTTTGATGACTTGGCTAAAGGCTTGCCAAGTGCCACGCGGCGCACGCCAGAATTGCCCCATCAATTCAGCAAGCGTCAAATCTTCAAAATCGCGTTCTATTTGCGGTGTGGGTATCTCGTTTTTAGTGGCTGTATCTGGGGTAATGACAGGTATAGAAGATGAAAAATCTTCCTCTTGGAACATGACTTCTGCAATGGATGGCGTATCGTCTGCAATAGCGTCGTTCAGGGTATTTGCTGGCAAGTCTGCCGTAATCTCTTCTGCGGTTGCCACAAACTCATCGCTGTTGAGGGGCGGAACAATATCTACTGCGGTTTCTGCCAACGAAGCAGTCTCCGGTTGCGTCTCAAGCGCCTTTAAGCCGCCTGACTCAACATCGGTGGCGGTATCATCCGCAGCGGGCAGGGGGTCTTTTTCAAACTCAGACATGCGGTTTGCGTCCCTTTAATGCCAGATTCACAGTGGTTCGTTCAGGTGGCTCATTGATGCGATTATGACGGTCAAAATAATTGAAAATTTTTAACCCGATATTGATGGGATTGAACAGACTGCCTTTGTTTTCATCAAATGTCAAACGGTTGGCGGCTTGTGCCATGTTCGCCGGAAGTGCGCCTGCTTCCAATAAGAGCATCCCAATGCCATAGACCAGATTATGAATGAATGGGAAACTATGATGGGTGAAAGCGCGTTCTTCTTCAACATTGAATCCAGCGGCTTCGGCGCTGTTACGGAGTTCTGTACGAGTATAGAGCCGCACATGATTCGCCCAAATTCCGGCAAAAACGCCGTGTTGAATGTGGGTGTTGAACAAGGTTTCCAGCGTCTTATTAATCGGATCCCACCAGAATGGATAATTGGCATTTGGCACGGTAATGGCGACGATGCCACCCGGTTTTAAGACCCGATGCGCTTCTTTTAATCCAGCAACATCATCGTCAATATGTTCCAAAATTTCAGAGAGAATCACCGCATCAAAGGTATTATCAGCATAGGGTAACTGGTAAATATTGGCATTGTGCAGCGGTACATTCAAATGCCCAATATTTGCCTGCGCTTTCTTGATGACTGCCCATTCCAATTCTGCGCCGATAATCGTGCAATTGCTGACATAGCGAAACATATTCAAATAAAAGCCACGCCCGCACGGAATATCCAGAATCATGCTGTCATCGGTTGGGTTGACCCATTCAAAGATAGTTTGCACGCGCTTTTTGAACGCCATATCTGCTTCATTGCGCGTCATGTGCTGAATTGTTTTTATATCAACCATGCGCCGCTTTCCTTGCATACTCCGTCAATAGGCGCTCATATTGGTCTACCGTTGCGGGGAATGAAAAACACGTTTCGATGTGTTCCCGCGATTTGTGATAAGGTTCGGGATGTTGCAAAATTTCGACCACCGCTTCACCGATAGACTGGGCGTTACCCGCTTCTGCCAAGCGCCCCATACCCGTGACGGTCACAGGCACGCGCCCACCGGGAATATTGGTCATGACGACTGGTGTACCGGATAACATTGCTTCGACTTGTGTGAGCGCAAAACATTCGGTATCGCTAGGCAATACCAACACATCACAGGCGGCATAAAAATCAGCTAAATCCTGTGGGTCTTGCAGTAAGCCCAAGAAAATCAATTGGTCTTGATATTGTTTGACCAACGCCTGATGCCGTTCCCAAGTGTCTTCATAAGCAATTTTATATTCGCCAGCGAAAATCAGGCGGGTATTAGGATAGGTTTTATTAATCACCTCCAACGCCTTAATCGCCAAATCGGGGCGTTTTTCTTCCACAAAGCGCCCGGCATAACCGATGATGGGTGCGCCATTGTTTTGCCACTGCGCTCGCAATGCCGCGACTTTTTCCGGGCGTGGGGCAGGCATATGAATTGGCGGGTAAATCAGCGTGGTTTTATCCAGAAAGGGCTGCAAATAATAGGAGTGGTTGGCGTAATCTTGGCTGTAACCGACCAATTGGGCTGCGCCGCGTGCCATAAATTTGAAGAAACCGAACATGATGGCGGTGATAAGTTGATTAAACCATTTGTCTTTTGGCAAGACTAAATCGCCATGGTGGGTGCTGATGATGTTGATGTTTGCCAAGCGGGCGATGAGGCTAATCAGCGCCGTTTCTAACATCGGCGTATGGATGCTGACAATATCGCTCTGGCGCATGGCAAGATACGCTGCCCACGGAAATGCAGGCATTAGCATTCCACGGCTGATGTGAATCGGCGCCCACAGACGAATGACGCGCACACCGTTGTGCATATCTTCGTCGCGGGGGAGAGATTGATTGTAGCGTGCCGTAATCACCGTCACCTCATGCCCGCGTCGTACCAATTCTTCCGCGATACGCTGCACATAAATCGTCAATCCGGTACGATGGGGAAAATAATAAAGCAAGAAAATTAGAATCCGCAATTTGCGTTCTGGTGCAACTGCCGAACTTACCATCCCATTATTGCCTGTTCATTTGCTGCACACCCGTCCGCAATTGTCCGAGTGAGACGCCTTCTTGAATAAAACCAATCACGCCTGTGCTGGCATGGACGAATACATTTACCGCATGAACCATGACCGCAAATGCCAGTGTAGCGCCCGATTGCGGATAGCCCATCGCTACCAACGCCAGCAAAATCGAGGCTTCGTATGTTCCCACATTGCCCGGCACAGCGGGCAGCGCAATCGCAAACGCGGCGGCGGCGATATATAGCATGGTCGTGGCGATGTCGCCTTGTTCAAAAAAGGCAAACATCAGCCAATATCCAGCGATTGTTGATAACACCCAACTAAGCGCCGTCCAACCACAGACGGATAACAATTTGCGCGGCTGCGTAATGGGCATGAGTCCATCTAAAAATTGGTCAAGCCACTGCCTAAGCGGGAAACGCTGCCAAAGGCTATTTTGTTCCTGTTTAGCTTTTCCCAACACTTGGTCGAGCAACCGATGCAAAAAATTACGGTTCGCTGCCAACAATACCAACAGCAAAAATCCACTGATGGCAATTCCCGCGGAAATCATTCCGGCACGCTGCAACTCGGCTGGCACCGGTGCGACCGATAATGCCATGAGCATCATCACCACCACTGCCAGCAAATCCAGCAAACGCTCGACAATAATGGTGCTGGTGGTTTGCGGTATCGGGACCGATTTTTCGCCGTGCGATGCTAAATATACACGCACGACTTCGCCTATCCTCAGTGGCAGCACACCATTGACCAAATAAGCGACATTCATAATCCTAAAGGCACGCGGCAGCACTAAGGCATCGTTCAGCAAGACCTGCCAGCGCCGCGCCCGCGTGACCAAACCGAGCAGCAAAAATAGCACGCACGGCACAAGATACACGTAACGGGCAGTGCGTAACGCTTCGAGAAACAAGGTTAAATCAATCTGGGTTACAATGAACCAGATTGCCACTAGACTGATGATAATGCCGGGAATACCTATTCGGATAATTTTGGACGTACTCAACGCCATGCCGTGCTTTTCTTGGTAGACAATTCAAAGAGCGCATTATATCATGACCGACATGAATTTTTTGTTCAAGTCTGGAAACAGAGGTCAACAGATTTGCGACATTTGATAATTGGCGTATGGTTATGTTGCGTGCTATCGGGGTGTAATTTGGGCAACAATGCGCCTGCCGATGTCACCCAGACGCCAGCACCCACCAAAACCTTGGCGTTGGATACTATGACGACTGCCCAACCCGATAATGTGATACCGAGTGCAACTGCCGCTATCCCTGATACGCCGTCAGCGACTACGGGGGTAGGGACGCCTACTGCCACAGAACGCACTTGTACCCCGCAGGCAGAATGGGAAGAGTACGAAATCCAGCGGGGGGATAATTTAACTCGGATTGCGACTTTAACAGGTAGTACTGTAGACGAACTTATCGCAGCAAATTGTTTAGAAAATCCCAATGCGATTCGCGCCGGGCAAATCTTATATGTGCCGCAAGTTGCTCAAACACCTACCGCGCCACCCTCTGCCACACCGCCTTAAGCGCAGCGAAAGTGTGCCACTATCTTGACTTTGTAGCGGCGAGCGTGCTAAAATTATGCCATCGTAAGGTGTGAAAAAGTGGGTAA
The DNA here is from genome assembly GCA_022842885.1 of Anaerolineae bacterium. Taxonomy (GTDB): domain Bacteria; phylum Chloroflexota; class Anaerolineae; order Aggregatilineales; family Phototrophicaceae; genus JALHOR01. Next base: position 7,335 of record JALHOR010000018.1, read on the forward strand.
ACCCCACTTTTTCGTTTATGTAGACCAAGTGACCTGGAAAGGAAAACGGATTCACCATCCCCTGACCGGAGTGGGAGTGAAATAGTATGCCGAATGAACTGCAACTAGCCTTTAATGAAATTGCCGAGTTACGCTCGCTCCAGCAGGAAGTCGTCTTGGATGCGCTGCAAAGCGCGTTGGTTTCGGCGTATCGCCGCGATGCTAACGCCAGTGCTGCCCAAGCTATCGAAGCCCGCATTGACCCGGCAACCGGACGGGCGCGGATTTTTGTAGAAAAAGAAGTTACCGACGATGTGAAAATCCCCGGAACTGAAGTTTCTTTAGAAAAAGCCCGTTTCTACAATCCAGAAGCCCAACTTGGTGATACTGTGATGGTGCAGGTGGAAGGCACAACCAAAAAATTTGGACGTATTGCTGCCCAAACCGCTAAACAAGTCATTCTCCAGAAAATCCGCGAAGCTGAACGGAATTCGCTCTACGAAGAATATATCAGCCGTGAAGGCGAGATTATTACCGGGACAGTGCAAAGCATGAACTCATCGGTGGTTACGCTGAGTTTGGGACGTGCCGAAGCCATTTTGCCCCGCGCTCAACAAATCCCCGGTGAACGCTACCGCCAGCACGAAAAAGTGCGGGTGTATGTGATGGAAGTGAAGCGCACCAACAAGGGACCGCAAATTGTTTGCTCGCGTAGTCATCGCAATATGCTACGTCGCTTGCTAGAAATTGAAGTGCCGGAAATTTATAACGGACAAATCGAAATCCGCAGTATTGCCCGTGAAGCTGGATATCGGTCGAAAGTGGCAGTGGCGGCACTCCAAGAAGGCATAGACCCCGTAGGGGCATGTGTCGGGATGCGTGGGATGCGTATCCAGAATATTGTCAAAGAATTGCACGATGAACGCATTGATGTGATTGAATGGGGCAATGACCCCAAAGATTTTATCACGAAGGCACTCAGTCCGGCGCGTGTTACGGGGGTTTATCTGGAAGATGATATTCATACCGGACGCACGGCGATTGTGATTGTGCCAGAAGATCAATTGTCATTGGCAATCGGGCGCGAAGGACAAAATGCCCGCCTTGCTGCCAAGCTCACTGGTTGGCGGATTGATATTAAAAGTGTTGTGGAAACGGTTCAATCGGCTTTGGATAATCTGGATATGCCACCGCTATCGGATTTGGTGGAAACCCACCCTGTCATGATTGTGGATGTTCAGCGCATCATGGATAAGAAAAGTGCCGGCATGACGGTCATGCCAGAAGAATATACGACCCTCAACAAATTTGCCGATTTGATAGAACGGAAATTGCATTCACAGCGCGAACAAGCACGCCTCTCGCGCAATGAACAGTTGGTAGCCGTTAAGTCTACTTTGCCCGCAGAATTGTTTGAAGTGCCACTGACAGCATTGCCGCTATCCGAAGATATTCTGCAAGCATTACAACCGCTGGGCAATGTGGGCGCAGTGATGCTAGCCACATTGGTAGACGAAGACAGTTTATACCGCTTGGTGGCTAAATTGCCTGATAACCCCATGTTCCAAATCCAATCGGCGTTGGACGTGTTGATGGAATCTGGCATTGATTTTGCCGAGTTGGTTGAGCCAACTGAAGTGCCAATAGAGGCTGCGCCAATCGTGAATGTGGTTGAACCGATTGTTGTACAATCTGCCCCTGCTGCCGTTGAACCAGCCGAAGATGAAGAATTGGTGTTGGATGCGTTTGGCGGTGTCGTCAAGCCGGAACCTGTTGTGGTTGCGCCGTCCGTGCCTGAGATTGAAGCAATACTCGAAATTCCAGCGGATGGTTGGGTAGAAGCGGTGGCGGATGATGACGAGGATGATGAGGATGGCGGCAAACGCGATAAGAAAAAGGGACGGCAGAAACGTCGTCAGTTGATTTTTGATGAGGAAAGTGGTGAAGTAGTTTCCAAACGGAAGCACAAGACCAACCGCAAACGTGGACATGGTTGGGATGATGATTTTTAGTCAGGTATCATGCTGAAGGAACCGACTCGCAAAGGCACTCATTATGTCAGTAATGCGCTCTCGTTCTTACCCGACAGATGATTATGATAAAGCGTCCGAAGAACGGCGACGCCAGGAACGCCTGAAGAAAAAACGCGAAGAGCGAACCGAGGGCGTTATTGTAGATGAGTTGGATGAGGGCGAAATTGACCCGGATGTTATCCATCAAGAGAAAAAGCGTGAGAAACATGATCGTAAAAAAGCCAAGGCGCGTAAAAAACGTCCGGTGTTATGGGATGGTAGTATCGGTGACGATCTGGATATGACGGATGCCAGCGATGATGATGGTCAGTAAGGCTGATTCTAGCCTATGAACCGCCGCGTACCCATTCGGATGTGTGTGATGTGCCGCGATAAAGACCCCAAGCGGCAGCTAACGCGCCTCGTCCGTACTGAACAGGGTGTTGTGATAGACCCGACGGGCAAACTGCACGGGCGGGGTGCCTATCTGTGTGATAAACCGGAGTGCTGGCAGCGTGCCGCCATGACCGATGCGTTAAGTCGGGCATTGCGCGTGAAATTGACCGATGCTGACCGAGAACGTTTAAAACCGGGGGTGATTACCCACCCCCCACAAGTCATTATTAGCCGCCAGACAGAGCATGATTAGCGCATTTTAACCGCTGCATCCTGTCTCGCGGTCGCTACCTGTAGCCATGGGAGACAGAATGTATGGGAAAAGAAAAAAATGCTATCATCGTGCCGGATTTTTTAACTGTCCGGCAGCTTGCTGAGATTACCAGCGCCAGCCCGATTGAGGTCATGAAGCGCCTCATCGCCAATGGGATTATGGCGGCGATTAACCAGCAAATTGATTTTGATACAGCCGCGGTGGTCATTGAGGAAATGGGCTTTGAGGCTGTTTCCGAAAGTGCGTTGGCGCAGCAGGTAAAAGAAGATAAGCGCGCTGAAGATATGACGCGCAAATGGGAACAGATTTATGCTGGTGAAAAAACCGAAAATCTGATTACCCGTCCCCCCGTTGTCACTATTCTAGGGCATGTAGACCACGGTAAAACCACCTTGTTAGATACGATCCGCCGGGCAAATGTTGCCGCTGGTGAGGCGGGCGGGATTACCCAGCATATTGGCGCGTATCGTGTGAAGCATCAAGACCGTTGGATTACCTTTCTGGATACCCCCGGTCACGAAGCCTTTACCGCCATGCGCGCCCGTGGCGCACAAGGTGCCGATATTGCGATTCTGGTTGTCGCTGCTGATGATGGGGTGATGCCAACCACCCGTGAAGCACTGAATCATGTGCGCGTTGCCAATGTGCCGATTGTGGTGGCTATCACCAAGATTGATAAGCGCAATGCCAATATTGACCGTGTGAAACAACAACTTGCTGAATTAGGGGTTGTGCCAGACGATTGGGATGGCGACACGCTCATGGTGCCGGTCGCGGCTTTGAACGGGCAAGGGGTGGAAGATCTGCTCGAAGCGATTTTGTTAGTCGCTGATGAAAATGATTTTGTGGCGAATCCCCAAGGGATTTCGCGCGGGGTCGTTATCGAATCACAAGTAGATAGAAATCGTGGCACGATGGCGACGCTGTTGGTCTTGAATGGCACGCTTAAACGGGGCGAGGTGGTGGTTGCTGGTACCTCCTTTGGTCGTATTAAAGCCATGTATGATGAACATGGCAAGCCCATTGATGAAGCGACACCTTCAACCCCAGTATCGGTGTTGGGCTTAAACGAAACACCAGAACCGGGCGAGCGTTTTGAGCGCGTGAAAAATGATAAAGTCGCTCGCACCATTGCCGAAGACCGTTTAGAAGCGCAAGCTGCTGCTTTTACAGAACCGGCACGCACCTTTACGCTGGAAGATATTTTTGCCCAGTTCAGAGCAGGTAAAGCCAAAGAACTCAATATTATCCTCAAAGTAGATGTGCATGGTTCGTTGCAACCGATTTTGGATAGCCTGCAAACCATCTCCGAGAAGAACGAAGAAGGCATCAAAGTCAACTTGCTTGTGGCAGAAGTGGGCGCAGTAAACGAAAACGATGTTATGCTGGCAGATGCTTCTAAAGCAATTGTGATTGGCTTTAGCACAGAAATCAGCAGTGCCGCCCGGTCTGCCGCCACTTTCCGCAATGTGGATATTCGCTCTTATAATATCATCTACAAGCTGTTTGAAGATATTGAACTGGCGTTGAAAGGGATGCTTGACCCCAAATTCGAGCCGAAAACAATTGGCATGGCAGAAGTGCGTCAGATATTCAAAATCTCAAAAATCGGCGTGATTGCCGGGTCTTATGTACGCGATGGTGAAGTCCGGCGTGGTTCCAAAGCCCGTGTTAAACGACAGGGCAAAATTCTGGTGGATAATGCATCCATTAGTTCGCTCAAACGCTTTAACGAAGATGTCCGCGAAGTGCGTACCGGATTTGAATGCGGTATCAGCTTAGATGGCTTCAATGATTTCCAAGAGGGCGATTTGGTGGAATTCTTCATCATGGAGCGCGTGAATTAAGGGTTTGCCAGAAGCAGATAGGTGTTTTGCCTTGGTAAACCGGAAAGAACAATAACGAGCATGGCAATTAAACAAGGACGGATGTCAGAACGCATCCAGACGATTTTGAGTGAACTGCTGCGGCGTGAGGTCTCTGACCCACGCTTGCACAATGTCACGATTACGGAAGTTCAGCTTGACCCGGAAATGGTGGTTGCTCGCATTTATGTGAATGCGCTGGGGGATGAGACGCGCCAAACCGAAGTGCTTACCGGGTTAAAACGCGCTTCCGGTTTTTTGCGGCGCGAAGTCGGTAAACGAGTGCGCTTGCGAAGTACACCCGAACTGCATTTTATGTGGGATACCACGCTGGAATACGGGGAACGTATTAATCGCTTGATAGATGGTTTGGTTATTCCGCCGGATGATACCCTTGCCGCTACTCTCAACGATGGCGACGATAATGAATAATCCACAATATCAAGCGGCGCTGGATGCCGTCAAAACAGCCCAAAAAATTGTGATTGTCACCCATGTCAAACCCGATGGTGATGCCATCGGGTCGGCATTGGGGCTGGCATGGGCATTGCAAGAAATGGGCAAACAGGTCACGGTTGCCAATGATGATATTGTGCCGGATTATTTGCAATTTTTGCCCGGCACCCATTTATTCCAGCGCACGCTAGCGAATGCCGAATGGGATGTGATGATTTCGACGGATGCCAGCGATGAGCCGCGTACCGGGCAAGTGGGGGCATATGCGCGGGCGCACAGCCAAACGGTGATTAATCTTGACCATCACATCACCAATACGCTGTTTGGCGATATTCATTTGGTTGTTCCAGCGGCGGTATCCGCCACCGAAATTGTGTTTGAGTGGTGGCAGTTTGCCGGGCATCCCCTGAGCAAAAATACGGCAATGGCACTTTTGACGGGCTTGGTGACGGATACCATCGGATTTCGTGTCAACAGCGTCACCGCGAATACCCTGCGAATTGCCCAAGTATTAATGCAAGCCGGCGCATCGCTGACGGAAATTACAGCGCGAACACTGGATACTCGCCCGTATCGGGTTGTGGATTTGTGGAAACATGCGCTGCCTTCGGTGATGTTGGAAGATGGCGTGATACAAGGTACGGTGCAATTGACCGATGTTTCGCAAGCGGGATTGGATGATGTGACCGATGGTGGCTTGGTCAGTTTTTTGAATCAGGTCAACGAAGCGATGGTCGCTGTCGTTTTCAAAGAACAGCCGGAGCAGAAAGTTGAAATCAGTTTGCGCTCCAAACCGGGTTTTAATGTCTCCGATGTGGCTTTCGCGTTGGGCGGTGGGGGACATAAACAAGCCGCAGGCGCGACGGTGAATGGCACTTTGGACGAAGTGAAGGCAAAGGTGCTGCCGCTGCTCAAAGATGCAGTGGCGGCGGGCAAACTGGACATTGTGTAACGTGCCATGACGATTTCTGGGTTTTTGAATGTTCATAAGCCGGCAGGCATGACCAGCCATGATGTAGTTGCCAAAGTGCGCCGTATCGTGAAAACGCAGGGCATCAACAAAGTGGGTCATGCTGGCACACTTGACCCGATGGCAACGGGCGTCCTCATCTTATGCATCGGCAGTGCTACCCGCCTGAGTGATGATGTCATGCATGGCACGAAGCAATATCAGGCAACCGTGCGGCTCGGCATCAATACCGATACTTATGATGCTGAAGGCAGTATCACGCAACAACACGATACAACGCATCTCACACCGGAACAAGTGCAGCAAGCACTTTTGCCGTTCATCGGCGCGATTGACCAGATTCCACCCATGTATAGCGCCATCAAACAAGGTGGCAAAAAATTGTATGATTTGGCACGCGCTGGACAAACTGTTGAGCGCCAACCGCGCCGCATTACCATTTTTGCGCTGGAAATGATTGTTTGTTCATTGCCCGATGTTGTCTTGCAAGTGACGTGCAGTGCCGGAACATATATCCGTAGTTTGGCGTATGATTTAGGCGAAGCGATGGGTGTTGGCGGGCATTTAACGGCATTAGCACGCACGCAAAGCGGGCAATTTACGCTAGAAAATGCGGTGGCGCTGGACATGCTCACACCAGACAATTGGCAAACGTTTTTGATTTCACCGCGCACTGCTTTTGCGGATAGAGCCGCATTGGATTTGACGGCTGACCAACTCGACGTGATTCGGCATGGTCGCGCTATTCCTGTGGACAATCCTATCGCCGCTGACCTTGTGATGGCATACGCGCCAGATGGACAACTAGCAGCGATTTTGCACCGCGAAAATCAGCAGTGGCAACCAGAGAAGGTGTTTCTTTAGGTAGTCCCCGTTGCATTCACCACGCCGCGCACCGACCCAAGCCCATCCTGAAGCATGTACGACCAATCGCCAGCGTTATTTTCAACAGCGTGAATGCCTCTTAGAGCATGAATATATCGCTCGGTGTTAGCGCCTATCGTCTGGGCGATGACCAATGCGAGACCGGGTTGGGTGTCGAGCAGGTATTTCGTGACGATGTTGCCTGCTGTTTGCGTCTGCGAAACACGGTTGCCATCGCCGTTATAAGCATAGGAGATGCCGCCCATTGAGCGCAGGCGGTTCGCTTTATATCAATATATTACTTAGGTGATAATTTTAGGGTTTTCCCCATTTGCTACCAATATGAATGTGCCACATTTTTTTGCTAAATTTACAACAATAGCAATAATTGCTTTTTCATCACCTGTAAAAGTAAATCTATGAGGTTCGTTTTCATTTCCAATTATTGTTGTTTCAATGATTACCCAATAGACATCAGAAATTTGTAGATCAGCCATCCAAAACCCACCTCCGATCTGATAAGCAATATTCTGGTATTTTATCTCCTGAATTACATCTTTCATTTCTGTAATAGTTGGATACCTGCCACTACGAAGACTGGTGGGCAAAATAATATTATAACTAGAGAGCCAATTAATAGTTGTTTCATCTATCATAGATTCTGTATATGGAATGATACTATACATTATACTCATAATGTTTCACTCGCTGATCTGTAAATGTACTTTATCTAACAATTACTCTTCCACCAGGCGTTAAAGTTAGAAATGCTTGGAAAAACAACGAAGCCGCTGGTTCATTTGTATTTATTTCTAAACCTACAATTGGGACAGAAGGAGTATAAATAAGGGCGGTATATCTGGCAATTTGATCAATTATATCTAAGCGAATTATCTCCCTGAGAAACGCGGCGGCAGTAGAGTTTGGCATGTATGGGCTCTTATCAGGGCTCTTAACAAATTTTGTGTCAACAAAATAGCAATCACTTTCTCTGATTCCATCCGCTCTAACACTAACAATACCGTTAGTAGCTATATATTCGTTATAATCATGAGTTATACTAAATTGATATAAATATGCAGGATCGTTTGCAACAATATGCGAAATGATACTTCGCGGTTGAAGGCGATGCTTCCACAAAAGTACTTCACTTGGATTGCATTTCTTTCTAACATCTATTTTTTGTAAATCCGTAACCCTTGCCCCTGTCAACGACGATAGCAGCGCAAAAAACGCCGCACCGCAAGCAGTAGCAAACTTTTCAACATCCTTCGGGTCAAAGTTTGGACGACCGCCAGGCAAAGCGATGGGTCCTTCACCTGTCCGTCTTAAATGACTCTCTCCAAATACTGCTCCACTAACATTATTCAGAGCATTGCTCAAACTCATTCCTAATTGCACAAATCCTACTCCAAACAATCCCTCAGTGATGTTTGTGTTGTTATTAAATCCACCTCCCATGTTTCCCGATGCGATATTGGCGAGATTGGATGCAGCCACCACACCTCCTGCAACAACTACGCCTGCCACTAATGCAGCAGCACAGCCAAAAGCAACAGGCGGAATAAAACATGGATGTAATCCAGATGGGTCAACGAAGTTGATAGGATTATTGAATGCATAGGTGTATTGATTGGGAGCTTCGATGATATCAAGGCTAGGGAAACTCCCCAACGCTGGCGCGTAATAACGAAGACGATTATACGACAGCCCACTGCCATCAATCTGCTCTCCGGCATAACCAAAACTGCTGCTGAAAGTGCCTGTGCTATCCGATATTGTGCCATACGGTGCATGAGACCGTGAGCCAAGCATCGTACCTGAAGCACTGATTTCGCCTCTGACACTGCCAAGCCCATCCTGAAGCAGGTACGACCAGTTGCCAGCCTGATTTTCAACAGTGTGAATGCCTCTGGGAGCATGAATATATCGCTCGGTGTTCGCACCCACCGTTTGCGCGATGACCAATGCGAGACCGGGTTGGGTAGCCAAGCCCAAATTTTGAACAGCTTCCTCCCTTTTCGCTGCGGCATAGATCGTTATAATGATTTCTCGCTAAGTTTAATTCACCTTCGCAATCTTTGGAAATGACAATTTCTATGCCCCATCTCTATCAGCTTGATGATGTGCAGCTTGAACACCCTTCAATGGTGACGATTGGCGTGTTTGATGGGGTGCATCGTGGGCATCAACAACCTGTTGGTCAACTGATAGCGCAGGCAGACGCCGCCGGACAGCAAGCCGTTGTCTTGACATTTCATCCACACCCCGATGTTGTTCTCAAACAGATTACTGGACGTTATTATCTCACTTCGCCAGAGCAACGCGCCCAACTGCTCTTGAATTTGGGTGTGGATATGGTCATCACCCACCCCTTTAATGAGGCGGTGCGCCAGATGCGGGCGGCTGATTTTGTAGACCGACTGCTGCGGCAATTAAAAATGACTTCGTTATGGGTCGGTGCTGATTTTGCGTTGGGTTATAAACGCGAAGGAAATGTTGCTTTTTTAAGCGAACAGGGCAGCCAAAAAGGTTTTTCGGTGCAAGTCGTGGATTTGTTGGAACACCCCGACGCGCAGCATCGCATTTCTAGCACAGGTATCCGTGAGGCACTGGCAGCCGGCGATTTAGAAAAAGTCAATGATTGGCTGGGACGAGCCTATACTGTGGAGGGTGTTGTTATCAGCGGGCAAAAACGCGGACGCACGATTGGTTTTCCTACGGCAAATATTGAAGTGTGGGCAGAACAGCTTTTGCCGGGCAATGGCGTTTATGCGGGTTGGGTGACGATTGAGTCTGAAAAATTTATGGCAGTCACCAATATTGGGGTACGCCCAACATTTGAAGGGCAAAATATCACGGTGGAAGCCCACTTGCTAGATTTTGACCGCGATATTTATGGCAAGAGTATCTCACTCTCATTTGAGAAGCGGTTGCGCCCCGAACAGAAATTTAATGGTATCCAAGAACTCATCGCCCAGATTCAAAAAGATGTGCAAACTGGGCGAGAATACTTATCGCAGCGTTAATCGTCGTCACCTCTTTTGGGCAAGCGATACCCCAAGCGGCGCATGAGAGCTTCATCATCACGCCAATTTTTCAGCACTTTTACGCGCAGTTCCAGATGAACGGGTTGCTCTAAAATCTGTTGTAATTCAAGGCGGGCTTGCGTGCCGATAGTTTTAATCATGCTGCCACCCTTGCCAATGATGATGCCTTTTTGCGAATCGCGTTCTACATAGATGACACCTTCTATGGTCGTGCGTTCCTCACCTTCGGAGAAGGCTTCAATCGCTACTGCGACGGCATAGGGAATTTCTTTTTCGGTATTCATGATGATTTTTTCGCGCACGACTTCCGCCGCAATAAACCGCAAGTTGACATCGCTCACTTGGTCAACCGGATAATAGCGTGGGCCCAATGGCAACATTGAAGTCAGTTTTGCGACCAATTCCGGGACTTGGGTGCCTTTTAACGCGCTAATCTTAAAATCAATCACATGCGGCACGAGTGCCAAATGCTGCGTAAAGTTATGCACCCCTTTGAGTGTATCCGTCTTGTTCAACGCCAGAATAATCGGCGTATTGGGGACAGTATCTTTCATCACGTTTGCGATGTAACGGTCGGTGCCACTTGGGGCTTCCGTTGCATCCAAAATCCATAGAATCACATCGGCATCTTTGAGGGCATCCCCGGCGGCAAACGACATGTATTCGCTGAGTTTGTTGTGGGGCTTATGAATACCCGGCGTATCCATGAACAAAACCTGCGCTTCGTTAGAAGTCAGAATGCCTAGCTGCTGGCGGCGGGTGGTTTGCGGTTTGGGGGTGGTGATGGCGATTTTTTGCCCCAAAATGGCATTAATCAGGGTGGATTTACCGACATTCGGACGCCCCACCACCGCTACGACACCGGAACGATGCTCCGGCGACCAATCATCTGCTACAATATTTTCATCAGTATTATCATCGCTCATTGCTGTACTGCCTGCCAATCTGCCAATGTCTTATAGAATTTGCCATATTGCAGCAGCCATGCCGGAAAATTTTCCGTCTCATTGGCAATGATGGCAGTGGGTTGTGCCAAGGGCGTTGTCGTTTGTGAATCGGCATAGACCAGAATGGTGATGGGCTGCATAAAATCCAGTTTTTTCACGACGATCATCTCATCTACACCGTCATTGCGATACCCTATTACGTCGGCACGCGGATAAAGATTGCTGCGATGAAACAAAAAATGCCATGCTTCCTCGCCTGCTAGAATGTCGCCATAATCCACCGCGACCAGCCCCGGCACAATGCTGTACTGCGGCTTTTCCAGATAAGCAATGCCATAACGCAGCACAAATGAACCGCTGTGCAGCACTTCAACATCGGGCGGGGCAGTGCGTGCCAACAGAATATGCTCATTTACTTTGAACACGACCCCGGCGAAAGATTCGCCGTAGGGTTTGCGTTTGGGCGTTTCCATTGTCATGTGTTAGTGTTTTGCCGCTGTTTCAGCTTGGTCTTCGCTGTGGCTTTCATGATGATGGTCATCTTCAGCGGGAATATTGATGTCATCAAAATGCGTGAAGGGCTGTACAACTGCCAACCAACCACCAATACCACTGATGAGAATCACCAGTCCAGTTAAGACCGCTAGCCCAACAAAATTGTTATCGGCGTTGGGGATAATGACCCCTAAACCCAGCGCCACAACGATAATCGTCAATCCCAGACCGCCAACCATCGCTAGTCCGGTAATCAAAGAAGTGTTAGCAGGTGCTGCTTGATGTGTCTCGGTCACGTATACCTTCTCTCCGGGTAGTAATCTTGCATTTTTGTGCTTAAATTGTGCCTTCATGCTCATTAATCGTCAAGACAATGCAGGAAAGAATTATGACAATCAGGCGCGTGCTGCTGGTACGACATGGTGAAACTGATTATAACAGCAATGGACGCTGGCAGGGACACTTGGATGTACCCTTGAATGCCGAAGGGGAATATCAAGCGCAATGTTTGGCACAACATCTCAAAGATACCCCTTTAGATGCCATTTATAGCAGCGATTTAATCCGGGCGTTAGATACTGCCCGCCCAGTTGCCGTAGGACGAGATTTAGACATCATACCCGATGTTCGGTTACGCGAAGTGAATTTGGGCAGATTTCAGGGGCTAACCCGCAGCCAAATTGCTGAGTTGTATCCGCTGGAACATAACCATTGGCATCATGACGATGGCTTCATTGTGCCGGGCGGCGAATCACGGTTGCAATTGCAGGCACGGATGTTTGCCGCTTTCCAAGACCTAACTGCTGCCGCCGAAGGCGAAACGATTCTGCTCGTGACGCATGGTGGCTCTATCCGGCGCTTATTGCTGGAACTTTTTTCGCCCGATGCGCTTATCGGCAAGGGTATTGAAAACACATCTATCACCATCCTAGAAAAAGATGATGCCGCTTGGCGTTTAGTCGAATTGGCGGCAACGCCCCATCTAAAGGTACATCACAATACCGATTCTTTTTAATGTGGAAATTTGCCTAGAATACCCATTCTGCCTTAAAAAACAGGTCTTATGTCATGCAGCTACCCCTGCCAACAAAGCCGGAATCGGATTATCATAATCCGGTTCTTTTGATGTTTATTGACGCTGCAAGGAGTAAATAGAACCTATGGCACGCAAAAAAGTGACAGTGGTGGGCGCGGGGAATGTTGGGGCAACCTGCGCTCATTGGATTGCCAGCAAAGAACTGGCAGATGTGGTCTTGATTGATATTATTGAAGGCGCGGCAAAAGGTAAGGCGCTGGATTTGGCACAATCGGGACCCGTGATGGATTTTGACCTGCATATTACGGGTGGCAGCGATTATGCTGCATCAGCCGATTCCGATGTGGTCATCATTACAGCGGGTGTGCCGCGTAAAAAGAAGCCCGATGGCACATATCCGAGTCGTGATGAATTGGTCAAAACCAATCAGGATATTGTGGGGCAAGTCACCCGCGAAGTCGTCAAATACTCCCCCAATGCGATTTTGATTGTCGTCTCCAATCCGTTGGATGCCATGTGCCATGTGGTGCTGGAAGAAAGTGGCTTTCCGGCGAATCGTGTCATTGGGCAAGCCGGATCACTGGATACTGCTCGCTATAAGACATTTTTAGCGATGGAATTGGGCGTGAGCGTGCGTGATATTCATGGCTTGGTGTTGGGCGGTCATGGTGATACGATGGTGCCACTGCCACGTCATACATCGGTTGCGGGTATTCCGGTGCGGGAACTGATGGCAGAAGATAAATTGCAAGCCATTATTGACCGCACGCGCAAAGGCGGCGGTGAAATCGTGGGGTTAATTGGCGTTAGCGCGTGGTATGCTCCGGCGGCTGGCACTGTTGAAATGGTCGAAGCCATCCTCAAAGACCAGAAGCGCGTCATCGCTTGTGCGACGCTTCTCAATGGCGAATATGGCTATGAAAAGTTGTTCATCGGCGTGCCAGTCGTGTTGGGTTCGACAGGTATCGAAAAAATTATCGTCATGGATTTGAACGACGAAGAAAAAGCTATGTTGGATAACAGCGCCAATGCTGTTAAAGATGTGGTGGCGGTGTTGGGGTACTAATCATTGACTCCTCCTCGAAAGGTTGTTCTATAATAGATTTTTCTATTCTAGGACAGCCTTTCACCTCAACCTATGACCACTGACCCATTATTTTCTTTGCCTGTTTCGCTGTTGAACGGTTTGCACCGCGAAGCGCAAGCCCATTTGCGCCAAAAAGGCATCATGACGCTGCACCAAGTTGTGGCAATGTCAGTGGATGACCTGCTGCAAATTCGTTATATCGGCAAAACCACCGCGCCAGCCATTCATGCTCAAGCGCGGGCATGGGTGGAACAACGCCCGATTTGGTGCGCGATATTGCCCAAAGAATGCCAACAATCCGTCTGGTGCTTCGATATTGAGACGAACCCGCAAACCAACGACATTTGGAGCATTGGTTGGTCGGATTTGGAGAACGAAACGCGGGTGGTTTTGGTGAATCCTCATGTTGCCGACATTACATCGCTAACTGCCACGATTTTTGTTGCGCCAAGTGCCGATGCTGCCTGGTCATTTTTTGCTAGCCAAATGGCTACCAACCAAAATGCCATCATGCATTGGACAGGATTTGATGCGGGCGTGATGAAAAAGACGGCACCGCGCCATGTGGTCTATCGGCTGGAAAAACGCCTGTACGACTTGCATCATACGTTCAAGCGTATCATTCAGATTCCAGCGCAAGGCACATCGCTGAAAACAGTGGCGGCATACATGGGATTTGCATGGTCAGGCTATCAAGATTGGTTTATGGCGTTTCAGGATTATCAATATTGGCTGCGAACTGGCGATGAACAGCGCATTTTAGATGCTTGCGCGTACCAAGCCGATGATGTCAAAGCGATGGTGGTGGTACTAAAGTGGCTCAATTCATTGGCACGTTAAAGATACAGGATAAAACACGTTGACATCTCAAAAACGAGTTGTGGATTTTGATTCTGGCGTGGCGATGGTCGTCACCGATTTGCATGGGGATGGGCAAGTCTTTCAGCATGTGCGCGATACTTTTTTGGAGTTATATCAGTCTGGGGAAGTCCAACGGCTCATCCTATGTGGTGATTTGATTCATGGGTATGGTAAAGAACAGGATGACCACAGCCTGTCAATGTTGTTAGATGTGATGAATTTGCAACAGGCGCTGGGACGCGACAAAATCGTTTTGTTGATGGGCAACCATGAGATGCCGCATGTTTATGGCATGGTCGTCTCCAAAGGTGAGGTGGAGTTTACATCACGGTTTGAACGGGCGTTATCGCGCTTAGATAAACAATCTGATGCAACTTATCGGCGCAAAGATGTGATGGCATTTTTGTGTTCGCTGCCATTGTATGTGCGGACAAAAGCCGGGGTTCTCATCACCCATGCGGGAGCATCGCCAGCAGTGAAATCCGTTGAAATTGCCGATGTTGTCCTGAATTTTGACCATGAGGCATTAATCAAATTAACCGATGATATGATTCAGCGGGATTTCGATATTGTGGCGCTCAAACGCAGCATCGAATATGCGACTAAGGCAATTTATTATCACGCCCTAGATGATGAATATGACCCACGTTTTACAGATTTGCTGCGTGCTGAACTGCTGAGTCAGAGCAACCAAGACTATCGTTTGTTATGGGATGTGTTATTTACGACCAATGAACAGGGCTGGCATGTTGCGGGTTATAGTTTAATTGTCGAAGCATTTTTGCAGCATATCTCCGCATTGAGTTCGTATGAACAGCGTGTCATCGTTGCCGGGCATATCGAAGCAGCGGGTGGCTATCAAGCAATTGGAACACAGCAGTTGCGTCTCGCTAGTTTTGCCCACTCCAAACCACGCCATGAAGGGCGTTTTTTGCTGCTGGATTGTGCCAAATCTGTGCAAACTGCGGCGGATTTAATCCCGCATTTGCGAAAAACATTTGCCCCCTAAATGCAAAATCCCGCCAGATTTTAGGTGTAAGGGCGGGATTTTGCGACTGCCGATTGCAGCGGGAATTTTAGAAGGCTTAGTAGTCGTCATTCTTGGCTTTGTGATAAATCACATCGGGTTCGGGCGCTTCGGGCATGACGAGCCACAGCACGATATACAGCAGCAAGCCGGGTCCACCCATCAAGGTGAGAATGACGAATATGATACGGACTAATGTGGGGTCAATGTTGAAGTAGTTGGCAATGCCGCCGCATACTCCGGCAACACTTTTATCAATCCGCGAGCGATACAAGCGTTTAGAGTCGGTCATGGTGATGTCTCCTTATCGTGACCTCTGCGATAAGTATTTTCGGGTGCAGAGGGATTTTCGTATGCATTTCTACACCCTAATACGCGCAAGAATACTATGCGTTGCAGCCAATTCCGACTTTTAGAGTTTTTTTACGATGTTGTCTACCTGTGCTGCCAAAGCATCCAGAACGTTATAAATAATTGGGCAGAGTGCCGCGCCTTGTATCGTATCTGCCAATGTCCAGCGAAAGTCCGGCGTAAATTGTGGATAGCGGCGGCAGGCATCCGGGCGATGGTCATAAACAGAACACAGATTGCCCCTCAAAAAAACACATGGTTTTAATTTAAATTTACCCCATTCGCCTGTTACGGTTGCTAATGTATGGTCGAGATACTGAGTTGAAATAGCCTCTAGCGGAATGTGAATGCCTTGGGAAAGCGTTTGGGCATCATCGGGCGTCAAATACACATCCAATGACCGGCAGCAATTAGCGCATTGTGTACAATCAATGGCGGCGATAATGGGTGCAGCAATAGTCTCTACAATGGCATCCAATTGGGCATCCTCTATGTCATCCAGAAATTCCAGCATATATCGCATGATTTCAAATTCATCATGGCGCTGCGTTGCTAGGGCGTGAATTTCTTCAAGATTGGTTATTAATGCCATTAGGAGTCCTTATTGAACCATTCAGGATAAGGTTCGCGGCGGTTATGCCATTCTGTGGGGATAGTTTCTATTCCGGTGTATCCAACCACAATACCCCCTACAATCGCACAATTGGTATCTCTATCACAGGATTTGCTGAGGGTGAACCATAGTGCCTCCTCATAATTTTCCATTTTTTCTCCGGCACACCATAATGTGAATGCCACAGTATCCTGCGCCGTGATAAAACGCCCATCGCCTAATGCGGCAGCCGCTAATGTAATTGATGCCCCGGGAGCAAGATTCCGAGCATGACGAATTTTTTCACGAACTTCACTATCAGGGACATAGGGTAAAATCATATCGAGAAAAGCTTGTCTATCAGGAGGTTGCTGCCCTTTAAGTTGCCACGCTAAAGCCGCTGCCACCGCAATAGCTATTGCACCTGCGATACCTTCAGGATGAGCATGGGTGACTTCTGCTGATAGTTTTGCTTGCTCGACAACACGAGGTAAATTCTCAGCGAAGTACGCGCCAACTGGAGCAACACGCATTGCGCCACCATTGCCATAAGAGGCAGATCCATCTATAGCAATAACATCTTGCCAGCGGGCATTTTCTTCACGCATTTTCCGCATCTTTTTGTGAACAGACGGACCGTAACCGCGCGAAACATCATAGTGCATAGCAAAACTCTGAGCTAAAGCATCTTGATTAATTTCTCCATACTGCCGAAGTATCGCAACGATTGAAAATGCCATATTGCTGTCATCTGTCCAGCGCCAAATAGGGGGTGGCAATGCGCGACTTGATAGCATTTGTTCAACGGCTTCTGGCTTTAGGGGCAGTTGGTCGCCAAATGCATCTCCAACAGTGAGACCTTGTAACGAAATTAA
This sequence comes from Anaerolineae bacterium, assembly GCA_022842885.1. GTDB lineage: Bacteria > Chloroflexota > Anaerolineae > Aggregatilineales > Phototrophicaceae > JALHOR01. The sequence goes on from JALHOR010000018.1 coordinate 24,472, forward strand.
GGCTCGTTCTAGCGGATTCATACGGTTTTCTCTCACTAAATTTGTGAACTATTTTGCCGCTAGTCGTTGTGCTGCAAGGAGTGTGTTTTGCAGCAGCATGGTTATCGTCATTGGACCCACGCCGCCGGGAACTTTGGAGATAGCCGCAGCAACGGGTTCAGCACTGGCAAATTCCACGTCACCTACATAACGATAGCCTTTTTCGGTGCTGGCATCGTCAACTTTGTTGGTGCCAACGTCAATCACTATCGCGCCCGGTTTTAGCCAACTGCCTTTCACAAATTCAGGCTGCCCAATGGCGGCAATCACAATATCGGCTTGGCGCACCAGTCCCGGTAAATCGGCAGTGCGGCTGTGGCAAATCGTCACGGTGGCATTAGCTTTTAGCAGCAGCATGGCAACAGGCAGCCCCACAATATTGCTGCGTCCAATCACAACGGCATTCGCGCCGCTGATTTTTGCGCCAACTTCCTGCAATAGCACCATACAGCCCGATGGAGTGGCAGGGGCAAAATTAGGTTCACGTCCTTTCATTGCCAATGCGCCAATATTGACAGGGTGAAAACCATCCACATCTTTATCGAGACTCACCAGTCCCAACACTTTTTCTTCATCAATGTGGGGGGGGAGGGGCAGTTGAATCAAAATGCCATGCACCGCTGGATTATCATTCAAGGCTTTCACAGCGATTTCAACCTCCGCTTGGGAGGTATTGGCATCTATTAAGGTCGCAAACGATTCCATGCCCACCTCGCCACAGGCACGGCGCTTCATACGAACATACATTTGCGATGCGGCATTATCGCCTGCCATGACGACGCCCAAACCCGGCGCATAGCCATAGTGCGCCTTAAATACTGCTACATCCTCGGCAATTTTTGCCTGCATTTTGCGAGCAATTGCCTGACCATCAATAATATGTGCCACGAATATCTATCCTTTTCTAACTGAACATGATAAAGTGAGCGAAAAGCAAGCCCATCTTGTCTGAGAAACTATACAACTATCAACAAGAAATTAAACCCAGAATCACGCATTATCGGGTAGTATAATTATCAGAATCATGATGCATAGGCATCGAACCACCTGGATATCTGGCAGGGGAACCATTATGGCAGACATAAAAAAACGACAAACCCAACAAAGCGGTCAGGCATTGGTTGAATATGCCTTGATTGTGACATTGGTTATCTTGGGCTTTGGGATTGCATTAGCAGCGACTGGTCCAGCCATCGCCAATGTATTCCGTGATACGGTAGATCAAGTGGTCGCAGGGGATCGCCTTGCGCCCAATGAAACGCCGTTGGTAGCGTTAGATTTCTGGAATACGATGACGGCAGTTGCTTCGATTACGCCGGGCGAAGTGCCGTTACCGACCCGGACACCGGCACCGCCGTCACCGACGATTGACCCTCTCCTTCCGACACTTCCACCTACTGCTACTGTCCCTACAGCCACCTTCACACCGACGTTCACAATCACGCCAACCCCCACCAAGGCAGATGTGACATTTGTGGCACCCTGGACAGATAGTGCCAATGATCGCAGTGTGTGGCGGTTGGATAACAACTTGTATTTGGCGAACGAAGATTGGTACGGGCAGTATTTTTCTAACCCCGATTTAGATGGTGTTCCAGTTCATGAGAAGTTTAATCGCCAGTTAGATGCCACCGGCACCTCGACGGGTATTATCAATTTCGACTGGAAAAGCGGCGGACCCATCAATAATTTTGACCAAGAAACGTTCAGTGTTCGTTGGCGACGCCAAATTTATATTGGGCAGTCAGTGTCAGCACTGACAACACTGCAATTTGATATTCCAACCGTGGATGATGGCTTACGCATTTGGATTTTGGGCAGGAGTACGGATGGCACGGTAGATTATGGCGGTTCATCTGACCCCAAAACGGCGCTGCCTGGCAATTGTTCGTCCACAGGGGTGACCAGTGGCACGCTACCGGGTACAGGTCAGATTTATGATGATGCCTTTGTGGGTTATAACGGCACAGGCAATCCCTCTAACCAGTGTTTGATTGTGGACCGATGGAACGCGGCACCCGGCAGCTATTTTAATATTCAGCGCACGGTGAAGCCCGGAACCTATGTTATCGTCGTGGAATATCGGGAAAATTCGGGTGATGCACGGATTAACGTGAGCATGAGCAGTCCCAATTATCAGGCGAACCCGGACGATGCCCGCATTGATGGTGCCGGCATCAAAGTCCCCGGTGCGCCCAGTTGTAATTGGGCGAATATTCGTCAGCGCGATGAAGCTGACTCGCCAGAGTTTAGCTGGGATGAATATGCCCCCGGTAATCGCCGGTCTGAAAGCCTGAAAGCGGGTAACAGATGTTATCTGGAATTGCGTGGTTATGTCGAAATTCCATTGACCATGACCGAACCACTTCTAACATTCTGGGATTTTTGGAATACCGGTCCAGGTGTCCGCACCTGGGTTGAAATTGGCGATTACCAAAACCTGCGGAATATTCCAACGACAGTCACCACTGATTTCCAAGTATATGGGGCGTGGACGGGAGATTTTGAAGAATATGAACTGCACACTGGCAATAGCTATAACTACAACTGGACATACCAAACCATTGACCTCAAAAATCATCCAGCGTTGCAACCGGGCGGCAGCCGTAAATTAGCCATTCGTTTTGGCGTGTCGCGTGCGCCTTCATCGGGTGCTTCGAATATTCGTTGGTGGCTGGATAGCATCAAAATAGACAATGCCACCCGTGGACGGGTCAATGCTGGCGGTGATTTATACACGGCACTCAGTTGGAATTTGAACGATAGCAAACATGCTGACGATTTCATCACCAGCGGGCAGTGGGCACTTACTGCTGAAATTGGCAAAACGATGGGCGGCGCTGGGATGGCATGGCACGAAAGCCCCGGCACGAATGTCATCTATGCCAAAAACAGTTTTAACAGTGGCAATAATGCCCAGTCCAGTAATCCGGATTTGCGGATTCATTGGCTCGAATTTGATGGCTTCATTGATTTAGATGATCCGTTGGGGATGACCGATGAAGACGGCGATACGGGCGACCCGATCCTGACATTCTGGCACAATTATGACTTGCGCCGTTTTACCGGGCTGGAAATCCAATATACCACCGATGACTATCTCTATGGCAATCAAGCCAACTGGCAGCTTGTTCCTGCTGGTGCGTTAGTACAACGCACTATTAATGGTGCTAGTACCAATGGCAATGTCTTCCAAAAAGTGATTGTCCGTTTAAAAGATATTGGGATTAACCGCTTCCGGTTGCGTTTTGCCATGCTCGTTCATATACAGGCTGATACACCGACGACGGCTGGCAATGGTTGGTTCATAGATGATATTAAACTGGAACGGCAAGACCGTCCGCGTTTTACGGATTACCCATTTGTGGATACTGCCGAAGACCCAGCAAATCTAACACGCCACTGGATTCCGATAGGTCCGTGGGGTCAAGTCGTGGGTGGGCATCTGCCGCCACAAGGTGAGAGTGGCACAGCGTATACCGACTCGTTAGGGGGCAATTATCTCCATAACTCTAATATCATTCTGGAACTGAAGAATCCATTTGATATGCGCTTGGATACGCCGGAAAATGCGAAATCACCTGCCTGTAATTTGGGCGCTGCATTGTGCGAGGCTGTTGGCACTGTCCCCGATAATCCGTTTATGACGTTCTGGTGGCGGCGCGATATGGGTGGTGGCGACCATCTCTTTGTCGAATGGAAACGACAATCAGAAAATACCACTTCATGGAAAGTCTTATGGGCATATCGTGAACGCATGACGACTAGCGGCGGACCTGCGGCAACGAACCAAGAAACCCTTGTCCAGCTAAACTGGGAACGTGTCGAAATTGACATGCAGCCGATTTTGAATGCGATTGCCACGAATGACACCACGACTGCGACTGAAGATGATATTGTGTTTCGTTTCCGGTTCGAGACAAACAACAGCACCAGCAGTGTTGCCGATGGCATCTATCTGGATGACATCAAGTTTGAGGAAAAAGTAGAGGATGTATGGTATTTGTGGCCCAGCGGCGAAACGCGCACCGATAACACTGGGACGGCGCTGACCACAGGCGGCGGTTCACCCATCTTTGGCAGCGGCAAAATCTATTCGGATAGCTTGGAAAATAACCCGGATTTGTTCACGGGTGGGTGGCACTTTGGCGGTAATTGGAGCGTGATTAACTGGATGCAAAAAGATGGCTTGCTAGGGTTCCACGACAATGCCACCGGCTTACAATCGCAAGCCGAGCCGGACCATGACCAGTATCATAACCTAGAGCCTTCACTCCATGATACTTTTAGCGTCTTGGAGATGAATAAAATCATTGACTTGCGCGGGGTGCTTGCCACCGAACGTCCATCGCTGTATTTCTGGACGCGCTATGCCATTGGCGATGATGATTTTGCGCGGGTGCAGGTATCTTATGAAGACCCTGCACTGATTGGCACCTTATGTACCAGTGGTTACGCCCAATGTTATGAAAAGCAGTATGGTTGGAGCGAATGGGAAACCGTTTGGCAAGTCGAAAATTTGCGAAATGTCACTTGGAATCGCATTCAGGTTTCGCTAGATAAATATGCCAAAACCACCAACCCTGGCAGACGCATTCGCATTCGCTTTGTCTTGGATGCTTATGTCCGCAATGAACAACGGGACGGTTGGTACATTGATGCGATTTCTGTGCGGCATTATGATCCCGGTCGCAATATCGTTATCAAACCCGGTTCATCGCTGTTTGATGGCGCTCGTAACCTGAATAACTGGCTGACCGAAGGCAAATGGGGACTAGACCCCGAATTCTACTACGGTACTGGTGGCGGTCCCGCATCGCTAGGTTCCTCTACTTGGAATGTTAGTTATTGGAACATGAAATCGCCATCCGATAAATGTGCCAGCATCAATAGTGATATACGTACCTGTGGGGATAGGTTCTTCTCAGAAACAGGTGCTGCCCGCGCCCAGCGCAGCGATAATCTTGGTGGTGTTCCCGCTGACAGAGCAACGATTGTGACAGATATCAACAACGAGTGGGGGAACGGCGGTCCCTTCAACATGACCAATAACTTTCTTGGTCGCTGGGAACTCACTTCAGGGATTGTGGGGGTGACGGTTCAACCGGGGGTTTATACGTTTATCGGCGCATCGGATGATGGGCATCGCCTACGTTATGTCACCGATACCGGACAGATACCGCAGCCCTGTTCTGTGCCGGGTAGTCCTGCCGCTAACGATGACCCATTGTGCGGCAAGGTGTGGAATATCATTAATGACTGGAATTATCATGGTCGTACTGTGAGCATGGGTACTGCCCGTTTGACAGCCGCCGGCGCGAGTGTCATGATTGATAGCAATGGTGATGGCGTTGCGAATGAAAGTGGCACCAGCAATTCCACCGGCAGATACCGCTTCATCTTGGAATATTTTGAAGGAACGGGCGGCGCTGTCATGACACTTTCGACAGGCAGCAACAGCTTCTCGTTCTCAGATAGCCCCAAACAAGGCGTGGGGTTGTTATTCCCGGATATTCCCGCTGTGCCACGCGCGAGTTCATCGTTGATTTTGAATGGCACGCTGGATCTGAGCCAAGCTATACGCCCCTATATTCAATACTATACTGTGCATGAATTGACGGGTTTTGCCAGCTTTGAAGTCTCGACGGATGGTGGCTTTAGCTGGACGCAAAATGGCTTGGCGGGTGCTTTGCCACCGAGTTTCTGGTCGGGGCAGTGGATGGGTAGATACCATCCGAATCGAACCCTAACGGAAACAGCACCTCAGTCCCAAAACTTAACACCTGTATCCGATATTGATTACAACTGGGGCAGCGGACAGCCATTTGTTGGCGCGGCTAACGATAACTTTTCGGTAGTTTGGACACGCACTTTTACCATTCCAAACACGATGAGAATCAAGTTCCGTACTACGGCAGATGACGGCGTGCGTTTGTGGCTGAATTATCCCGGTGGCGCAGGCTGTGCGGATGGCAATGGCGTGGTTACCCAGAGTGGACAGGCAACCACCAATGGTGGTAATAGAACCTTCACAACAGGTTGCTTGATGATTGATAACTGGAAAAACCAAGGTACAACGTCGCTTGAAGTGGATCGTACACTCACCCCAGGCACTTACAACTTGCGGCTGGATTACTTTGACGCTAGTGCCGGCGCGAATGTCAAATTGGAAGTGATTCCGCCGGGCTTTAGCAGCCCGAACTATAATGGTACGTCCATGCCCGATCCAGCACAGCAACCGGATGGTGGTTGGCAGCTTAAGACCCATGATTTGAGCCAATATGCCGGTCAAAAATCAGTGGTCATTCGCTTCCGACTGAATCGTTTAACTGTACCGATGCGTTTCGATACACCTACCGGGCGTGATCCGCAAAACACAACCGTACAAACTGCACCGAATATTGATTGGCTGGATAGCTGGTGGTTCTCTAATATCACCATCGCTGACGGCGGTTAAAATGAGGTGTAATTAATACAAAAACGGGTTTTGGTGAGGCTGCCAAAACCTGTTTTTATTTGTGAACTCCCGCTGGTGTAAGTCCCCGCTTCTGGCTACACTTGGTTTTATCAATACTGCCAAAAAAGCCCGGAGAAATTGCAGCATGGTTGTCTTTGAAAAACAACGCGGACTCTTGTTTGTGTTAGTCGGTCCGGGGGGTGCCGGCAAGAATGCCTTGATGAAAGAAATGCTCCAGCGGTTCGATAATCTGGATAAACTTGTTACCGCTACAACGCGCCAGATGCGCCCCCAAGAGCGCGAAGGCTATGACCATTATTTCGTCACGCTGGAAGAATTTCAGCGTAAACTGGCTGCTGGCGATTTGCTGGAACATCAGGAAGTGACGCACGATAAATTTTATGGCATTCTGCGTGCGCCGGTCGAAAACGCATTAAACGTCGGGCGCGACTTGATTGCTGATATTGAAGTCTTGGGTGCGAAGATTTTGCGTGAAACGTATCCCCATGATGTTGTCCTGATTTTTATTACCGTTCCGGGCGAAACCGACGAAGAACGCTTAAAAACGCTGAAAGAACGTATGAATCACGCTGAACGTAAAGAAAGCGACGCGGTGATTCAAGAACGGCTTATTCGCGCTCGTGATTTGGAATTGCCATTTGCGCCTGATTGTGATTACCAGATTGTGAATGAAGATAACCAGATGAAGAAAGCGGCGGAAGAATTAGAAGATGTGCTACAAAAATGCCGCCAGGAGCGTATGACCCATGAGCCTGACCCCGCTTCATGAACACTACGGCGCAGTCTTGGCTGTTGATGGTATTCCACTGCATTATGGCAACCTAGCCGCTGAATACCGAGCAGGGTTGGAAGCCGCGATTCTGTTAGTGCGCTCGCATGAAGGGCGCTTACGCTTATCCGGTGCTGACCGTCATACCTTTCTCAATCGGATGTCTACCAATCACTTATTGGACATGGGAGAGGGGGAAGGGCGGGTCACAGTTTTTACGACGGCTATTGCCCGCATTTTAGACCGGGCATTGGTCTATAATCGGGCTGATGATGTGCTGCTTATCACCGAACCGGGGCGCAGCGATGCTTTAGCCACTTTTTTGCAGCGGCAAATTTTCTTCAACGATAACGTCACAATTGAGAATACAACCTCAGAAACAGTTCAATTGGCACTACATGGGGCGAATGCCGATGCCATTATGGAAGCGTTAGCGCCCGGAATGATTTCCCTAAAACCGCTACATGGGCAAACACTTACCCTGCAAGGTGCAACTCTTTTTGCTGCCCGTCGTAAAGAATTAAGTGGTCAGCATTGGGTATTGGTGATGCATCAGGCTGATGCCGCGCTGATATATGCAACCATAATGGCTGTTGGGCAAGCGCATGGGTTAATCCCTGCCGGGTCTTTGGCGTATAATGTGCTGCGGATTCGGGCGGGCTATCCTGCTGGGCGCGACATCAGCGGTGACTATTTGCCCTTAGAAGTGGGCTTATGGGACGCCGTAAGTTTTAGCAAAGGCTGTTATACCGGGCAAGAAATTATCGCCCGTATGGAGAGCCGCGCCCGGATTGCCCGCACATTGGTATCGCTTGACTTGGCACAATTTGTTGAAGCGCCTGCGTCTATTTTCATGGATGGCAAAGCGGTTGGTGAATTAACCAGCAGTGTGCAAGCGCCGGATGGGACATTATATGCGCTGGCAATTGTCAAAATTGCGGCGGCAAAACCGGGAACGGCTTTAACGATTGGGGAGCAAGCAATCCCAGCAATGGTTTCTGGCTTGCCGGGCGCACAGCCACCCTATTTAACTTTCGCAGAGGATGCACCATGAAGTGGGTTGGACGTACTCTGGCAGTGTTCTTGGTGATGGGGATAGTGCCGTTGTTTGTGGTGGCAGCCTGCAACTTTGCCTTCGCCCAAACGATGATTAACCCAGAAACTTATCGCACGGCGTTTGCAAATCCCGATATTTTTAACGATTTATTGCCTGTGACGCTGCCCGCGATTATTGATGCGGCTGCCACACAAGACTCCGATACCGCTACCCAAGGGGCGCTTGCTCAAATTTCCCTAGGAGCAATTGGGGAACGGGTTGCGCGGGAAAACCGTGAAGCGTGGCAAGAAATCACCAATTTGCTAATTCCGCCGGAATGGTTAGAAAATCAATTTAATCAGGTGATTGATATTCTTTTTGGTGTGATAGAAGGTGATTTTGCTGCATTAGAAACCTCCATGGATTTAACGGAGATTCGCAGTCGTTTGACCGGGGATGCTGCCAAACAAGCCACCACCTTGCTTTTAGAGGCAGCGCCAGCGTGTACGCGCACTGAGACGGATATTATTCGCACGATTGCCAGCGGCGGCGACGATGTGCTGCCCATTTGTAAATCTGAAGACGAAACCTTATATGCCACCAGTTACAACATCCTCGTCAACTGGTTGAACATCATTGGAGCAAAATTACCCGCCGGGGATACCACCTTCGCTGATTTCTGGCAGATTAGCCGCGACAATGCTCGTGCATTGAATTTATTTGTCCAACTCAATTTTCAGTTTATCAGTTTGACCTATTTATGCCCGTTAGGCTTGTTATCACTGGTTGTATTTTTGGCAGTTCGGTCACTCAAAGGCTTTGGCGCATGGGCAGGGGTGACGGCGTTGATAACGGGTATCGGGGTTTTGCTCATGCTGCTGCTGCTGCGCGTGGTTTTTGCGTCATTTTGGATTGATGCAATGCCAGCGAATGAACTGGAAGTATTAATGCGCCAAGTTTTTTCCAGCATTTTGCTTTCGGTGTTGGCACAATCGAGTGCGGCGTTATTGTTACAATCGGCGCTATTTATTGGATTAGGCTTTGTGCTGCTAGTCACCGCATGGTTGGTACGGATGCCGCATCGTGCCGCAGGTACTGTCCTAATTACCGAGGATGGTCAAATTATCTCTACGGCTTCGCAGCAGCGTTCTAAAACCCTGCGTTTAGATGATGATGGTGAATTTTAGCCTAAAAATCGGGTGGTTCATTATCAAAAAATAGCTGCCACCATAATTCCCATTTTTCGGGTTCAGGTAGTGATGTTTGAATTGGCACATTGGCTTCGGGCGTGACCACAGTTTGCAATAACGTCGTGGACGGTTTTGGAATAATCAGTACTTCGTTTTCCCGAATCATCTTGCCTTCGCTACGCGCCCAGGCTTCGACGAATGCATCGCTGTTCACATATTCAAGGCGTGCTAGGAGTTCTGATTGTTCGGTTTTCAGCAGGTCAATTTCCTGCACAATCTTATCGTGAATGCGGTTTAATTCGCGTGATGCGGTGATGCGCCCACTAAAACTGACTGCCAACATCAATGCGACGGTCAAAATCACTGCAAAGACAATTTGTACGCCGGATAATTGGCGTATACGGCGTGGAGCGCGTCTCATATTGGGAGAAGTTTGGTCGGCAGCCATGCAGTATCCAGTCATGATATGGATTCACTATGCTGCATTATAAACGAACAGCCTAAAAATGAAAAAAAGCCCGAAGCGTATTCGAGCTTTTTAAATGCCGAAGGCGGGAGTCGAACCCGCACTCCTTTGGGGAACTACGCCCTGAACGTAGCGCGTCTGCCAATTCCGCCACTTCGGCTTGGTGTAGTGCAACGCATTTTAGCAGAGGCACCCCTAAAGTCAATATCAAAAAGCGGTGGCAAATCGGCGGGTTTACGCGCATAGTGAGCATGTTATAATCGCACCGCAAACTAAGCATATAGCGGCTTGAGTGAACGATGAAACGATCTTTTTTACTACCGGTGACCGCCTTATTTTTTTTGTTGTGGTCTACGACATTAGCACAAACGGGCGTTACTGCCGAAGCCATTATTCGCGCCAATTTGCGGGCAACCACCAGTACCGATGCCCCGCTGTTAGGCGAAATTACCGCTGGCACAGCTTATCCAGTCATTGGACGCAGCGCCTTATACCCTTGGTATTTGCTGGCAGATTCGGTGACATTACAACCAAAAGGTTGGGTTTTCGCAGAATTGGTGACAGTGCGTGGGGATGTCAACAATGTGCCGTTTTCTGATGTAGTGGTGAACAATAACACCGCCGTTGTCGTATCAACCGCAACCATGCAACCGGGCTTGCCAACACCAACTCCCAATATCGTTACCACCCCCACACCGATGGTTGTGGCGGCTTCTGGGGTGATGGGGACTATTCAAGGCGAAGTCAATATTCGCTATGGTCCCGGCACACAGTATCCCCGTGTTGGGGTAGGGCAAGCGGGGCAAATTTTTGAAGTGACGGCTTATCATACGCAATTTCCTTGGGTACAAATTCGTTTTCCACAGTCACCGGGTGGTTTGGCATGGGTTGCACAGGATTTGCTGGTGATACAAGGCGATATTTTTACGCTGCCAGCCATTAATGATTCACTCTCGAATTTGCCCACCTTAACGCCAACACCGGCTGTTATCAGCGGGAGCATCCGCCCCAATGAAACCGAAGTGCCGTTAAGCCCGGAATTTGCGCTCTTGGGCAACCGCTTATGGCAAATTATGCTGGATGCCCGTTTTGACTTGGCAACGAACCGTTTTGGGGCGTTCTTCGTCATGGATTTGCAAACAGGCGAGGCGTTTTCTGTGGGCAGCGATATTGCTTTCAGCGGCACGAGTGTCAACAAAATTGCCATTTTAGCGCGTTTATATGGATCTTTGGCTGCGCCGCCCAATGGTGATTTGGCGACCGATATTGCCAATACCATGATATGCAGCGAGAATGCCGCCACGAATCGCTTGTTGAATCAAATTGGAAACGGCGATGAATTTGGTGGTGCAGAAGAAGTGACACGCTTTTTGAACGCTATGGGCTTTACCCACAGTTTTATCACGTATCCGTATCAAGTAGACCCGGCGAAACCGCCCGTTCCTACGCGCCCCATTCCGATTCCGATTACAGGGGCTAACCAATCCAAAGCCAACCCGGACTTATCGAATCAGTTGACAGTAGATGAGATGGGTTGGCTATTGGCAAACATTTATGAATGTGGGTATGGGGAGGGTGGTGCTTTGCTGCAATTATTCCCCGGACAATTTGAACCGCGAGAATGCCGCCAAATGCTGCATGTGATGAGCAATAATAACGTAGACGCTCTGCTGAAAGCTGGTGTTCCGGCAGAGACGCGCGTGGCACACAAACATGGCTGGATTGCTGATACTCACAGCAATGCTGCCGTCTTTTTTACGCCCGGCGGCAATTACGTGATTGTGATGATGATGTTTCAGCCGACGTGGTTAAACTTTGAAGAATCACTGCCTATCATCGCCGAAGTCTCGCGCAATGTGTATAACTACTACAATCCCGAAGCTCCCATGTTGGAAATTCGGGAAGGGTTTATCCCGGAAGCGCCGGATTGCAATTTTGCTGGTACACCACTGATAACTGATTTGCGGCAACCGGTGTGGAATCAATAGGGCATTAAAAAATAAGGGCGCGATTATCGCGCCCTTACTCTTATAACCATCAATCGTTTAGCCTTTGACGGAGCCTTGCGTCAGCCCGCCGACGATTTGGTCTTGCAGCAGCAGATAAATCACCAACGTGGGAATCGCGCCTAGCACTGCGCCAGCCGCGAAAATGCCCCAATCTTTGGCGAAGTTATCGCCGATGAAACCCCATAAGCCGACCATGAGTGTTTTAGCATCTTCGTTGCCCAAGAGCAACACGCGGGCGAGAACAAATTCGTTGAATGTTCCCACAAACGATAAAATACCGACCACAATCAAAATCGGGCGAACCAACGGGAAAATGAGCATCCAATAGGTTTGCCAATGAGTCGCACCATCCACCAATGCCGATTCATCAATATCCCGCGGCACCGAGTCGAAGAAGCCTTTCATCAGCCAGATGTTGATGCCCATTGCGCCACCGACGTACACCATAATCAACCCGCCAAGCGTGTTTAACCCCAAGAAGGGCAGATATTCCCCTAATTGCAGCAGCATCAGATACACCGCTACCATGGCTAATAGATTTGGGAAGACCTGTACCAAGAGGATAAACAACATCAAACTGCGCCGCCCACTAAAACGAAAGCGCGAGAATGAATAGGCACTCAACGCCGTAATCATCACCGTTGTCACCGATGTAATGGTGGAGGTAATGACAGAATTGGTGACCCAGCGCGTAAACGGTTTGGTAGTGAGCAGCGTGTTATAGTTGGTCAATAATTCTTCGGGGCTATCTATGCCCGCCGGAATTAAAGACTGACTTTGCATGGATTGGGATGGGTTAAATGATGCGGATACCACCCATACCACCGGAAATAGGGCAAAAATGCTCAACAATGTTAGGATGATAATGCGAATTCCCGTCCAAAATTGTTGCGATTGACGATAATTGCCATCATCAGTCCGTTTCGGTTTTTCTTTTTGCATCGCCATTGTGTTAAACATTTTTCGATGTCTCCTCCCAACTCCCGGTGAAGCGGAATTGGAACAATGTGACCACCACGACCATGGCAAAAATCACAATCGTAATTGCCGATGCTAACCCATAATCCGCACCGCGCCCCGTACCGAATGCTAGCCGGAAGGCATAACTGATGAGAATATCGGTATGCCCGGCGGGGGTTGGTGTGCCGAAGATGGGCGGTCCGCCTTCGTTGTAGGCTTCGATTAAGACGAAGTTGTTGAAATTATAGGTGAATGACGCAATCAGCAAAGGACCCACTGCTACCAGCAACATCGGCAGGGTGAGGGACTGGAACTGCTGCCACGTATTCGCGCCGTCCACTTTTGCCGCTTCGTACATATCGGATGGGATGGCTGCCAGCGCCCCACTGCATACCAACATGAAATAGGGATACCCTAGCCACAAGTTGATCAGCAGAATGCCGACTTTCGCCCACACAGGGTCGGAGAAAAACGGGATTTGGGTGTTCAAAATGCTCTCTAAGAAATTGCTGACCACCCCAAAATTATCATTCAGCATTCCTTTCCATACCGAAACAGAAATCAACGCCGGAATAGCATATGGCACAATCAGCAGCGTGCGGAAAAAGCGTTTGCCGGGGGTATTGGCTTGCAGCAGCAGCGCAATGAGTAACCCCACCGAGAACGTGGTAATAACCGAAAGCAGCGCAAAAGTCACCGTCCACAGAAAAATACGCAGCAGTGGACCATTCAACGCCGGACTCGTGAAAAAGCGTTCAAAATTGTTTAGCCCGACGAGAATACGATACCCGGCACCACGGCTAAAACGTTCATTCGCCAGCAAAAAGGGTTGAATATCCGCAGCGGTGTCAGCCGCTAATGCCGCTTCATAACCGGTTTTGTCTACGAAAAAGCCAATGCTATCATCGCCTGTATAAACGACGCCGCTTTGTAAATCGGTCAGCGTGTCGGCAGCCGCATCGTGGGCATAACGGTCTTTAGAAGCAACCGCATTGCCGCTTCGAATGCCAATCAGGTTTTCACCTTCGCCAAAAGCAATATTTTCTAAATCCTGCAACGCCCGGAAACGTTCACTATTGGGCAGCAGCGTATAGCCTTCATAACTTTCTGGCAACTCCCCATTTTCTGGCAGCGTTGCGGGCGTCATCGCGTTGCCAACGGTAATGAAAAAGTGCTTGCCATCGGCATCGGTCAGCCACAAGGCATATTCCCCGGCTTCGTTCCGATAGGCAGTGTAATCATATTCGACCCCATCATCAGGTACAAATTGCATTTCCAACAATTGGTTGACAAGTGACCCTTTAGGGTAAAAATTGCCATCCCCGTAGTTGGTAAAGGCGACATACACGGTATAAATGATGGGATAGATGACGAACAGCGCCATAAGTGCCAGCGCGGGGGAAATCCAACGCAGGGGTTTTAAATCTTCTCGTAGGTTAATAATATTAACAATAATAGTGACTATTGCGATGAAGACAGCCAGTTCCCAGACACCATCTGCTGCGAGCATATAAATTAACAGCAGCGCAAACGCATCAACGATGAACAGCCCCCCATATCGCAGCAGCACCCCAATAGTGCCGGAAGAAAGAGCCCCGCTAGGGGCTCCTCTCGGCGCGTCAGTTGTTGCCGCGCTCATTGACAGCTTAACCTTCGTTAATCAGTGTACGAATTTGTTCAGCCGCCGTGGTGAAGGCTTCTTCAGCACTTGCCTGACCTTGTGCGACTAATGTTACCGCGTCACCCCAAGCTGACCAGACCGATGACATTTCAGGAATGGCGGGCATGGGCAGGGCTTCGGCACCCGCTTCGGCAAATGCCGGGAAGTCGGGGTCTTCAGATTTTTCCAACGCGGGCAAGAATGCTGATGGGCGGAAAGTACCCATAATTTCCATCGGGGTGGCGGTGACTTCTTCTTCGCCAATAGTCACAGTCACTTGGATTTCTTCGCTGGCGACAAATTCCGTCAAGAAGGCGGCTGCCAATTCTTTTTGTTCGCTGAAGGCACTAATCATGAAGCCTTGTGCGCCAAAGAAGGGTTTGGAGGTTGTGCCATCGGGACCTGCCGGGATAACACCCACAGCATACGGAATGCCGGAAAGGCGAATGCGTTCCAACGCCCACGGACCGGTAATCATCATGGCAGCATCGCCCGATTCAAACAGCCCGTGCATGACATCATAATCTACACCGGTCGGTTGTAAACCATCTTCAACCATGCCTTGGAACCAAGCGAGTGCGGCAATCGAGCCTTCGCTATCCACGCCCAGATCATCAGGCAGGTAGTTGCCAGCTTCATCGCGCCCGAAAACATAGCCGCCGAAGGCAGTCTGAATCGGGAAGAAATGGAAAGGATCACCATCTTGGCGAATGAACCCATATTGGGCAGTGCCATCGGCAACAATTTGTTCGCTCAAGGTTTTTACTTCGTCCCAAGTGGTGGGCGGAGTTTCGACCAGTTCGGGATTGTAGACGAAAGCGACATTTTCCGTCGTGACAGGCAAACCATACAGCGAGCCATCGAAAGTGAAGGCGTCAATGGCTGCCGGGGCGAATTTCGCCAAGAATTCTTCTTCCAGCACCATCGGTTCAAGCAAACCATTGGTCACCAGTTCGCCCAACCAGTCGTGAGCGCCGATGATAATATCGGGACCTTCGCCAGCCGGAGCCGCCGTTTTCATCTGGTCACGAATATCGCCAAAACCAAGTTCCTGCACATCCACTGCGATACCAAATTCGGCTTCAAATTGGGCGCCCAATTCGAGAATCACGGGTGTACGGGTATCATCTGCCCAAACCACCAAAGCATCCTGAGCAAAGATGCTGCTGATGCTGCCCAAAACGACGGCAACCACCAACAAAAGAATAAAGAGTCTGTTCCGCATTGATATTGACCTCTCTAATACAAATTTTATCATTGTAAATGCAGCGTTGTTTTTCATACGCAATGAGTCATTATAACGATGATTAGCGGATTCCGAATGGTTTTGCTGTATTTTTGTTTATGCAAGTTGCACAAACTTATTTATTTTCTGTAGGTGGGCAGAGATGGCGCAGATATTCCCACGTATATAACCCGGTGTTATGCCCATCGTCCCACACGGGTTGCAGCGCATAATTGCCAATAGGGTGCAAGTCGGTCACGGCATAAGACCGTGTTGGCAGCAATGTCAAAATATTATCGGGCGCATGTTCCATGCCCATATTTTGATGCCCCCCACGACATTCTACACACGGGCAAGCCTCGCGCAGGTGGGGTAGGGGATAACGGCATATTTTTTCATCTGACCAAGTAATTTCCAGATAACCTTCTTTTTTGTTTAAGGTGATGCCCGTAGGACGAAGTGAGGTCATATACGGTTCCTTTCCATGACTATGCTATAATTTTGCCAGAGATAATGCCCAATACTTGTGATTTGTGCAGCCTGTGTTCTTCCGAAACTCACAGCACCATACTCGTGAATTAACGATTCTTAGCCAAGTCGCGGCGGCACTGAACCGCGAAGTGGATTTGCAGCGGGCGCTGAATACGGCGCTGGTGAGTATTGTAGAATTATTTGCGCTAAAAACAGGCTGGATTTTTTTGTTGGATGAGCAAGGTAAATTTTATACGGCTGCCACACTGCATCTACCGCCAGCTTTGGCAGACCATCCGCGCCGGATGGGGGGAACATGCTACTGCCTAGATAGTTTTGAAGATGGTGAGATGGCAGGGGCGGATAATATTGATGCTATCATTTGTAGCCGTCTAAAAGACCTCAAAATGGGGACAGAAGGCTTACGTTACCATGCTAGTATCCCGTTATACGCCCAAGATAAGCCACTGGGTGTTTTGAATGTTGCCAGCCCCGATTGGCGCAAAATCTCCCGCGCTGATTTGCGTTTGCTGCATACGGTGGGTGATTTGATGAGTATGGCGATTCAACGCACGCGCTTATTCCGGCAAAGTGCCGAATTGGGTGCGATAGAAGAACGCAATCGCCTCGCCCGCGATATTCATGATACATTGGCGCAGGGGCTATCGGCGATTATTTTGCAGCTAGAAACTGCCGATGCTCATTTAGAAACGAGTTCACCGCCGAATAATGATGTTCATGTGGCATTGCAAAAAGCCTTGGCATTAGCGCGGGAAAATTTGGCAGAAGCCCGCTGCTCTGTACAGGATTTGCGGGCAACACCGTTGGAAGGCAAAACATTAGCGCAGGCATTACGCGAATTATTATCGGCTCATGCTGCCGACACTGCTGCAAAAACACAACTTGAAGTGATTGGCAGCGCCCCGCCAATATCGGTACGAGTCGAAATTGGGTTATATCGTATCGCGCAGGAGGCACTTACCAACATTCAACGCCACACTCAGGCGCAGCAAGTGGATGTGCAGCTTATTCTGACGCCGGAACGAGTGCGTTTGGTGATAGAAGATGATGGGCGCGGCTTTGATGTGTATCATATTCCCGTTGGGCATTATGGTTTATTGGGCATTCGGGAACGCGCCCGATTACTGAATGGGCGTGTAGATATTGCCAGCACACCCGGTACAGGCACAATTATCGAAGTGACAGTGCCATTGGATAGAGCAGAATGACCCACGCGACAAAAATTCGGCTGATATTAGCAGATGACCATCCTATCGTGCGCGATGGTTTGCGGTCTATTTTAGGGACACAGCCAGATTTTGAGATTATTGGCGAAGCGGGCAGCGGTGCAGAATTGCTGCAATTGGTGGCACAATTACAACCAGATGTGGTGCTATTAGATTTGGCAATGCCCGGCGGGGATGGGGTAAGTGTTATTCAGAATTTACGAGCGCAAGCCTCGGCTACTGCCTGCATCGTATTTACCGCTTTTGATACCGATAACCGTATTTTGACCGCTATCCATGCGGGCGCACGCGGCTACTTGTTAAAAGGCGCACCGCGTGAAGATATT
Organism: Anaerolineae bacterium; assembly: GCA_022842885.1. GTDB lineage: Bacteria > Chloroflexota > Anaerolineae > Aggregatilineales > Phototrophicaceae > JALHOR01. The sequence goes on from JALHOR010000018.1 coordinate 42,348, forward strand.
TTCCGGGCGATTCGCGTGGTGGCACAAGGTGGGTCGCTGTTGGAACCCAGTGTAACCTCGCGTTTGTTAGACCATCTCACGCATAAAATGCCTGCAACTCCAGACACGCTACCGCCCGAACTGCTGACTGAACGCGAGATGGAAGTGCTGCAATTATTGGGCAAGGGCAAAACCAACAAAGAGATTGGGGCAGAACTTTTTATCACCGAGCGCACTGTCAAATTTTATGTCAGCGCCATTCTGAGTAAATTATCAGCAAACAACCGAACTGAAGCTGTCACCATTGCCGTGCAGCGTGGGTTAATTCAGCTTTAGCGCAAGGGGATTGCTTACTGCCTACCTTACGATTCCCCTGCGCTGCGGGCTACTTGTCTTGAATAAGACTCTCCCTCTGATACAATATCGTCCTTGTGGTCAGTTGAATTTTGGAGATGTTCATGCGATTTTGCTTATTTATCGGGGCGGTGTTGCTCATCGTGTTGGTGGCGGCGTGCCAAACAGTCCCCCCGATTACATACATTATGGAAGTCACCCGTGAAGTCACAGTCGTAGTCACCCCGAATGGGATGGGAACGCTACCTGCGATAGCTGGAACACCGAATGCTACTGGGACTTTTTTGGCGCAAAATACACCTACCGCCACGGCTTCCGAACCAACCCAAACCCCGACCCCGACTCTCAGCCCAACCGTTGATGTGTTCCCAACCCCGGTCGTCGGGCAAATTTTCGTTGCCGAACAAACTTTTGAAGCTGGACATTTGTTTTGGTTGCAACCAGTGGGGCAGATTTGGGTAGCCACAACTGACGAAAATGGCAATAATATATGGTCAGTTTATGCTGATACGTTCCAAGAAGGGCAACCGGAAAATAACCCCACCCTCACACCCCCCGCCGGGTTATATCAACCAGAACGTGGGTTTGGTAAATTATGGCGCGAAACCGCAGAAGTTCAGGCGTTGTTGGGGTGGGCGGTGGAGCCAGAATTTGGCTATATCACGCGCTACGAATACCGGGCGGGCGGCAGCGTGGATGCCAATAATCGCTATGTCTCGGGTCCCGGACGCCATGTTGTCACGCTATTAACGGGCGAAATTATCGTCTTTATCGAAGGCGAAAATCGCACTTGGGAAATCACAACACCTGAATCATAAACCCTATACCACAAGGGAACATGGATGAAAACTGTGCGCCAATGGCATTTAACGCCTGCCCATCCTTATACGCTATCTATTGCGGCGGATGCCCGCCTGAGCCGGACGAGTTATGCCGATGACCAAGTGTGGGATATTTTGGTTGGGGAGGGGGATGCCCCGGCAGTAACGTTGCAAACCAAATACGGCGGTCGCGCCGGTTTGGTGAGTCTTGTTCCCATGTGGACGCACGAAGGACACAATTTTTATCAGGCGCTCAGTTATCATCAAGCGCCTACAATTCGCCATTTTTTGCCAGATACAGTTGTTCTGGAAGCGATGCCCTTAGCCGATGTGACTGCCGAAATGACGTTCCGAGTGATGGAATCTTGCGTTGTGGCGGGCATGGTTAAACTGGAAAATAAGAGCCATAACATCCTTAAGCTCCGCTTGGAGTTATTTGGGCATGTAGGCATTGAAGGCAAGGAACAAAAACTGAGCGTTGTCAATTTAGAGCAGGGCGGCAATGCCTTGTATTTTGGCACGATTGCCAATCTTCATCCGGTGGTTTTGATGCCCGGTGGTACGATGCAGATGGAAACGATGACGCCGCGTTTGGGTGTGGATATCACATTGACACCGGGTGGCACAACGATACTCCGATTTTTGCATGTTGCGCTCCCATCCCTGCGGCAATCATTACTCTATGCTGAAAAATGGTTGGCGCAAGATTGGACGTTGTTTGTGGCGCACAGTGAACAAGCGGCGCACGCTATCCCCGAAATTGAGACCGGGAATGACGATTGGGATGCGGTTTTGGCGGCATCGTACCAAGTGCTGCTCCAATCATTTTTGAAACCTGCCGGGCATTTTCCACATGGTACATTCGTAGCATCGCGTACTTCCAGCGATGGCTATAGCAAAAAAGGTGATGGCAGTGACCACCCCCGCAGTTGGAATGGACAAGACCCTTTGCTAGCATATTTGGCAACAGCGGGCATTGCCAATATTGCGCCAGAATTGGCAAAAGGCATTGTGCTGAATTATTTGGCGGTGCAGAACAAACAAACGGGTGCGATTGATTATAAGCCCGGTGCGGCGGGGCAACGCCACGAGATGTTGTGCTTGCCTATTTTAGCGCGAATGGCATGGCAGGTTTATGAGCAAACCCAAGATGCTGCTTTTTTAAAGACGGTTTTTCCGGGACTCATCAAATTTTTGGACTGCTGGTTGAGCGCAGCCTATGACCGTGATGGCGATAATTTCCCTGAATGGCAAGATGATCGTCAGACGGGTTATGCAGCTTTTCCGGTGTTTGCACCTGCCCAAATTTGGGGTCAGGGCGCAGCGATTAACACTGTCGAATCGCCGGATTTACTCGCCTATTTGCTTTCGGAAATCACTGTTTTGCACCAGATGGCAGAGCAGTTGCAAGAAAAAACGGCGCTCAAGAATCTCAAAACTCAGCAATCCAAATTAAATGACTATCTGACTGCATTATGGCATACCACGCATTATGTCTATCGTGACCGCGATACCCACGTCACGCAGGTGGTGCAATTATTGCTGCGCGATGGTGTGGGCGATGAGGAACATATCATCGGTACACAGCATGACCCGGCAGCACGGCTGATTGTGCGAGTTAGCGGTGGTGTGACGCATGTGCCACGCATTACCTTGACGATAGAAGGTATCAGCGAAGCCGGCAGCAAAATTAGCGAAATTTTGGAAACCAAAGATTTTGTCTGGTTAAATCGGCAAGGGGTAGCGACAACGCAGCGCGTGTATGCCCAAGTGCATCGTATGAAATGCGAAGGTCTCAGCCGCGTGTATCGCCTGAATTTGCAAACAGTGGATACCACCGCGCTGGATATTAATGCGCTGCTGCCTCTAATTCTGCCCAACTTGCCCGCTGAACAAGCCAAATCGCTCATCAAACTGGTGACAGATAAAACGCATTTTTGGCGTCCCAATGGCGTTACGATGGTTTCCGCGCAGGATGCCCGTTTTGATGCCTCCAATGCTCGCGGGGGCGGCGGGTTATGGCTCTATTGGGCGGCACTGCTTGCTGAAGGGCTGCTGCAGCACGGTGAGCATAAAAAAGCCTTGGAACTTATCAAAAATATTTTGACCTTGCAAACAACAATTTTGACTCAGGAAAAAGGGTTTAAACAGTTTTACAACAGTGATTTACCGTCCGGGTATGGTGAACATAATCATTTAGGCGGCATTTTCCCGGTGTATCTCTTGGCGCGGCTTTTCGGGATTAATATCATCGCGGCTGACCGCGTACAGGTGGGTGGCGCTTTCGCATGGGGCAAGACTGTGAGCATCAAACAACATGGCATCACTGTGAAGCGCACCACCAAAAAAATCAGCATTCGTTTTCCATCCGGTCATAAAGTGGAGTTAGATGGCAACGCCGAGTGGCAGTTAATCACTGACCCCAAGCCGCAAGCATCCACGATGATGTCACCGCCGGCACTCCCCGATTTGCCGGGTTCTATATCTGATGCTACCCCTGCTGTGCCAAAACGAGTTATCATACAGGTGGAGATGGACGATTAATTGCATCCACCACATACATGGACATGCCTGACGGAACACTCAATATCACCCGCATTTATGAATTCCTGTTACGGAGTACGGGTGACGGACTCCTTATTTTGGATTCTAGTGGGCGCATTTTGCATATTAATCCTGCTGGTGCCGCCATGTTGGGTGTCACTACGGATGATATGATTGGCAAAACGCCACAAGAATCGTTTCGCAAAAATCCTCATTTGCTGAATCTATTTCATAGTCATGGCGAAACCAAGATGGATGTGTACCTGCCGCGTAAACGGCTGGCACAAGGTATTGCCAGCAGTATGCCAACGGGTGAGCGCATTGTCCTGCTGCAAGATGTGACGGAAAAACGCGATTTGGAAAATCGGCGCGAGATGCTCAGTAAAGCTATCGCGCATGATTTACGCAATCCCATCGCCGCGATTGGGGGTTTCGTAGATTTGGTGAGTCGTTCTGGTACCTTAAATGAGCCGCAAAAACGTTTTTTACTGCGTGCCAAACAGACCAATACCAAATTGCACGATATGATTGTGTCGTTGGTGGATTTGGCATGGATAGAAGCGGGAATGCCGCTACAGCATGTGCCGATTCGTTTGCATGAGGCAATTGAGCGCGTGGTAGCGAAGTTGCAATCGTTGGCGTATAAACAGCAAGTCGGCATAGCGATTTCGTTGCAAAAACCGCTGCCGCTGGTGATGGGCGACCCGGAACGGCTGAATCTGGTGATTTATCATTTGCTGCATAATGCGTTGATTTATTCATGGCACGAGCAGAATGTGGTGATTCATGCGTGGGGGGATGAAGACCAACTGTATTGCAGCATCGCTGACCAAGGCATTGGCATTTCAGCGGAAGAATTGCCGCTGATTTTTGACCGTGGGTATCGCGGGCGTGATGAAAAAGTGTTGGCGATTCAGGGCGGCGGTTTGGGTTTAACTGTAGCTCGGACAATTATCCGGCGGCATGGGGGTGATATTCGCGTGAACAGCACTGCCGGAGTAGGGAGTACCTTCACGTTTTCGCTGCCTGTGGTTGAATTGTGAGACAATATCGTGCAAAAAGTCAAAATTCGCCTGCCTGCTACGCTAACTGATTTTGGTGCTGCTTATCAAAATTTAGGCTTGGCAGTCGCGTTATATACCCATGTTGACATTAGTCCGCGCACTGATGAGCAGTTGATTGTGGAAACTGCTGGTGAAGGGGCAGGGCAATATGCGATTGGGCTGCGGCATCCGGTGGTGCTGGCGATGATGCGCGTTTTCCAAGAATTAGAGTTTGCGCCGCCGGGCATCACTATTCGCGTGCAGAATGATATTCCATTAGCCAGTGGCTTAGGCGCAGAAGCGGCGTTTATGGTGGCGGGAGTGATTGCCGCGAATAATTTGATGGGCAATCGTTTTAGTCGGGCTGAGGTGATTGAATTATCTGCTAGGGTGACAGGGCAACCCGATAACGCCATTACCGCGATTTTGGGCGGCTTAACAGCCACTATGCAACTCGATGAGACCCTGATTTATCGGTCTTTGCCGCTGCAAGCCTTTAAATTGATTATCGCTGTTCCAGCGGTCAAAAATTATGGTGTGCCGGCACTCGCCGATCGGATTGCTGCTGCGGATACCTTACATACTTTAAAACGCTTGCCCTTGATGATAGAGGCACTGCGTGAAGGCAATGTTAAATTGTTGGCGCAGGTTTTACTCACCGGATTGTTGCGGACAGATATTATGGGGCGGATTCCGGGTTATACCCATGTCGCAGAAGTTGCACGGCTTGCCGGGGCATTAGCTGTGACGACCAGCGGCGGTGGACCCGCCATGATATTTTTGGCAGAAAAAGGGCATGACCGTATTGCCGAAGTGATAGAAACTGCTTTCAAAAATTTAGATACCCCAGTAAAGATGGTTATTGTGCCACTAGATACGCAAGGGGTGGTCATTAGCATGATGCAGACGACCAAGGCTTAGGGCGCATTTTAGAAATTACTTCGTAAAAGGCAAGCAAGGCTAGGGATATGATGCAACGATGGGTTTATAGTGCGCGTATTGTCTGCTGCCTGTTTTTTTTGAATATCCTCATGGCTTGCACCCCCCAACTACCCAATGCCGCCAATATCACGCCAGTGACGGCTGTTCCAACCTTAGATGTTGCTAATCGAGATGCTTTATGCCAAACAGTAGCGACGCAAGCAGGTGGGAATCTGGAACTGCTTATTTATGCGTTGGAGGCATTGGCGAATTTAAATGTTGTTTGCGATGATGGTGTCACCATTAGCAGCCAATTGTATACGGCATATTTGGGGTATGGCACGCAGCTAGAAGGGCAAGGTAAACAAACCGAGGCATTAGCAGCCTATCAAAAGGCGCTGGAATATAACCGCGACGGACAAGAGGCTGCCGCCCGTTTACAGCGTCTGCAAATTGCCACGCCTGTTCCCCCAGAACGCTGCGAGAATGCGGTTGTCACGGCGGCGCTACAGGCATTAAAACCTTATATTCCCACAGAAGGCAGATTCGTCCGTATTGTGGACAATAATTTTGTGTTGGAAAATGCCCGCTTCCCCATCTACGGCGTGAATTATTATCCGCGCAGCACGCCATTTAACCTATTTTTGACAGCAACTCCTTTGGAAGTCGTCGCGGCAGAACTGGATATTGTTAAGCGCAGCGGCATCAATACGCTGCGGATTTTTTTACGTTATCAAGATTTGTTCATTTGCCCCGGCAATGGTGCTGTCCCAAATATCGTTAATTTTCAGCGTTTGGATGGCATGATTCAGACGATGGCAGAGCAAGGGTTTCGTGTTTTGCCTGTTCTAAACGATATGGCAGATTTGGTAGATTATCCGCTGTACGATAATCCGTATCATGTGGTCGAACAAACGCGCTTTATCGCAGAACGGTATCGTAACGAATCCGCGATTTTGGCATGGGATGTGCGCGATAGAGGCGACCAAGATTATTTATATGGTCAATTCAGCCGCGAAAAAGTGTTGACATGGCTGGCGGATACCGTGCGAGCTGTGCGCCGTGCTGACCCGAATCATCCGATTACAGCCGGTTGGTGGACAGATGCCGAAGCGACTGCGCCTTTAGTGGATTTTGTGAGTTTTCAGCATTATGGTGAGTATGAGCCGCTGCGCCAAATGATTGCCATCTTGCGCGATAATACGCCGAAACCCATTTTGATGACAGCCATCGGTTACAGCACGCACAGCCTAGACGAAGTGGCACAGCGCAATTTGTTATATCAATCGTTGGAAGAAGCCAGCAATACACGCTTGGCGGGTTGGGTGATTTATCTGGCGTTTGATTTTCCGCGCACTGTGACGTGTACGCCACCGGATTGCCCCGGCGAAGAAAAAGAAATTAACCGCTTTGGTCTGTGGAATACCAGCTATTTTCCCAAATTGGCGGTAGAAGCCGTCATGCGGGTAACAGGAGTCGAAGCGCAATGAGAAAGCGAATATGGAACTTGTTGATTTTTTCAATCGTTATGTTTGTAGTGGCATTTTCAGTGATGGCGTTAAGCCTGTGTTATGGTCAAGCGGAGGGATTGGTTCATCCACCGACAGGCATTCCAACACTGCCATCGGATATAAGATCGGCAAATTGGCGTGATGTGAATTTTATGGCAGAGGATGGCATTAACCTAGCCGGATGGTTATTTTTGCCGGAAACAATGCCAGTGAACGGCACGATTTTATATGTGCATGGGCATGGTGGGAATCGTCTGCAAGCGATTGAAAAAATGCCGTTTTTGCTAGACGCCGGGTACGCTGTTTTGATGTTCGATTTACGCAATCACGGCAGCAGCGGTGGTGATATGACCACGATGGGCTTGCGCGAAGTGCTGGATGTGAAAGCGGCGTATGCATTTTTGCTGACTCTGCCCGATTTAGCCCAAACGCCGATTGTGTTATATGGCTTGTCTATGGGTGGGGCAACTTCGATTATGGCAACAGTTGAATTGCCCGAAGTGAAGGCGCTCATTGTGGAAACAGCCTATACCAGTTTGCTGGATGTCACCAATGATGCTGTGCGGATTCGGGCTGGATTGCCATCTTTCCCGTTTGCCAACATCATTATTGAGTTCACGAACCGCATCACAGGTGAAAATCTGTATCAGGTGCGCCCGATTGATGTTGTGGGTCAAATTGCGCCGCGCCCCATTTTGTTCATGCATGGCACAGAGGATGTGATTATTCCGTTTCAACATATTGAAGCGTTGTATGAACAAGCGGGCGAACCGAAGATGCTATATCGTATTCCCGGCGGGCAGCACGGTAATTTATTTTCGATTGACCCGGATAAGTATCAGCAGCAGGTATTGGATTTTTTAACGCAATATATCACGAATGTGCCTTCAACATAGTCATAAAAGAGTCGTAAAGGCGTATAGGAATCAGCACATGAACATTGTGATTCCGTTCTGTAGCGGCTAGCACTTTCGATTATCATACAAATATACTCGCGTTGATGAAGGGGGCTGTAGCATGTTCAAAAGATTAGCAAGCCTACTGTTGTTCGGGGTGTTAATGTTGCTATCGGCAAATGTGTATGCCGATGAAGAAGTCGAAATCACACCGGTTTTTGAAGAAGATTCCGCTTTTGCTGTCGAGTGGATGGCATTGCTCTACGACCGAATTTGGGCGCATGGCGTCAATCCAGCCGCCGGGTCACGGTTGTATGCTTATGCTTCCATTGTGCTATATGAATCGATCGTCAATGGGATGCCCGATAATGTGTCGCTGATTGGGCAAATTTATCATTTGACTGATTTATCGTTCCCGCCGGATGACCAAACGATGGATTATGTCTCGGTTGCCAACAGCACCTTGGCACTGGTGTTGCAGGGCATTTTGCCGACGACCAACAATGATGATAAGGCGAAAAAAACCGTTGCCGATATCAAAGCCCTCTACGAAAAAAATTATGACCAGCGCGTTGAAATCGTGGGCGAAGAAATTGTTGAAAATTCGGCGGCGTATGGCGAAACATTGGCTGAGGAACTGCTCCAGTGGATTGCGAACGATAATTACGCGCAAGTGATAAAAGATAAAGCGAATTATGAAGTGCCGACAGGTGATGATTATCTGTGGGAAAAGACCAATCCTGATTTGCCTATCGTCGAACCTTATTGGGGGCAAATTCGCCCGTTAGTATTGGATTATGCTGACCAATGTGCAGTGTGGTCGCCCCAGTTGCCATTCAGCACCGATGAAAATTCGGTTTTCTATCAACAGGCTCTGGAAGTCATGACCACCGGGCAAAATCTGACGCCTGAACAACAAGATATTGCTCGTTTTTGGATTGATACCCCCGGCGAATCGGGTACACCGGCGGGACATTGGGTGATGTTGGTCAGCCAATTAATTGAACAGCAAGATTTTACGCTGGGGCAAGCTGCTGAAGCCTATGTCATGAATGGCATTACTGTGATGGACTCATTTATTTCGGCATGGTCGCTGAAATATCAAACACTGCTGCTGCGCCCCGTGACCTATATTAATCGGTATATCAATCGGCGCTGGCGGTCATTCTTGGCAACCCCCAATTTCCCAGAATATCCTTCGGGGCATTCGGTGGTATCGGGTGCGGCTGCCGAAGTCTTAACGGATTATTTTGGCATTGTGGCTTTTGTAGATGCCAGTCCCACTCGTTTAGGCATTGGGCTATCGGCGCGTTCCTTCACTTCGATAGAAGCGGCTGCCAGCGAAGCGGCAATCTCACGCTTATACGGCGGCATTCATTATCGGACTGGGATAGAGAATGGGCTGCGGCAGGGACGTTGTATTGGCGAAGTAGTGACGTATCGGATTCGGTTGCGTCCAGTCGCGCAAGGGGAATAGGATTTTTAAAGGGGCGTTATGCCCTTTTTATTTCCCAATAAACGCCGATTTGCCTGCTTTCACACCCCATACCAATTTGTAATCGGTCATCCATGTGTAAAATTCAATGGTTTGGATGTGTTGTGCTTCAAGAATCTGGCGCAAATCATCGTCTGACCATAATTTGCCGGGCAGCCAGCGCGTATTGATGCGCTGTGTGGTTAATAAGATGCCGCCGGGGCGCAAAACCCGGATGCATTCAGCGAGGGCTTTTTCGGGGTTGGGCATAAATTCGAGTGCCTCTAAACAGGTGACTATATCAAAACGGGCATCATCAAATGGAAGATGCGTGCCTTCACCGATTTGGAAGGAGACAAATTCTTCAAAATGCTGGTCGGCGATTTTTTGATGGGCAACCGCCAACATTTTCTGGCTGGCATCCACACCCATGATATGCCCATCAAAGCGGGCATGTTGGCACAATGCCAGCGGCAAGCGCCCCGTGCCGGTTGCCACATCTAATACAAGCGGATTGGTATGGGGGTGCAACCGCGCCATAATCGGTTGTGCCAGCAGCAGATGTTCATCTACATCATCAAAGCCTTTGATAGCATCATAGCGACTGGCGTAAATATCATACAGCCAAATCACCACGCGCTTACCCAAGTAAATGCCTTCACTCTCAAAAATCAGCCACCAGATGAGGAAGGCAATTAGTGCGATTACGGCAATGATTATTGCCAGTATCAGGACAGAGGGCATGGCTTATGATGTTGCATCAGTATTGGTATTGCGAATCGTATTTGCTAATTCAATTGCAGCAGCGTAATCCGGGTGTCCAGCAGCGGCAACAATAGGCGCGAGTAATTGCAGTGCTTTATCGGGTTGTCCGGCGGTGTATTGCTGCTGTGCTGCCAAAAATGCGGCGTGCAATTGCAAGCCTTTGACCACATTGGGGAAACGTCCATCATCTATAAATTCAGTGGTTGCTTCATTTGCCTGATTAACACCTTCTCGAATATCGTCTAAATTTTGGCTAAACATCAAATTATAGACTTGGCTATAAATTTGGTCAGCGTTCAGGCGTTGGTTGACTTTCAGCCGGACATCATATAAATTAGGGAAAGCCTCCAACACAATTTCAGGATAACTTTCGACCTGACTCAGCAGTTCATTCGCGCCAGCCGCATCTTGCCATAATAATTCTTTCACTTGGTTAAAAATATCCGTAGCAGTGGCTACATATTCTTCATAGCGATTGGTCATCTCGTGCAGTTCGGCAAATTTCTCTAGCAAGGTATCCAGTGTCGCATCTTTGTTGCCATATTGGGCGTCGGCTTGCTGTGCCATTTGGCGTACTTGCTGGATTTGCCGTTGCTGAAAGGCATTTTCGGCAGTTTGAATTTGCTCTGATAATTGCGTTTGCAGCGCCTTTAAAATAGTTTGGCGCGTCATCCGCACACCGTTGACCCATTGATAGGTTTGATAGGCTTGTGCATAAGTATCCCACGCTTTTAAGGGATTTTCGGCAGTCAAGCGATTGGCTTCTTCAAGCTGTTGTTCGGCAGTGTGCTGATTGTGCAGGTCTATTTTAGCTTGCTGCTGCAATTGCGTGAGTTGGGTTTTTAATTCTGTATCCAGAAAACGGGTGATATTTTCGCTTAGTTCTAATGTTTCCACTGCTTGCTGCGGTGAGTGAGCATCTAGATAGGTGGTGGCGGCGGCAAGTGCTTGATGGGTTGCGGCAGCGGCATGAGCGCGTGCCAATGTTTCGATTTCGGTACGGGCTTCTGTCAGCGTTATCATGCCTTGGAAAATCAAGCGAATGTTGCCCAAACTATCTTCGGTGGAGGTAAAGCGCGGCACTAGAAAATCGGCGGGTAGGCTATTTAGGTTATGCAGCGCACTGGTATATTTTTTCTGCTCCAGCGCCATCTCATAGACCGCTTTAGCAGCTTCTTTGTTGTCATATAAGCGTTGGGTTTTTTGCTGTAAGGCATCCAATTCTGCTTGATTTTTATGCTCTGCCTGTGCTGCCAGCACAATATCTAATGCTTTGGCGTAATATTGCGATAGCACAAAATCCGGGTGGGGTGGTTCTTTGCCGAGTTCTAATTCTTTGGCTTTGACGAATAATTCGTCGCAATGGGCGATGACCCCACGAATTTGCAGTGTGGCGGCTTTTTGGGCGATGTGTTTTTCTACGCGCTGCCGATATTGTGTCAATTCAGGATGGTCAGATTCGACCGATTGTTCCCATTTGGTCAGGTGTTGGCGGGCAGCATCGGCGTTAAATGCCAAAAGTTCATTCTGGAGTGCCTCATCTAACCAAGCACGGGCGGATTGGATATGCTGCGTTTTTTGCCAATCGTGCAGATGTTTATAGAGTAGGTCTGCCTGTAAAACGGCGTTTTGGATATTTTCTGTGTCTAACTCAGCGCGAATCTGGTCAAGCAATTGCAGCGCCCGGTCTTTACGAGAACCTGTTGGCATGAATGTCATAATCGGCGCTCCGGTAGTGATGCGGTTGAAAAAAGGTTTCCAATTGATTGGAACGCGGAACGACAGAATTCGACATTAATTGTGTGCAAGGCTTAACACAGATAACAACGATTCGCGTTTTGCCAGCTACATTACCTTCGCAACTAAATCATCATACTGTTCAGCAGTGATGGTGCGTTTAACGATTTCTTTGGTGCTTCTGCCGGCTTGCTGCTGAATACGGATTATCGCGTCTGGAGATTGGCTGTGGCAGCGCCCAACCCGAATAAACAAATGCTTGCGGGCGAGTTTGCGGTCATCGTACATCAAATGGGAGGCATCGGCAAAATAACCTTCGTTAATTAATGCTAAAAATTGTTGTGACCGATCATAAGATACCGTGCCAATTTGCTGAAATTTCATCCATGTGCCAGTTTCTTCGCAGAAAGGTTCGCTTATCATATTATAAACAACGGCTGCTGGCGCTATTAAGAACACCAGTATCTCAAATCCCCAATATAAATAAGTTGCTTCTTTTGACCAAATGGATTCGCTTTCTGTGCCATAACGTGTGCCGGTCACGGTCATGCCTTCTTGCCCTTCCAACAAGACATACCCAATAAAACCGGATTGACCAGTCGCTTCTACCAGCATGTCATTTAGATATTCATCCAACTCGGCATGTTCAGCCGGTGTTAGCTCACCATATTCAACGATGGTTTCATCATGGACGATTTGGACAAAATCCAGATATTCCCCATAGCGAAATGTGCCGTATGCCAACCCTCCCATAAGCGCCGCAAAAATAGCGGCTGCCAAAACATCCCGAACTTTGGTCATTTTTAACGACTGACCCATGACAAGCCCCAGAATTCCTGCGGCAATGAGAGGCGAACCAAAGATAATATATGTAATCCGCGAACTCATTAATAACAAAATCCCCCCGCCAATGCCGCCGATAACCGCTACCAAAAAACCTATGATAATTCCGGCTGTAGGCAATGTGTGGGCGCTGTTTTTTGTTTTTTCGTGTGTCGCTTTGGGCTTTGGCGTGGGAGTAGCTGCGACAATTGGTGTTGATTGAGATGTGGATTGGGAGGGGGGTGTTTTGGTCTTGGCAGGCATCGGTGCTGATGATGGCGTACTTTTTTCTTTTGCCATCAACGCATCAATCTTGTTTAACCATTGTTCTGCCACCGGATGATCTACTTTAACCAGCATGGCGCGTGCTTCTTTATATCGCTTTTCTTTGATAAGCTCACTTGCTTGGAGCAGAACATCGCGCGTATCCATGAAATCCCCCTACCACCCAAGATTAGATAATCCGTTCTGGTAATAAGTTAATTCAAATTTGCTTTCCAGTCAATTGAATTTTTGTTAAGGATTACCTACCATGCGTTTTAGCTCATATAACTTGGTGAGCGCCTCCAACGGACTTAGATTGTCTACTTCGATTTTGCGAAGATTTGTAAAGACCAATGTGTTTTGAAGCTTTACTTTATTGGTGGAATATCTAATTGTTGGCAAATTTTCTTTGCTAAGGTATCGGCAATTTCATTATGACGTGGTATAGGGACGCGATGATTATTACTCGGATTTTCGTATATTGTATGATTTGACCCTTCGCGCACCAATATACAACCGTGTTTTTCGAGATGTTGAACCAGTTTTCGCCGTTTCATTCGAGTTCCAAAATTACTTCCTCTCGAATGATGGCAACTTTATTTTTTAATTCTTTGATATGACTTTCACGTTCTGCCAACATTAGTTCACGTAGCGCATCCAACACCATCTCGCGGGCTTCGTCAATGGTTTTACCTTGCGAAAAAGCACCTGGATATTCCAGCGCAGTGGCAACCCACCAACCGTCTTCACCTTGCTCATAAACAATCGAAAATTCGTGTTTCATAAAAATCTCCTAAGCTATTCCTACCATCATATCACTTTTCGCCGACCATGCGTTTTAACTCATATAACTTGGTGAGTGCCTCTAAGGGACTCAGATTATCTACTTCGATTTTGCGAAGGGCATCAATCGCTGGATTGGCAGGCGCTTCAAATAGGCTCATTTGCGCGGGCTTGTCATTTTTGCGAGCAGGTTTGGCATCGCCGATTGGCAGTTTAAAATCGCCACTTTGTGCCTCTAGCTGCGCCAATAATTCGCGGGCGCGTTCCACGACGGGGCGCGGCATTCCTGCCAACTGCGCCACATGCACGCCATAACTGCGGTCTGCGCCGCCGGGAATCACCCGATGCAAAAATACAATTTCTTCGCCTTTTTCGGAGACTGCCACACAATAATTCTGGCAGCGCGGCAAAATATTCGGAAGTTCCGTGAGTTCATGATAATGCGTGGCGAATAAAGTACGGCAGTTGAGGCGCGGGTTGTTATGAATATATTCAATCACAGCACGGGCAATCGCCAGCCCATCATAGGTCGAAGTGCCGCGTCCGATTTCATCCAATATCACGAGGCTGCGTTTGGTGCTACCCGTCAGCAAGCGAGCAGTTTCGACCATTTCCACCATGAAAGTGCTTTGTCCGGCGTGAATCTCGTCTTGTGCGCCAATGCGAGCAAAAATACGGTCTACCAAGCCGATTTCGGCTTCGTCAGCAGGAACAAAACTGCCGATTTGTGCCATGAGTGTGATAATCGCCACTTGTCGAATATAAGTAGATTTGCCGGACATATTGGGTCCAGTGATGATATGCACCCGCGATTGGCTATCAAATGCCGTATCGTTGGCAACATAGCGCGTATCCGATAATAATTTTTCAACAACTGGATGCCGCCCGCCTTTGATAAACAACACATCACTTTCGGTCAATTTGGGGCGGATATAGCCTTCGCGCACGGCGACATTCGCCAATGCTAAAAACACATCCAAATGTGCCAACATGCGGGCAGTTTTTAGGAGACGGTTGCCGTGTTCGCTGAGGGTGATGCATACTTGCTCAAAAATGCGGCGTTCTGCGGCTAAAATTTCTTCTTCGGCGTTCAAAACCAGTGTTTCGTATTCTTTCAAATCCGGCGTGATGTAACGCTCGGCGTTGACCAAGGTTTGCTTACGAATGTAATCCGCCGGAATTTTACTCTGATGGGTGTTGGTGACTTCGATGTAGTAACCAAAAACTTTGTTAAAGCCGACTTTGATAGAGGCGATTCCTGTGCGGCGGCGTTCTACCGATTCAAGATTGGCAATCCAATCGCGGGCATCTTTGCTGGCATTCAGAATATCATCTAATTCTTGGGCGAAGCCGGGACGAATAATGCCGATGGTGTTCAGCGTGGCAGGCGGGTCATCCGTGAGTGCAGACCGAATGAGTTCAACCACTTCTTCGCAGGGGTCAAGCCCATCATGAATGGCGCTGAGGGTGGGCAAGGTGCCAAGGATTTGTTTGAGTGCCGGAATCACGCTTAAACTCGTGTGTAATCCCATCAAATCGCGGGGTCCAGCTTTGCCAATGAGTAAGCGATTCACCAGTCTTTCAATATCGGAGACATGCCCTAAACTTTGCTGCAATTCCAACCGTAACACTTCATCATGGGTGAGTGTATCCACTGCATCTAAGCGAGCATTCAGGCGATTTAGGTCTAATAACGGTTGGTTAATCCAAGTTCGCAGCAGGCGTGCGCCCATCGCGGTGATGGTTCTATCCAGAATGCCGAGCAAACTGCCTTGTGTTTGCCCGCTACGAATGGTTTGGGTGAGTTCCAGATTACGCCGCGTGAATTGGTCTAGCACCATGAATGAGGCGGTGGAATATGCGCGAATATGCGTCAATTGTGCCAGTGAATTTTTCTGGGTGACGCGCAAATATTGCACAATCGCTCCGGCGGCACTCACCGCATAGGGCGCATCGCGCAAACCGAAGCCTTCGAGTGTGGCAACATGAAAATGATTTTGGAGTAAATCTAAGGCAGTCGGGTATTCAAATGTCCAATCTTGCACGGAGGTCAGGTGAATGCCGGGCGGCATGGAGACTCCGCGCTGTAACCAACTTTCTGGCATCAACACTTCACGCGGATTCAAGCGTGCCAATTCTTCAACGACTAAAACCGCCGCATTATCACCTTCAAGTTGGGTAGTGGCAAATTCGCCTGTTGAAATATCCACATACGCGATGCCTGCCCGCTGCCATATCCCCGACTCCACATTGCCGATAGGCACCACCGCCATCAAATAATTGGGCTTATTTTCTGCGAGCAGTTCTGGTTCGACAATTGTTCCGGGCGTGATGACGCGCGTCACTTCGCGGTCAACGATGCCGCGCCCGGTGGCTTCGCTCATTTGGTCACAAACCGCGACATGATAGCCCTTTTCGATGAGTCGTGCGATATAATTTTCTAGGGCATGGTAGGGTACGCCAGCCATGGGAATCGGCTTGCCTTTTTGGCTAAAAGCGCGGCTCGTCAGCGTAATATCCAATTCGCGGGCAGCAATTTCAGCATCTTCATCAAATGTTTCGTAAAAATCGCCCATGCGGAAAAAAAGTAAACAATCGGGATATTCGCGTTTAATATCCAGATATTGTTGGCGGGCGGGGGTTTCTTTTGGCATAAGGCTGGTTATCCAGTTTGATGGATTTTGTCAGTTCGATAAGCGAAATCATATGCTATTCTAACAAGCTATCATGCAGGCTACAACAGAAATTAAACTACCGGCTGCAAAATACAAGTCTTATAAAAATTGATTACACAAGGGGTTTAGGATAATGACAGAGTGGATTATTGGGGTTGATTTGGGTGGGACGAATGTTCGGGCGGCGCGGTTGGATGACCGGTTACAGATTGAACAGCGCGAACAAGAAAATACCCGTTCCAGCGAAGGGTTTGAGTCCACGATACAACGCATTAAAGAGTTGATTCATCGCGTGATGCCCGCAGATAAGCGCAATGTGGCTGGCATTGGCATTTCTGCGCCGGGACCACTGAACCCCATTACGGGAGTGGTGGTAGCACCGCCGAATCTCGCTGGGTGGCATAATGTGCCATTGGGCGATATTTTGCGCGAAGAATTTGGTGTTCCAGTGTATGTGGGCAATGATGCCAATGTTGCTGCCATTGCCGAAGTCGCGTTGGGTGCAGCACAGGGCTATCGGTTTGCGATTTATATCACGCTGAGTACGGGCATTGGCAGTGGTATCTTGGATGAAGGGCGCTTGATTTTAGGCAAAGAGGGCTTAGGTGCAGAAGCTGGACATCTGCCGTTATTGCTGGAAAATGACCGCGTTTCGACATTAGAAAAAGAAGCGGCGGGGCGGGCGTTGGCGAAACAAGTGCGGGCAAAAATCGCTGCTGGTGCAACATCATCGCTCATTGAGCCGATGAACAGCATGACTGAAAAAGAATGGGAACGGGTCGGTGCAACCCATATCGGCGAAGCAGCAGCAGAGGGCGATGCCTTGGCGCTGGAAGTCGTGCGACGCTGCGGCAAAGTGGTTGGCTTAGGCATTGTATCGCTGCTGCATTTGTTTAACCCGGAAATCATCGTCATTGGTGGCGGTGTCAGCCGCATGGGAGATATGCTGTTTGACCCGATTCGGCAGACGATTGAAACATACGCACTGGATAAAGCCTATTGGGAACAGTTGAAAATTGTGCCGGCGATTCTCGGTGATAATGTCAGCATCATTGGGGCAGGGGCATTGGTCTTGACGAAAGGTGGCACGGCGGATATTTCGACGGTGCTGCGGGCGTTAGAAAGCTAATTTCACCGTCCAAAACTCGGAGAAAAACCAATGAAATTGTCACTCATCTTTACTGACACCCCTAATCTAAAAGCATTGCGCCCGTATGATATTTATCGTACCTATTTTGAATTTCCTGACAGTGTGTTAAGTCAACCAGATTATGAAAATAAATTCCTAACGATTGTTGAATCAATAGGGCAGTTGACACGCGCATATTTGCATGTTTCCTGTAAACAGCTAGGTTGGCATAACAAGAAAATTGCCAGCCTACAACTACCACCTGTTGATTGGAAAGAAAGTATCCGCGAGAATTTTTTTATCTCAGCAATTGGTTATGAAACCGTAATTTTCCCGTTTCAGTTTCGGGCTTTGCGGATCATGCGCCCTGCTTCACCAAAATTTACCCAGTTTCAGCCAGCCTCAAGGAATGGAAAAACATTTCGTCCATTAAAAGATTGTTTATCAATGCCACAGCAAGTTAAGTTGGATAATTCTGAACAGCAGAATTATGTTCAAACTTTGGATAACTTAGCGAGGTTGTGCTTGGAATTACTTGCACCAGATTTATACTATGACTGGCATTATGCTGGAATAAATCCATTTTGGTATGATAAGTCATTTGTTACTGAATTTAATAAGCGAGCCAAAATTCGTAATAAAGGCAATCGTGTTTATATCGGGGATGCAAAGCCACCGCAAAATAAGCAGCAAAACAAAAAAGCCAATTTTGGGCAAATCTACTTTATTCAACAAGGCGATAATGGGGCTATCAAGATAGGCTATTCAACAAACCCAGAAAAACGGTTGCAAACTTTACGGACTGCTTCCCCGTTGCCATTACGAATATTGAAAATCATTGTAGGCGGTAAAACAAAAGAAAAAGATCTGCACCGTCAGTTTGCCCATTTGCAGATGGATGGCGAGTGGTTTCAGTCTACACCGGAATTGTTGGAATACATCGCCACTTTGCCCGAAAACGAATCATGATACAATTTGAACCATGTTAGCTCTTCCTGATTTTCCTGTCCGCCAGCGGGATTTTTTGCTGGAAATTTTACGTGCCATCACTTCTCAATTGGAGTTGGGGGAGGTCTTGCGGCGCGTGTTGCGGGCGTCGGTGATTATGCTTGCCGGGCAAGTGGGCATTGTTGCGCTCAAAAACCAAGATGACGGCTTGTTTTATGTGCGGGCGTATAGCGGCATCAACGCCGAAAAAATCCCCTTGTTGAACGAAAAACTGCGGGAGATTTTGGATATTTCGGCAACGGGTGATTATGCCGATTTAGAGACGCAGTTGATGGCAATGGCGGCAAGCCTGAGCCAAGAATTAAAACAAGCCGTTGCCATGCCGCTAATTTTCGCTAACAACCCGTTGGGGCTGTTGATTGTCTTTCGCTCCTATCAAGTAAGCCCAGATTTGAATGATGTGCAAATTTTGCAAAGTTTCGCCTTCCAGACGGCAATTGCCGTGCATAACGCGCAGCTTTATGAGCGTATCAATCAAGAACGCCAGCGTTTAGCTGCCATTTTGCAGCACAGCGGTGATGGCGTCATGATTCTGGATTCGGCATTGAACATCCTGCAAGTGAATCGCGCTTTTGAGCAAATGACAGGCTGGCTCGCTGATGCGGCGGTTGGGTGCAATCTGGATGAGGTTATTACATGGCAGCGCATCGAACAAGATGATTTGCGCGATGTGCTGGCACAAGGTTGGTTCCAACAAAAACCTGCTTCAGAGACATTTTACGTGGAAGGTGATTTGCTGCGGCGCGATGGTCTGATTGTGAGTCTTGGGATTACCTACGCGCCGTTATTCACCACTGAGGGCAAGCCCGGCAATATCATCGCCAATATCCGCGACATTACCAATTTTCGCCGCGCCCAAGAAATGCAAAATGTCTTTATTTCAACGGTGTCGCACGAATTACGCACGCCCGTTGCGCTCATCAAGGGCTATGCCAGCACCCTGAATCGCCAAGATGCCCAATGGAATATGAATGTGGTACATCAAAGTTTGGCAGTGATTGAAGAAGAAGCGGATAGATTGGCAGAACTCATTGATGATTTGCTCACTGCTAGCAAAATTCAGGCAGAACGCAAAGTGGCGCTGCAACTCGCCGATATACGCTTGGATATGCTAGGCGAACAATCGGTAGAACGCTTTAGTACCCAAAGTTCGCGCCATCAATTTGCGCTCAGTTTCCCCGAACATTTCCCAGCAATACAAAGTGATGCGCGGCGGTTGCGGCAAGTGATTGATAATTTGCTGACGAATGCTATCAAATATTCGCCAAACGGCGGCACAATTACAGTCGGGGGTCGCTTCACTGACCACAACGTCACTTTTTTTGTGCGTGATGAAGGGGTTGGTATCCAAGACCATGAGCAGAGCCGCATCTTTGAACGCTTTTATCGTGTGGATAATAACCTGACCACCAAGACCAAAGGCACGGGCTTAGGCTTGTATTTAGTCAAAGCCATTATTGAAGCCCATAATGGCACCATTAGCGTCAAAAGTACCCCCGGCAAGGGGTCTACCTTCTATTTTACTCTCCCAAGAGATTAGTCTGGAGCAGATATGGCAATTGCAAATCAAATGACCATCCGTTGTTCGCAATGCGGACAGCCTGCGAACATGATTGTTCGTACTGTGGTGGATGCCCAACAAGACCCGGAAGGCAAATCCTTATTGCTGAACGGGCGCTTGAATGTAGCGCCTTGCCCGAATTGCGGTTTCATGAATCGGGTTGTGGCACCCCTGCTGTATCACGATGCCAATAAACAATTGTTGGTAGCACATATCCCCGGCGAAGTGCTGCGCGGACAGCCCGAAGAAAAAATCGTGGGCGACCTGATGAATGAACTCTCGCGCATTTTACCCAAAGAGCAGTTCAAAGCCTACATGTTTAATCCTAAACGGTCTCTCACCGTGCAGGGCTTGATTGACCAAGTGTTGGCTGCCGATGGTATTACCCCAGAGATGGTGGAAGCGGGCAAAAAACGGGTAGAGATACTACAAAAATTGCTCGAATCGCCCTCAGAAGACGCCTTAATTGCGCTTATCAAAGAGCATGATGGCGAGATTAACACGGCATTTTTCCAGACGATGACCCTGATGGCGCAACGTATGATTCAAGATGGTCGCCAAGATATTGCCGGACGCATGGTGTTAGTGCAAGAATATTTGCTGCAACATTCGTCGTTTGGGCAGCAGGTAGCACAGCAGCAAGCACGGCAAGAACAGATTGTGCAAGTGGTGGCGCAAGAAGTTCAGAATTTGGGTGAGACGGCTACTCGCGCGGATTTCATCAAACTGGTGCAAAGCTACGCTGACGATGATATGAAATTGCAGGCATTGGTTGGGTTGGTGCGCCCGGCGTTTGATTACCAATTTTTCCAAGAATTGACGATGAGCATTGGACAAGCGCCTGCCGCCGACCGCCCCAAATTAGAGGGCGTGCGCGATAAGCTAGTGCAATTTACGGAAACGATAGATGAACAAATGCAGCAAACGGTGCAGCAAGCAGCGCAATTTTTGCAGGTGTTGGTTAACAGCCCCAATCCAGAAGAATTGATGGCAGAAAATATCGAACTGCTGGACGAAGATTTTATGACGGTGTTGACCGTTAATTTACAAGAAGCAGAACGCCGCCAGAATGCCTCAGCGGTTGCCCGCCTAAAAGATATTTATGATAAAGCGGTTGCCCTGTTGAAAGAGCAGATGAGTCCTGAACTGCGCTTTTTGAACGATTTATTGGGGTCAGAAAGCGAAGCCGCCATGCAGCAGATGTTGGCAGCCAATGTCGGTGTTTTCCGTAAATCGGCATTGTTGGAGATGGTGAATGCGGTGGAGCAAATCCTTCAGTCACAAGGGCAAGCCGCGGCATTAGGGCGTTTGGGGCTAATTCGCACGGAAATTGCCCAACGATTCACCGACGATTAATCCCCGGTCTTGAATTTCTCTGGTAAATTGGCGCGTTTGTCGGTAGGCTTATGCGCCATATCAAACATAACGGTAAGTATTGCATTGTGAGGATAACATGAATATGCGTCTATTCAACTGGCGCAGCGGTGGTCTCATTACGACAGTCATTGTCGTATTGGTGATGACGCTGCTGTCGTTTACGGTCGTGACACCCGTGCCTGTCGAAGCCCAATTGGCAGCCCCCACGGCAACCCCGACTGACCCGGCGTGGTTGGCATTTTCGCTGGCGCGGGCAGCGGTGGAAAAAGAGAAGAAAATTCGGTTGCGGATTGTGAGCAATTGGTCATTCGCTCAGTCGGATTGGAGCAGTCCAAATGCATCACATCCGACACGTATTACCGGGATTGATAGCTGCGTTTCAACCGTGATTGCTGTGAATGCCCGCAATCAAATTTTTGGTTGGACGATTCGCATTACGGCAACCAACGGCACGATTTATACGGCTCGCGTGAGTTTTGATTTGAAAGATGTGGCAGTGTGCGATTTGGATAACGCCGTTGCTGCTGCACCCACCCAAGCTCCGGCGGGCGGAACACCCGGCGCACCCGCTAATTTGCCGCCGCCCGTCGCTGGTAGTGCCGCTACTGGACGCTTTGAGCTTGGTGGACATGTGGATGGATTAAATGGAACTGCCATCAATGCCATGAAATCGGCAGGGATGACGTGGGTCAAGAAACAACTGCCGATTGGGGCAGGCGTGGGCAAAGGCATTGAATTTATCAATGATGCCAAAGCCAACGGCTTCAAAATTCTGCTCGGTGTGGTCGGCGATAAAAATGCGTTGGGTGCCAATCCGCAAGCCTATCACGCCACATTTGGGGCATTTGTGGCACAGCTTGCC
>JALHOR010000018.1:64883-65875 GCA_022842885.1 Anaerolineae bacterium
AGCTTGCCGCAGCCGGGGCAGATGCTATTGAAGTGTGGAATGAACCCAACATTGACCGTGAATGGCCCACGGGACAAATTAACGGCGCAAATTATACGCAGCTTTTAGCCGCGTCTTTTAACGCCATCAAAGCCGCTAACCCGAATACGCTAGTCATCAGCGGCGCACCAGCCCCTACTGGTTTCTTTGGGGCGGCAGGCTGTGCAGCGGGTGGTTGTAACGATGATGCTTTCATGCAGCAAATGGCACAAGCGGGCGCAGCAAGCTACATGGATTGTGTCGGGTTGCACTACAACGAAGGTGTTTTATCGCCCTCTGCTAATTCAGGCGACCCACGCGGCAGTTACCCGACGTATTTCTTCGGTTCAATGACCAATCGTGGGAAAACACCTTTTGGTTCAAAACCCGTGTGTTATACCGAATTGGGGTATCTCTCTGGCGAAGGCATGGGTGCGCCCATTCCCGGAGGTTTCAATTGGACACCCAATGATCCGGTGACAGTGGCAGAGCAAGCCGCATGGCTGGCAGAAGCCGCCACTATTTCAGCACAACGCGGTGATGTGCGTTTGATGATTGTATGGAATGTCAACTTTACGCGGTGGGATAGCGACCCGATGGGTGGGTATGCCATCATTCGCCCGGACGGGTCTTGCCCGGCGTGCGGCACATTGGGCGCGGTCATGCGCCGATAATCGGCTAAGATAACTCAAAACATAAACCCGGTCTCGTGCCGGGTTTTTTGGTCTTGCTATAACGCTATTTCTTCTCGCTCACAATACTAAATATCGGCGATATCAATCCAACTATTCCTGAAATTACCATTATCAATTGTAGGAATATGCTATTATTACCTTCAATTAAGAAAAATATAGCTGATGTTCCGAGTACAAACAGAGAAGCTATAATGACAAATCCACGTAAGTTACCTTTTCTTAAAAATGCATTGCGCCCCGTAATTACAGCGGGGCTTTTTGTTAAACATGAATAGCTAT
>JALHOR010000019.1:0-58491 GCA_022842885.1 Anaerolineae bacterium
CGTTCTGCGGACGGTATAACATGATAATATCTCCTATAATATGCAAAATAGTCAATTAATGAACCAATATCAGCATAGCACAGATTCAAAGGTTAGCAATCAGAAAAATCTTAATAATCCGATATATGGTACTAAAATACCGAATTTTATCCTTATAGCAATCAGATATATATGAAATAAGGCATTAAATGCAAAAACGCCCCGTAGGGCGCTTCGCTTTCTTGCGAGAGGTCACAGTTTACTGTTGAAGACCTGTGATCACATTGGAGAAGATGTTACCGATGGTCGGGCCCAAGAGCGCCAAAATGACGATAACCACGACGGCAACCAACACCAAGATCAGAGCATATTCAACCAGACCTTGACCTTCTTCGTTCTGCGGACGGTATAACATAGGATAATGCCTCCAGCAAATGATAATGATTTTGTGTCGCTTAGGACACTTAAAAACATCATAGCATGAAAAGTTTGTTTTGATGCATTAAGGCTCACAGATTTTTACAAATCTTAACATTTTAGGTTTTTTTCAGGTGTTTGAATTGGTGGGGAGTGCTAGCAAATGCGTTTCGAGACGCTGCACGGCTTGTTGCACTTGAGGATATGCACCAAGTGTCTGCCCTAATTGGCTTATCCGGTAACAATCATTATGATTCAACGCTTGGATAGCCCCGGCAAAATGTTCAACACGGCTTGCCAGCAACAACGGATATTCGCGCTGCACATTATGCTTGACAGCAGCCAGAATGGTTTGCATCGCTATCTCACGTTTATCAATTCGCAGCATCAATGTCTTGCGAGCCGGTTCATCCAAAGCGTGTTTATCAGCGATAGTGAAGATGTTATCCGTCAGTTGAATTGTCTGCTGCATCCAAATGGTAAATTCAGGATATTCATCGCGCGGTTGTAGTGTTTCGCCACGCAGCGTCAGTTGTAGTGCTTTCCAGAAAGCAGTAATATACCGAGAAAACGAGGACATTGAGTTTATTTTCTCCACGATTCAAGACCGACGGCGCAAAAATTCGACAACGGCAAAGATAAAAATTCCGGCTTGGACGACAATAACGCCCACAATAATGAAGGGTAATCCACCTTCATTGTTAGGCGCTGTCTCTGCTATTGGTGTGGGTGTTGCCAGCGGGCTAGTTGTTACAACGGGAAACGCAGGTGTATGGGTTGGCACAACATAAGTAACAGGTGGCGGCAAAGATTGATTCGCGGCTGCCACAACCAGCGGTGTGTTAGTCACAGTTGGCGTGAAGGTTGGCGGGGCGGTCGGCGTTGCTGTTGATGTAAAGGTGGCTTCGGGCGTGTAAGTGGCAGAAGGCGTAAAATCCGCTGGGGGTGGCGAAGGCGTGTAAGTGCCATCCCAACGCGGCACTAAAAAAATGCCACCGATGGGCAGTTCACGAATATCATTTTCCGACATGCCATTAAGCGTGAGCAGTGTTGGAATATCCCCCCATGAATAGCCGTACAGCAGGGCAATATCGCCCAAGGTATCGCCCGGTTGAATTTCGTGCATGATATTGCCATTGGCATCCACACCCACTATAAACGATGGCGGCGCGGCGACGGCAGCATTCGCATTATTTTGTGCAGCATTAGCATTGCCGCGATTACCACCACCAGCACTCACCGAAATGGAGCGTGTATCCGGCGCACCAAACACCAATACAAAAGAACGGGTACTGCCAACAGCGAGAGCCGCGCCAATATCGGTATAATTAGGACTGGTTAATGAGGCATAATGTACGGGCGAATTCACCCAGAAATTCATGGCATCGCCAATGCCAGCAATGCCACCCACATAAATATTTTCGCTCACCCATGGCGAGATATACCCCGCCGCCCGTGCTCGGTCGCGTGGGGTACTGCCATCAGCACCTGTATGGCTGACGACGCCAGAAGTCGCTAGATAACTGGCTTGGCTGTTGGCGGCAGTTGCCAAAGCTGCGTTCCAGCTATACGGTGCAAGTCCCAATGAGGCTCGCAGTTCATTGACTCGCGCTATCATGTCGCTGGCATCTTGTGCCTGCGCGGGAAAAATCATGAACCCCAGAACCAGCCATAAACCCCATAATCGGCACAGATATTTCATAATGGCAAGATGTTATGGACGATTTTAAAGCACCATTTTTGTGGTGCGGTGTTGATTGTAGCATGGGAAAGCGGCGCTGAGGAGCTATAATGGGGGTTGGCATTTTTATGAAAATAAACATTTAGGGATTTTTTGTTCATGCTGCGTTTTTGTGCTGTGTTATATCTTATGCTGCTGGTGGCATGTACACCCGCCGTACCCGCCACGCCAACGGCGTTACTGCCGATTGGTGATGTCCAAATTATCACGCCGCAAACCGGGTCTATTCTCTACAGCCCAACCTTATACATATCAGGAACTGCCGTCAATGTGCCAGCAAGCGGCTTCATTTTGCGGGCTATCAGCGCCGATGATGCAGTCATTGCCGAAATCACGATTGTTCCCGATGGCGAAAATTGGTCGGTGGAATTGACGCATACGCGCCCGACTGAACCTACCGAAATCACGCTTTACGCGCTGCCAGTGGGCGATGTCGTCGGTGATTATGATGTAGTGAGTATCGTCTTATCATTGGAAGATGAGCGCCCAGAAGGGACGTTTGGCATGATTCTCGCGCCGTTTGAGAATGATGAAATGGGCGGAGATGTAATTCCGGTGTATGGCACAGCCTCCGGTTTGTTTGAAAATACGCTCATTGTTGTGCTAGAACAGCCCGATGGTACGCTCATTCAAGAGCAGGTTATCACGGTCAATAATCCCGGCATCATAGATGAAGTCCCCTGGACTGCCGAAATTCCGACCGATGATTACACAGGTGCAGCGGTCATTCGAGCGTATTACCAAGATGCCAATACAGGCGAAAAAATCACAATTGCCAGCGTGAAGGTGATGCTAGTGTTTGCCGCTGGGTAAATTCAAACAATATCCAAACACAGAAAATTTGTGCGGAACGTAAAACTGGATATAATACACTCATCAACATAGGGTCAGCTAAAACCCAACCCAATACCCCATCATTCAGAGTAGGGATTACGCCAACAGCGGTTCAACGCGCCGCTGGGTGGGTTAAAATTCGCGCTTCGTTTTTCTTTATGGTTGTATTCGTTCAATAATCAAAATATTTTCAATAACAAGGAAATAAAGCAATGTGTCATCGTTTTATCGCCATTGCGGGCAATATTGGCGCAGGCAAAAGTACCTTAACGGGGATGTTGGCGCAGCATTTTGGCTGGCAGCCTTTTTATGAAGCCAATGCCGAAAATCCGTATTTGGCAGATTTTTATGAAGAAATGCAGCGGTGGAGTTTTCATTCGCAGGTGTTTTTTTTGGGCAAACGCTTAGAGCATCATCGCCAACTGCTTGACCATCCCGGCAGCGTGATTCAGGATAGGACGGTATATGAAGATGCCGAAATTTTTGCGCGTAATCTGTATATGCAGGGCAACATGGCGGAACGCGATTATGATGCGTATCGGCGCTTATACCGGGCAGTATCCTCTTTTTTGCCGCCGCCAGATTTGATTATCTATCTGGAAAGCAGTGTCGAAACTTTGCTGAAACATATCCAGAAGCGCGGCAGAGATTTTGAGCGCCATATCGCGCCCACCTATCTGGCACAGTTAAACGGGCTGTACGAAGACTGGATTGGCGATTGGACAGCTTGCCCGGTGCTGCGTATCCCAATGGATGGCATGGATTTTCAGAATCAGCGTGCCGATTTTGAGCATATTTTGCAGCAAGTGGAACACAGTTTGGCACTGCAAGAATCGTGATAGGTTATGTTGATGTTCCAAAACCCATAACAAAATTCTATTGGGGCGAGATATGACTCGCCCCTAATCGCCCTCAACCGCAAAAACATTTTTCATAACTTTATTTTCTACCCCATCAGCACTGCCGAGTCATCGTAGTGTGCAGAGGGTTCGGTTAGCTCGAATGGTATAGGCGGTGTTTCATAGACCGCAGTTTCCATGTTTGGGATGTTAGAGATAGCGTCCGGCGTTGGCAGGTGGTTAAGACGCCAAGCATCAGACAATTCGCAAATGGCGACAGTAGCAAATGAAACGGCATACAATAACAAATAAGGCACCAGCGTCGGCATGGTGGGCAGCGCCAACCAAACACCCCACAAGGCATATGCCATCAGAATAATTTCCCCTAGTGCCGGGAAACGCCGCCGCAGCGCATAGCGGCTGTGCTGCCAATCCAGCCCGAATTTGGGTGTACGCTGGAATGGCGTTTCTTTTCCAAGTGCCAAACTCAACAAAGCGTGGGTATTGCTCCAAACCAGACCTGTGACCAACAGCACCAAAAACGGCAGTGCCAAAAGCTGCCGCCAATGAGCATGAATTGCCCGTTGGCTCACCACAATCATCAGCGGTGGCACAAGCCCAATCAAGCCGAGAGGGGCAAGCGGTAGCAGCGGCATTGTCCCCGTCAATAACATAGGCGGCGTAAGCAGCAGTAGCAGCAAGATAAGCGGCTGCGGCACATATTGGCATAAATGATGCAGCGCCATTATACGGGTCAGCACAGGCATTTTAGCTGACCATAGATGAGGGGCTAAACGGCGCAAACACTGCACACTGCCAATTGCCCAGCGTGCCTGCTGTTGGCGATAAGCGGCAATCTGCGGTGGTAGTTCACCCGGCACCACAACATCCGGTAGATAAACCACTTGCCAACCGCGCAATTGCGCCCGATAACTCAGGTCTAAATCTTCGGTCAACGTATCGGCTTGCCAACCACCCGCATCACGGATACAAGCACTGCGCCACACGCCGCCAGAGCCATTAAACGGTACGAACCAAGCGGCGGCACTGCGAGCAGTTTGCTCGATGATAAAATGCGTATCTATCGCCAAGCGTTGCGACCGCGTGAGCCAATTGGTTTCCGGGTTCAAGTGTCCCCAGCGCGTTTGTACTACTCCACGCTGTTGGTGCTGAAGCAAGTGGGGCAATGTGCGCCGTAAAAAATCGGGTGATGGTACAAAATCGGCATCAAAAATAGCGATGTACGGGCTAGTCGTATGCTGCAAACCATACGCCAATGCCCCGGCTTTGTAACCAGAACGATTATCCCGCCGGAGATGGTCAATCCAAAAGCCTTGCGCCCGCAAAATTGCCACTTCTCGCGCTACAATGTTGCCAGTAGCATCCGTTGAATCATCCAAAATTTGGATATGCAAACAGCGTTTAGGATAATCGAGGGCAGTCACGGCGTGCAGCAAGCGCGTGACCACATGTTGTTCGTTATACAGCGGCAGTTGTACCGTGACCTGCGGGAAATAGGTGAGGGGCGGCGGCTGTTCTGGGCGACGCCGCCGGAGCAGATACGATAGGAATAAGATGGGCTGCCCGGCAGTATAAAGTGTCAGCAATAAGGCAACCGTGCCATACAGGCATGTCAGAATCAAGAGCAACATAGCGGCGTATTGTAAGAAGGCATGTCTACGCTGACAAGGGGATGCCCCTGAGTATCTGATAAAATTGTGAAAATTTTCCGCTGTTTTCGCATCCGGTTTTCGTTCATAATCGGTCTCTGTGATTGGACACATTTGATTGGCATAGGGTTCAAGATACATGACAATGCCAACACACACAGCTTAACGCAGCATACAAGGGGGCAATATGGCACAACGGCAAAATATTTCTTCTGGGACAAAATGGGAACCCATAGTTGGTTATTCGCGGGCAGTGCGCGTGGGCAATACGGTTCATGTGAGTGGTACTGTCGCCGCCGATGATGCCGGGCATGTGGTTGGCGTAAACAATGCGTATGAGCAAACGCGCTTTATCCTGCAAAAAATTGACCGCGCTTTACAACAAACTGGTGCAAGCATCACCGATGTGGTGCGAACCCGTATTTACACCGTGAATGCCGCTTTGTGGCAAGACATCGCTCAAGCCCACCGCGAAGTTTTTGAGCAGATTTTGCCCGCTTGTACCATGCTGGAAGTCAGCGCCCTCATCGGCAGTGATTATCTGGTTGAAATTGAAGTCGAAGCCATCATCAGTGAGTAGGTCGTTAAAAGTAACCCGTTAAACACTCGCAACATGCCGATAACCGTTATTATTCTCGTAGGGACATGGTGTGCCATATCCGTTTTTCAAGAAAGATGGCATACCATCAGTTAAAAGTACACTGTTGAAAGAACATAGGCAACCATGAAGTGCCGCCGAAATTTTCATCGGGGAAGCAGCCCGCGCCTCTCATTATCAAAACGTTCTCTTGGTTATTTATTGTTAGGCATTTGGTTATGGGCGCTATCCATTGCGCCTGTGGCGGCGCACGGCTATTTGATTCGCAGTATCCCGGAAAATCGCGGCGTCTTAGACCGCGCCCCCATCCGGTTACAATATTGGTTTAGCGAAGATTTAGAGCCGCGCTTCAGCGAACTCCTCTTGCGCGATGCCACAGGCGACATTATCGCTTCTGGCGGCGTGGATGCCAATAATTCGACCTTATTGACTTTAACGCTGCCGCCCAATACCTTAGCCGATGGCGCGTATGTGGTGGAACTGCGCCCGGCGTTTGCCAGCGATGCTCATGTGGTGGTGTCCAGCCAAGTCTTTTTTATTGGCACAGAAATCGCTGGATTTGAGAGTATTGCTGCCAGTGATGCCGCCCAACCCTTAGAGGCAGTCTGGAAATTTTTGCTGCTGCTGGCGTTGTTCGTGTTATTTGGGGTGTATACCGTTTATGCCTATGTGCTGATTCCGGCGTGGGGCAATCCCCAGTATAAAGCTGGTTGGTTGCCGCCGCGTATCATAGACCGCTTGAACCGCATTATTTGGGCGGGCATTGTGTTGGCAGTAGCCGCCAATATCTTGGCATTGTTGCAGCAAACGATGGTCTTTTTTAATTTGGATATCGCACAAGTGATGAGTGGCAATTTGTGGCAAGTGGTTCGGCAAGGGTCACGCTTTGGCGATATGTGGAATCTGCGAATGCTGCTGTTGATTTTGCTGATTGCCATGCACACCATGAGCAGGGTCTATCGGGAGTCTGCGCCGGAAACAGTGCGGGCATTCTGGACAGCCAATGTGTGGCTAACGGCACTGTTGATTGGGATGCAAGCAACCACGAGTCATGCCGCTGGGTCATTAATTTTGCCGTGGTTAGCGATGTTCATGCACTGGTTGCATTCGCTGAGTGTGGCTTTTTGGATAGGTGGCGTGGCAGTATTAGTGCTGATTTTGCCCGTGGCATTAGCGCCGTATACCCATTTGGAAAGGCGGCAGGCGCTCGGTGTGGTCATGATGCGTTTTTCGCGCTTGTTGACGGCGGCAGTCTTAGTGGTCATCTTTACGGGCATCTATAACGCCGCCAATTGGTTTTTTTCTCCGGCAGAAGTGGCAACCCGTTATGGCGGGTCGTTGGTACTAAAAGTGCTGATGGTGGCGCTGCTGCTCATCATCGGTGCAATCCATCATCTAACATTGCGCCCGGTGCTGGCAGTGGGGATAGAGCATCTTTTAGCGCGGGTGCTGCCGCTTAACATCACGATGCGCTTTATGCGATTGTATTTTGCGATGGTGCGTGGAGTCGAGACATTTAGCCATACCCTGCGTTTAGAAGTCGTGTTTGCCGGAATCACCTTGGCATTGGCAGCCTTATTGAGTGCGACGCCCGTACCGCAGCCCGCCTTCTTACAAAATGACACTCCGATTCCCACAGCGACCCAAACGGTGAATAACATCGCCATCACCCTCAGCATTAGCCCCGGTGGAACTGGCGTCAATACTTATGATGTGGTGCTGCAAGCGAATGGCAGTCCGTTTACGGGGGCGCAGGTTGAACTCCAAGTGGTCAGCCCTGACTTGGATCGGCGTACAGTGTGGCAGCGTGCCGAAGCCGTGGATGAGGGGTTATATGTCGCGGCTGATGATGCCATCACAACAGTGGGCAGATGGTGGACGCTGGTAGATATTTCCGCGCCAGATGGCACATTCACACGGGCTTTTTTCGAGTGGCAGATTACGAATGATGCTGCTGTTTTCCAATTTTTGCCGCCGTCGTTGCTGCATATTATCGCTGGTGTGGGGATTCTTTTGAGTGTGGCGCTGCTGGCTTTCGCGCCCACCAAACGGCTGCTGAAGGCATTGCACGTCACGCGCAGCGGGTTAGCGGTTGCCGTGTTGGCATTTGCGATTTCGGGCGGTGTCTTGGGGTTTGCGGCTTGGTTCTTGGTGAATCAGCAACTTGAATATCAAGCGCAGTTATTCCCGCCGCCAACCATCATAAATGCTAGACCACCGGATGCTGACTCGTTGCGACAGGGCGAAACATTATTAACCGACCATTGCCCGGACTGGTCAACTGCCGCCGATTACGTAGTCTTCATATTGCGCTTGGATACTTTGCGCGATGAAGAATTGTATCGTGTAACGACGGGCGGTTGGCGCACGCTTGCCCCCTGTGCTGAAACGCCGACCGCTGCTGACCGCTGGCATATCGTCAATTATGTTCGCACGCTACGCCGTTTTGTAACCGATGGGGATAGCGTGGGTGATGAATAAAAATTTCACCGCAAAGTCGCAAAGAGCGCCAAGAAAAGCAAAATATCACCACTGAGACACAGAGAGCGCAGAGATTTCACGGAGAAAATAAGGCAAAATTAACTGATTTATCGGTTTACCTCAAAAATGCAGGCGTCGGTTTTCAACCGATGCTGATGCCACCGCCCTATTTTTGAACCGCCAAGTCGCAAAGGATGCAAAGAAAAACAATAAAAACATAAACTTTCGTGGTTCAATTAAATCCGTTGATTCACACCTTGTTTTCCAGCACACTACATCGCTAAAACAAATGTCGTATACAGGTAAAAGGGGAGCAGAACCAATGGACGAAACTACCTTCTGGAATATGGTTGAGACAGCAAAAGCCGAAGCGAATGGTAATGGCGAAGCACAAGTTAAGCGATTAATCGAGATGTTGGTGGCGTTACCTGTTGAAGAAATTTTATCTTATGAAACGATTTTTAATACGTATCACGCTGCTGCCTATCATTGGGATTTATGGGGTGTTGCTTATATCATCGGTGGCGGTTGCTCTAATGATAGTTTTATGGATTTTCGGGCGTGGTTGATTGCTCAAGGACGCGAAATATATTACAAAATCCTGGTCGAACCCGATACATTAGTAGACATTGTTACAATCCAAAGAGATGGGAGGCTTGTATGGGGCGCAGCCTTTCTTGAAGATATGAACTATGTTGCGATGTTCGCTTATGAAATAAAAACTGGTAAAGAACTCATGACACCCTCTTATCCCGATTCACGAAAACCTTTGGGGGAGGATTGGAAAGAAGAAGATTTGCCTAATTTGTTTCCCAAAGTCTGGGCAAAATTTGAGCATGACGACGATAAAATTAGATAAAGTCCCATTCACCGTATAATAGATAGAATATGATTATTGTAATAATAAATATTAATGGAAATATGTGTGATTAAATTGGAATACGACTTGTTAGATTATCTTCGGATTTAAATAAATTATTACAATTTTAAGATACCATGTTTTGCCAAGTGGTGCAATTTTTCTTTGAAAATTCGCTCTATGGCGACCTGAGTGAGACAATTCTGCCACCGCCAACCGAAAAATACAGCCAACCTTGTGGGCTAATGGCAACGCTGTATAAGCGATGCGCCCAAAAGCCTGCCCCGCGCCGATTCAAAAAAGAGGTATATTGGTTGGTATAGCCTTTTTCTGGCTCAGAAATTTCAGTATAAGTAAAACCGGGTGTGGTAGCAGCATCAAATGGCACCATCGGCTCAATCACAATGGGTTCAGGGCGCATATCTACGGCAATAATTTCATAACCGCGCACATCAGACCGATGAAATGACCCGCCCAGAATCGCAATCAGCTTGCCCTCCATAAACGGGAATGCCATACCCTGATACTCAACAATCGCCAATGGCGTGCTGTGTGTCGCTAGCGCCAATACGGGCGCAGTCGCTTGAGAGCAATCAAAATTTTCGCTGACAATATCAGGTGTATTCCGATACCCGATGCAATGCGGAAAGCCAAAATGAGCGCCCGGCGTCACCCGATTGAGTTCATCTAGCGCCGGAGTATCTGCCAAATCATAACGGGCAGTATCTGTCACCCATAAATCACTCTGATAAAAGGCTAATCCAGCAGGTTGCCGCAGCCCATGTGCCACCACTTGTCTATCGCTGCCATCTAGCGCAAAACTCAGAATCGCACCGCGTTCTCGATTCTCCCAAACGCAATCATCGCATGGTGCGCCAATGCCCACGTACAAACGCTCATCGTCCCCGATAGCGAGTCCGCCTGTCCAAAAGCCGCTTCCAGATGGCAAATCATCCACCAAAATTTCGAGCGTGCCAGCATCGGGCAAGCGATAAATGTGGCTGCCACCTGCAATGTATAACGCGCCGGCATGATACACCAACGCATTCGGCAGTGTCAGATTTTCGGCAATGATTTGGGGGCTATCTGGCTGTAAATCGCCATTGGTATCACGTAGCAGCAGCACTTGCCCATGCAAAGGGCGCGTTGCAAACAAACGTCCATCAGGCGCAAATGCCAATGCCGTAAACGCAAATTCGCCAGCGTCTTTTTCGGTGACGACTTCTTCAAAACACCAGAGTTGGGCATTCACGCGGGGCGCAAATCGCCAGCCCGGACGTTGGTCACACGGCGGCAGCGATTGGGCAGTGACACCAGAAATAGCAAAAAGCAGTAGCCAAAAAATTAATGTGTAACGCATAGAGTTATAAATGAGTATTGAGGAAATTGAGTGTGCGTTCCCAAGCTAATTGTGCGGCATCTGCTTTGTAGGCAGTTGGTTGATTCGACTCAAAAAACCAATGTTCTGTATCGGGATAGGTATAAAAAATTGTTTCCGCACCACTGGTTTTTAGGTTATGTTCAAGCTTGTCTATTTCATCCTTATTTTCATATTCATCATGCTCGGCAAAATGCCCCAAAACAGCCGCCTGCCGTCCGACAAAATCGCCTTCACCAATGCCATAAAATAGCACGGTGGCACATACATCCTGCGGCATTTTTTCTAGGAGTGCCAGCGCCATATAGGCACCCAGCGAAAATCCAATTGTCCCAATGGGCTTATGGATTGTTTGGGGATGCTGCCGCAATATTGCGACTGCATTCTGCAAAAATGAGATGGTTTTCGCCCAATCCATCTCATCCCGATAAGTCGCCGCTTGTTCAATCGTCGTGGCGATTTTGCCGTTATACAGATCAGGCGCAAAAACAACAAATCCAGCTTGTGCTAATCGGTCACAAAATTGCTTAAAAAAATCGTTCAGCCCCCACCACGCATGAATCACCATGATAGCGGGTGCATCTTCTTGCGTCTTAGGTAGTGCCAAATAGCTGTGTTGGAGAACTTCGGATACCATGCTTGTCTCTCACCACTATTTTTAATCAGGGTACTGATAAATTGTAATGTTACACAATTTAAATATTTTAGATGAACAATTGGGAGGATTTAGAAACCCTCCCCTACATCACTACTCATCCCCCAACCCCTTCTCCCAAAGGAGAAGGGGAAATGAGAACCAATGTGGGGGTTAAAGTCCCTCTCCTGCGGGAAGCGAACCTTGCGACAACGCTTCGGGATTTAGGGTGAGGGCTAAAGATAACCTGAGCAGCTAAAAGCCAACGGCTAAAAGCTAACTTAGTATTTCTTCACGATGCTGCGATACACAGCGGGTTGGCGCGTTTGGATGAACTGAAATTCTTCGCGGTTTTTACGGACATCATCCAAATCTATGCGGGCAACAGCGAAGCCTTCTAGCGGTGCGCCCGTATCCGCATCGGTTTCATCTGCCAATGAGGCATGAATTTCGCCGCGTGGTCCTACAACCATGCTTTCGCCACCAAAATTCAGTGTCACATCTTCGCCTACACGGTTCGCCCCCACCACAAAAATCGAATTTTCATAGGCACGGGCGCGGAGATAGGTTTTCCATTCGTCAATATCAGCGGCTTCCCAGTTTGCCAACACGCACACCAATTCGGCACCTTCTAATGCCAAACTGCGGGCAACTTCAGGATATGCCAAATCATAGCCAATCATCAGCCCAATGCTGCCAATATCCGTATCAGCAACCGGGATTTTATAGCCTTCACGGAATGCCATGCGTTCTTCGCCACGCAGATGGACTTTGTTATAGACTTCCACCAAATCGCCATCGGGACCCACAATAATTGCCGAGTTATACAACACACTTTCGACTTTTTCTTTGCTTGCCATACCAAAGGCGACATAAATGCCGTAGTCATTGGCACGCTGCGCGATAAGGTTGACGGTGGGACCGGGGATACGCTGCGCCACTTCGGTAAAGCGCACACCCAATTCATTGCCGCTGGTAATCAGTTCAGGGAAAACAATCAAATCAACGCGCTGTTGAGAGGCGATTTTGGCAATCATCTCGGACATTTTCACAAGATTTTCTTCCGGTTCGCCAAAGCGGGGTTTCATTTGCACAATCGCAACAGTAATTTCACGCATGTCAGGAGATGTCCTCTGGGATTTTGTTAAGCGATAACCTGTTTATTGTACTCCAAAATGAAATATTATACGAGACTCTGGATGGCGAATTAGGAAGTTTGTTCTAATTTTATCTCAGGTGTTATCTGCGTTTCACTTTTGCAACTGGCGCACTTTCTTCATAGGGATAATCGGATTCATCGGCATATTCGGTGGTGAGATGCTCGTAATAATGGGAATTTTGCGATTGAAGGCGCTGCATTTCCAACTCGTGCTGATGTTCCTGCTCTAAATTCTGCATCAGGGTATCATCAGCGGCTTGATTCAGTTGCATTCGGATGAAATGAAATATTAATGGCAGTGTCCAAAAGACCAGCATCAAAAAATGAATGTTGTTGACATCTACAATATTATTCCCGTCTTCAATTGCCCGCCGAGAAACGGCAATCCACGAGACGAGAACTACAATAAAACCTGCCAAATAAATAAAACCGTGCAGCAAAAAACGGTTGCGCCGCCGGATGCCGCGCCGGAACTGCCAATACACCATCTGCCGATAATTCTCTATGGGCGGTGTTACCTCACCAAAGAAGAAGTTCCATAGCCAACGCCCGGCACGGAAAGGTGCTTTGATGCTCCATAGGGTAGCATCCCAAGCGATACGAACTGCCCATTTGAGGATGTTAAAAGAGTGTACTAAAACAAATTTGCTTGGCAAAAAAATTAAATATTTCCAAAAACTTTTAAGCAGTGCGCCGATAGAGCGCAGGATGTTTGCCCCCAAAGCTGGCGCATCCTCATTTTTGCGCTTGCGTTTTTCGTCAGGATAATCCGTCATAGGTTGTCCTCCCGATAGCTGCTTATTTTTTAATATACGCGGAAAGCATCATTAAGTTGCCGACTCAGCGCGAAGTGTTTGTAATAAAAATGGGGCGTTGTGCGCCCCAATGATGACTATCATTATGCTGATTATACGTTAAAACGGGGCGTTGGCAGGCACAGTTTCCACGATAGTTTCAACTTCGGTGGCAGCAGGTTCTTCCGGTGCGGGTGGTTGGTCAAACTGCATCACTTTGAACGATTCAGCATAGGTCACACCGACTTTTTTGCCTGTGTCGGTATCCCATTCGCTAATCCATTTGATTGCGCCATTTTCAGCCTCATCACCCGCGCCAATCTGCGAGACATGGCAGCGCAGCGCATCTAATTTTTGGGTGTGCGTCTCGGAAGTATCCACAAAATGCGTGGGTTTCATCGTCAGCGTTAAATATAGTTCACGGATTTTGTGCGGCTCAAAACCTTCCGCTAACAATTCCGGGAAAATGGGGCGCGTTTCTGATGAGGGGAAAACAGCATAAATAGCCGCTTCACCCGCTGCACGGTGGTCAGGATGATTCACATAGCCATCGCCCGCAAACACGGTGGTGGGGTCTTGGCAAACGACGCGCTGTGGTTTTATCTCGCGTAAAAGGCGGGTTAAGTGGCGACGCAGTTCCAACGTCGGTTGCAACATGCCATCAGGATAGCCCAAAAAGCGCGTATCAGTCACGCCCACGGCGGCTGACGCGGCGAGTTGCTCTAGCCGTCGCTTTTCCACCAATTCTGCCCGCGTGATGTCTGGGTCATTGCTGCCTGCGCCGCCATCCGTGACGATGATATACGTGACTTGGGCGCCATCGCGCACCCAACGGGCGACACTGCCCGCCAATCCAAATTCAATATCATCATGATGCGCTACAATCACCACAATGCGGTCAATCTCTTTAAATTCAGCGGGTTTCAGTTCGTCCGTCATGTGCCTATCCTACAAAAGTCGAGCTTAGAATCTAAAAAGGCGCAGCCAAAACTACGCCCTTATGTAGATGGTGCAAGAACCGATTTTCTTACCGATATTGCTGCGCGACGATGGTCAATTGTTCACCGGCTTGGTTAAAGGCATCTTGGGCGGTTTGTGCTGCTTGCACCTGTACCCCCACCACTTGCCCTAGCGTATTGCTCTGGCAAGATGTGTCAAATGTTTGCCACGTTTGGCGCGAGAGCGTCAGCCCGGTGTTGATTTTCACAGCGGCATCTGACAATTCTGGCACGGCTGCCGCCACATCATCGGGCAGCACATAATTATCAGGGATAAGCGGCGGCGGCAAATTCAAACAGCCACCCGTAGACCCACTCGTTGCCACATCTGTCCAATACGTCAACACCAACGAATTATGCCCGCGTGTCCCGGTCATCGTATCCACAATTTGCTGCAAACCCAAGCGGTGCGACCGAATTTTGCCGGGGTCAAATGTGGGCGAAGGCGTAATCGTAAACGTGGCGGTAGGTGTCAGCGATGGTGTGGGCGTCGGAATATCCGGCGTGGCGGTGGGCGGCAGTGGCACGCCGGCGCTGCCTAAAATGTCGGGAATATCAAAGATGTCATTCTGTACTTTGATGAGCGTATTGGTTAATTCATTGGCTTGCTCGGCATTTAAGGGGGTGCTGTTGTTGCAATGATTCTGGAACGCAGTATACACAGGCTGCAATTCTGTCGCGCCCGTATTCAAACGCTCGGCAGTGCTGACGAGTTCTGTCTCGGTAATGGTTGCTGGCATGACAAACTGCGGCGGTTTTGCCAGCAAATTTGCCGAACAATCGGGGCTTCTGCCTTGGGTCAGTTCGCGCAGTTGCGTCTGTAATTTACGATTATCGTCATTCAGCGCGATAAAATAATTGAGCAGTGCCGCCGCAACACCGGGGGCATCTACGGGCGTCTCGATAATATTGCCGGTGGCATCTACCCCACCCAATGCTGTGGGCAGTGCCGCTTGGGCGGTCGCATCAATAGTCGGTGTATCGCCGCCGCCTAATAATACGCCTAGCAACATCAGCACAATAAAGCTAACCAGCAAAGCCCCGGCAGCGATATTCAGCGTGCGGCGCGGCACTGGGGTACTTTTGCCAAGTTTGCCTTCCAGAATAATGCCAGCAATGAGGCTGTCCACATGCTGCCGAATATCCTCATCATTTTCTGCCAATTCTAAGGCATCTTGCAGCGCCCGCAGTTGCCCCAAGGCGTAGGCGGTCGCTTCTTTCATGCCGGGCGATTTGTCTTTTTGATAGACTTTGACCAACGCCTCAATCGCGCTAGGTTCCCCTAACTCACCCAGCATCAGCGCCGCTTCTTTACGCTTTGCTACCGGATATTGTTTGGGCTTTAGGATGATAGCGATCAGGTCATCCACTTTTTGCTTGAATGCCTTTTCTTTCTCCAGCAGTTCTTTATCTTCTGCCGAAATGCCGTCATCGTCGTAATCTTCTAACAGTTCATCGTCGTCATCCAAAGGAGATGCCATTCGTTCACCTGTTATGTGCCAAGATAGATGCAAGTATGCCACAATGATAAGCCATTCGGGGCAGATTGCCAAATGTGAGCCTGCGAGCAAAAATCCCATCCGAATTCAAACCTATGGATAGCGACAATCGCAACAAATGGCATTAGAATCAACCACAGGGGCTAACTGGATGAATTGTTACATTAGGCAGGCAACTCATGGCAAGCCAAGACAATTATGACCGCGAGATAGCGCGGTTGTTGCAGGAACAAAACCGTGAACATCAAGCCTTACGCATCGCCCAAGAACGGCATGGCGGCGATAACCCCATGCCCGGCGAACCCCCCGTCCCCACAATTATTACTCAATTTGGGGATTGGGCAGTGACCCCCTTTGGCGTCGAGTGTTTGACCCATGCCTATCAAATCCAATGGGATAGCTTGACCGATAACCGCGTGGATGATCATTTCTGGTTATCGAATCTGGCAAAGAAGGATTGGGTAAATCTATATGACTTTGCCGAGGCAATCCGGCATGGGCGCAAGATACATCGGTTTTTGCAAGGTCTCAGCACCAATAACACCGTCGAAAAGTGAGGTGTTGGCGGGGGGTATATTAGTAAGCTAGGGCGTTGCCGGTTGATGTGCCATAAGAAAATTGAGGCGCGGTATATCGCGCCTCGAAAAATTGCATGTTGCAATGCCGTCTAATTTTTTAGGCGACTTATTCACCTTGCCCTAACGAAAAACCGGGCTGACCATCAAACAAATACAGATGTTCGGTCTTGATGAAATCCAAGCCGGCGGCGGCAATTTGGGTGAGCAAAGCGATAACCGCTGCATGGGGGACGGGTTTATCTTCTGGATTCTTAAAGCGGCAGCGCCAATGGTCAGTGCAGAATGTTACGGGGTCTTCATCTGCCGGATAAACTTTTAAGCCCCGGTTGGTAATCATCACCAATTTTAATTCTGGGCTGTGAATCTTTTCAGCCAGCAAGTTCCCCAAAATTTCAGGATCGCGCGGGTCATTATCCCAATCGAGAAAGACATCCACGCCCACCAATTCTTTTTTGAGTTTGGGCTGTGGCTTAACAACGATGGGACGCATCCGAATTTCATCGGCAAAACGCACCACCCGCAAATATTCCGGTTCTTTGCCCAAACGGTCTATGACCGCATCAGCGAATTCCTGCGTCCCCACTTTGGTGGTGCTGCGGTCTTCACGATAAATATCGGCAGTGTGGATGCCATCTTCAATCGCTACTTTCCACGCATTATTGATGCGGGCAGCAACTTCCGGTTGCCCCAAATGCACCAGCATTTGCACACCTGCTAGCAATAACCCGGATGGATTGGCAATGCTCTTGCCCGCAATATCGGGGGCGCTGCCATGGATGGCTTCAAACATAGCATGTTGTTCGCCAATATTTGCCGATACGCCCAAGCCCACCGAGCCGGTCAACTGTGCTGCGACATCGGATAAAATATCGCCATATAAATTTTGCAGCACAATCACATCAAATTTATCCGGGCGTTCTGCTAGGCGGGCAGTGCCAATATCAATAATCATGTGTTCAGTTTTGATTTCGGGGTATTCTTTGGCAACTTCATCAAAGACTTTATGGAACAAGCCATCCGTCATTTTCATGATGTTGTCTTTGGTGAAACACGAGACTTTCTTGCGGTTATTCGCCCGCGCATATTCAAAGGCATAGCGGATAATTTTTTCGCTGCCGGGGCGCGAGATGAGTTTGAGGGTTTGGTACACTTCGGCGGTTTGCCGATGCTCTATGCCCGCATACAAATCTTCTTCATTTTCACGGATGATAATAATTTTCATCAGCGGGTGTTTGGTATCAATCGCCGGAAAATATGAGGTTGCCGGGCGGACATTGGCAAATAAGCCTAATGTCTTACGAATGGTCACATTCAGGCTTTTGTAGCCACCCCCTTGTGGGGTGGTGATGGGCGCTTTATACAGCACCCGCGTCCGGTAAATCGATTCCCAAGCATCGGCAGAAATGCCCGATGTATGCCCTTGCAAATAGGCTTTTTCGCCAATTTCGATTGTTTCAATCTCAATTGCTGCGCCGGCGGCTTGCATCACGCGCAAACACGCCTCCATAATTTCCGGTCCGATGCCATCGCCATGCGCGACAGTGATATGTGTTTTTCCGGTCATACATCACTCCGTAGGATATAGCAGGATGTTACGCGGTCAGCGGTGAATGCTGATAACGACCTAGCGCGTCATCCTCTGTGCAAATAGGAAGATGTATAGTAACCGAAATTGCCTAGAATTTCTGTGCCGGAATTTCTCAATGTTGGTTATAGTTGGCTACAATTCGATATGGTGTATGATGAATACGGTAGCGGAGTGCCACCCATTTGTGCTTTCTGCTATCTTGTGGTTCACTAGAAACATAGGTCACACCAGCAACATCACTCAGGGCGAGAATCATGACCGTACCTCATCTCAATGAGCAGCAGCCAACTTTTGAAGACCTCGAACTGTTGGTAGAAGTATCGCGTTTGTTGATGGATGTGGATTTAAACAGTGTCCTTGATAAAGTGATTCAACTCACCTCACAATCCGTTGGGGCGACCAAAACCAGCCTGTTTTTGCACGACCATCACACCATTGATTGGGGCTATATTTTCACGGCACGCCAGTTATCCGCTGATGAGTCAGTAAAAGTGGTCACGCGGGTGATGGATGAGGGATTTGCAGGTTGGGTGTATCGGCAGCAGCGCGGGGATATTATTTATGACACGCTGGATGATAACCGCTGGATAGTTTTTCCTGATGATAAGATGTCGGTGCGGTCAGTGCTGTGTGTGCCATTTGTGGATGCTGGCAATGTATTGGCAATTATCACCCTCATGCATACCCAACCTTATCATTTTACCGATTATCACTTGCGCCTGATGACTATTATTGCTAACCAAGCCACTATCGCTATCCGCAATGCTCGTTTATTCCAGACCATTAACCAGCAGCGGCGGCAGCAAGAGATGGTGTTGGCGGCGATGAATGATGTGTTATTGGTCTTGGGAAATGATGAGTTGATTGTACTGGTCAATAATGCCGCCCTGCCGTTATTAGAAATTAACACTGCCGACCAAGCCACTGGCAAATCGCTGCAAGAATTCATTGCATTAGACTCTATCTTTGAAACGATATTAGAAAAACTAGCCGGGGGGATTGCTGTTTTCGAGACGCGCTCGGAGCGATTACAAATTGATTTTCGGGTGACATTTTCGCAATGGCAAGATACGCAGCGCGGCACCCAAGGCTATGTCGTGGTGCTGCACAATATCACTACCTTACAAGATTTACATCGTTTTAAGGATGAAATGCTGCGCGTTGCGACGCACGATTTACGCAGCCCACTGGCGCTTATCGCGGGCTATGCTGATATTATCGGCATGGATATTCCGCCGGAAAGTACCGCCCTCCACGAATATATTGACATCATCAAAGCCTCCGTGGATCGGATGAGCAATCTCGTGGAAGAAGTCCTCAAAATTGAACGTATTCGTAATTCCGACCTTGCCCGTGAACGGACAGAGGTTGAGCCATTGGTCAAGGTCGTTTTGGTCAATATGCGGCTGATTGCCCAGACGAAACAGCACCAACTGACGTCCGAAATTAATTTACAACATGCCCCCAAAATTCACATAGACGCGGTGTTGGTGCGCCAAGCGATGGAAAATCTGATTGCCAATGCCATTAAATACACCCCCGCCAATGGCAAAATCCATGTACAAGCATTTTTAGAAGATAACAAATTTCATTTCACCGTGCAGGATAATGGTGTAGGCATTCCCAAAGAGCATTTGCCCTATTTATTCGAGTCGTTTTATCGGGTGAACAGCATTACCGATGTGGAAAAGGGCAGCGGCTTAGGCTTGAGCTTGGTCAAAAATGTTATTTTGCGGCATGAGGGCAACGTGTGGGTCAAAAGCCGTCCGGGACGGGGGAGTAAATTTGGGTTCTGGTTGCCCCTCCCTGAACCCAATGAGCAGTCGTAGAGAAATCGTATCATTGGAAACTGCAAATTTGCGTTACAATACTAAACAGCAGCAAAAACCAGCAACCAATCATTAGGGAAGCGTTGATGATGCAAGACTATAAAATCAAAGAGAATCGTTTTCTGCTGTGGTGGGTCATTGGCAGCGCCCTTGTCTATCCCATGGCAATTGTTTTGGGTGGCATTATGATGGTGCCAGTGGGGATGATTGCCAATTTCTTTCGCCCAACATCGTATTATTATGATGCTGCCTATGGCTACGATTATGCGCTCTATAATTTCTTGTTCGGCGCTGCCGCGGTGCTTGTTCTGGGCGGTGTGATTGGCTATTGCGTGGGGCAAATCCAGCGAAATTTGCTGCGACGCTATTTGTTCTGGACAGCAGACCATTGGCGGCGGTACAGCGTGGCAGGTGGCGTTATCGGCGGGGCATTGGCGGCTTTCATTGCGAATCTGCTACCAGTAAGCGCGGGCGATTGGAAATTTTTGGTGATGATGCCCGTGTTTGTTGCATGCCTCAGCCTTGTCCAATGGCTAACATTGCGCCAAGCGACGCGCAGTGCAGGGTTGTGGATTTTTGCGAATATCATTGGCGGCGTGGTTTTTAGCGGTGTGCTGGTCATGAATCAGCCCGATTATTATAGCCGCAGCTACAGCACGACCATGTTCTTTTTATTCGGGTTGGCAGTTTTGGCGCAGGCAATCATTACAGGCATGATGATGTTATGGCTGTTTGAAAAATATGCTTATCCGCCCGAACAAGATTTAGAAGCTGTTCCCGTACCAGTTGAAAGCCATAACCCGAATCGCAAACCATCCGTGTGGGATGATGCAATTTAGGTGTGCATAGCCTTGAAGAAAGAAAGCAACCATCACCCTTTTTTCATGACAGATGACAGATGGCAAAGATAAAAAGAAGCATTACAGTAAAGATAGTAAACTGAATGGAAGGAGTAAAACGGCATTAGATGCTTGAACTTACCTCTCCTCCACACCCCTTATTAGGGGTAAGTAACAGATAGTCGGGATATTGCGGGAAACAGAAACGCCTGTAGGGCTGTTAAAATCAATTTTGAACCCATGTCACCCGGCATTTTCATCTGGCTTATCTCTGCTGCGGGTGGTTTTAATCGCAACCGCCATCCATTAGGACGGCGGTTTTGCATTCTGCTTGATGGTGAGGCTCAATTATTAGAGAAGCCGTTGGTCATCCCAAAATCCTCATCGTCATCGTCGTCATTCTCATCAAAATCGTCATCGTCGAAGTTGTCTTCGTCCACATCAAAATCCTGACCGAAGTAGACATCATCAAAATCATCATCGTCGCCTATATCGTCGTCATCATCGCTATCGAGCAGTAATTCTGTTTCCTCTTCAATACTAGCGATAGCAGTTTCGGGCGTTTTCCCACCATAGATGACGCTCATCAAACCGGGCAAATAGCGATCGGTGATGATAACGTTGGCATAGACCATCTGGCGAATGA
This sequence comes from Anaerolineae bacterium, assembly GCA_022842885.1. Classification (GTDB taxonomy): domain Bacteria; phylum Chloroflexota; class Anaerolineae; order Aggregatilineales; family Phototrophicaceae; genus JALHOR01. The sequence continues at coordinate 21,361 of JALHOR010000019.1, forward strand.
GGGGCGGTAGCAGTGCCGCCCCTTCCACATCAATGCTGGTTTTATAACGGATTTCGCCGTCTTCAAAATCCATCTCAAAATTGCCAACCACCATACCATAATTAGCGCGGGTGATAAATTCGGCAATTGCCGAGCGTTTATTGTCTGGCACATTGACAGGCAAGACCGAATAAAAGACAAACTGCTGCTGCTTTTCCCTAGCTTGGGCATAACAGACCCATTTGCCATTCTTGCCGGAAAATCCCATGCTCAGAACAGACATGCCTTCCACCCATTGAAAATCCCATTCATCTTCTTCAAAAAATTCAATGAGGGAATTAAAAATTTGCTGTTCACCCATACTCATAATTATCATTCCCCTGTTTGCGATTGCCTATTTTCCCTTGGGGGCATCGGTATCACGCGGGGCAGTTTCATCGGCAGTCTCAGTGACAATCGGCATAATTCCGGTGGTTGAGCCAGTATCCGGGATAACTTCGGGCAAGGTAGCGGGGCGTGCGAGTTCACGCAATCGCAATGCTTCTTGGACTTGCTGGCGAGGAATAGCACCAGTCCGTGACTGGTTATCTTGAGATTTATCGGGCATAAGTGCCTCCGCAAGATCATCAAATGACATTTTAATCATATCACATATCAATTCAAAAAAGCGATTCTTAAGCTCCGGGCAATCGCTTCAAAACCGAGAGAGATGCGGCTATGCAAGATAACCAAGGTTTTTTAGGGACACAACCCTAAGTTTCATTTACACTTATCATATAACTGCGTAGAGTTAAATTATCATCTCATCTAGTCGAACAGGACGTAACGATGTCCTTCTTTTCTCGCCGTTCTAAAAAACAGGAAGCACCCAAAGCCAACAATACGGGCAAAAAACCTGACCCTGCTAATGACGCGGCAAAACACCACATTTTGGAATTGCAGCGCATGATTGGCAACCAAGCCACGATACGCCTGTTGCAAGAAAAAAGTTATCAGCCGGATGCAGCGCGTGTACCGATGAGTCCGGTCATGTTGCAAGAATTTCCGATGCTGAAAACGCCGTGCTTTATGGAGAATTTCCAGCTTGTGCATCTTCAGTTGGATACTTATGCCCAATTCATCAGCGCCTATCAGCAGTATGTGGAAGAAACCATCTCGCGGGAAGCCTTTAATCTATTCGAGCAGTATCAGGGCGCGTTCATGAATATGGGTATCATCATGACCCAAACCCTACGCGAAAATGTTAAATTATTCAAAATGATGCTGACACAGCAGTTGCCCAAAAACAGCCTCAAAACCGATAAGGTCATGCAAATTCTGGACAAATTGCAGTCAGAAGTGGATAAGCGCGTAGATGGGCAAGATATCAAAGACATTCATGGCAAAGTCCCACAGAACAAAAAGCCATCGCCGGAAATGCTCAAACTTAGCATACGCGGCGGTGCCGGCAGCGCCAATGATGCCTTGGCATTAACCATGAGCAGCGAAGACTATGTGTTGGCATTTTTTAAACGGCATAACCTGAACGCCGATATTTACAAACAATTGGTCAAACTGATGGTTGCGCCAACGCCGCAAGAAGAAAAAGACGAAGAAGTCAGCCCAACCCCTGACGCACCTGAACATTTTGCGGTACAGTATGTTCAAAAGTCGTGATAAATCAAAAAATAACATACTAGGTTTGTGAAAATGGAAAAGATGAAAGTTTCGGGTCAGCGTAAGCCCTTCCCGTGGCATATCATCGTTTTTTTAGCGCCCGCGTTTATCATCTATACGTTGTTTATGATTTACCCGTTGGTGGATTCGCTGCGGTTGGGGTTGTACGCCCTGGATGAGCAAGGGCAAGAAATGTTTGTTGGGCTGCAAAATTACCAACAACTGCTCACCAATGATTTGTACGCGCCGCGCTTGTGGGGAGCATTAGGCAATAATTTTCTCTTTTTTGTGATTCACATGCTCGTGCAAAACCCGATTGGGTTATTGTTGGCGGCACTGCTTAGTTCACGCTTTATTCGTGGGCGAGCAATTTACCGCACCCTGATTTTTACGCCCACTGTGTTATCCGTCGTCTTGATTGGCTTCATCTGGCAACTGATTCTTAGCCCGCTATGGAGCAAAAGTCTGGTGCGATCATTGGGGCTACCGGGCAGTTTACCGCCGCTGCTCGGTCTGGAATCCACAGCACTACTCACTATGTCGCTGATTTCGGTATGGCAGTGGGTGGGCGTGCCAATGATGCTGTTTTTGGCGGCATTGATTTCTATCCCGGATGAATTGATCGAAGCGGCACGGGTAGATGGCGCAACAGCGTGGGGTGTTTTCTGGCGCATCAAATTTCCATTGATTCTGCCGACGGTGGGGATTGTGGGCATCTTGACATTTGTGGGCAACTTTAATGCCTTTGACCTGATTTATGCCACCCAAAAAGCAGTGGGTAATCCCAACTTCGCCACCGATTTGCTAGGCACTTTTTTTTATCGGACGTTTTTCGGGTATCAACTGCTGCCGGGCAACCCAACCTTGGGTGCTAGCGTGGCAGGCGTCATGTTCCTGATTATTCTGATGGGCGTGCTGGTGTATCTGTTTGGTTTCCAACGGCGCGTCGTCCAAGTTGAGATGTAAGACCCACAATTAATGTTGTTTTCGACTATATATTTTTAACTCTAGCGTGCCACAATACGCCCAACACAGGCTGTTGGGCGTGGTTTTTATGCTGACAAATGGCGCCTTATGCAGGTATGATTGATGCGCTGTGAGGCAGAATAGGATGGGATAAGATGGACATCAGCCATGCCATCACCTACATTTTTGAGGATAAGCAGTGGGTGGGCAAAATTGTTGTGTTAATTATGTTGCTGTTTGTGGCACTGATTCCGGTGTTGGGATTAGTGGCGTTGGCAGCCGCGTTGGGTTTTTTAGTTCAGATTGCTGATAATGTGCGGCAAGGGCTGCCGCGCCCGCTGCCCAAATGGGATGATTATGGCGAAAAAATTGGCATGGGAGCGCATGTATTGGCGGCATTGGTCGTCTATCATCTGCCGCTGCTGCTGTTGAATGGCTGCCTAGCCTTTGCGCTGAATATCGTCGGCAGTGGGTCATTTGGGAGTCTCATCAGTTTGGTCATAACGTGCTGCACCTTTCCCCTCTCGCTTGTTTACACCTTATTTGCTTGGACACTGTTGGCAGTGGGACTCACGGAATATGTTGAAAAACCGACCATTGACCGATTTTTTCGTCCGGCACATCTTTGGGATGTGATACGCTCACATGGCGCTCTCACCCGACAATGGATTTTAGCCGCTACGCTGGTCAATGTAGCTGTCATCGTTTTAGGCTGGATTCCGTGTTTGGGGCAGCTATTGGCGTTGGCATTGATGTTCCCGATTCATGGGCATTTGTTGGGGCAATATGCTCGTCAACTGCGCGTCACCCAAAAAGCGCGGGCATAAGATGGTTGTTCGCTTTCAACAAAGAGTTCGCATTGTGCTGAATATGACACAGCAGCTATTTCAGCAATCGTGGTTGTTGCGCTGGACGCTGGCAAATATCATCGGTTGGTCGGTGGGCTTGCTGCTGGCGGCACTGCTCTTAACGCATTTTGGCATTGTGGGTGCTTTAACAAGCGGTGCTGCGGCTGGCATTATCGTCGGTGTTTTGCAAGCAGCAGCCTTAAAAACGCATCCGGCTTGGCAGTTCAATTTTCGCGCTTGGGTGTGGCATTCCTGCCTTGGAGGCGCTGCCGCAACTGTGCCAATTTATCTGTTGGCATTTGGCTTGCTGCTGAATTTTAACCTGACCCTGCTGCTGATGGGAGCGATTTTTGGCACGATTCAAGCCAGTTTGCAAGCACGATTATTGTGGCATATTTTCTATGAACGGGCGGTGTGGTGGGTATTCGCCAGTGCTATCGGCGGCGCAGTGTGTGCGCCCTTATCGCTGAGTGCATCGTCTTTGTGGCTGCCGATATGCTTTTCGCCGGGTCCGGTATTATTTGGCATTATAACAGGCAGTATTTTGATGAAGCTATTTGCCTTTAATCAAGATTTATCGGATGAGTTATAACACAGGACAATTTATGACCATGCTGCCCATCAGCCAGCAAATTACGTTTTTATACACGCAGGATATGGCAAAAACCGTGCCATTTTATGAGGATGTGTTGGGGCTATCACTGGCGCTTGACCAAGGCGGTTGCCGGATTTACCGGGTATTGGGCAGCAGTGCTTATCTTGGCATCTGCCAACGCCCGACGCCTAAAACACCGGATGGCGTCATCTTTACATTTGTGACGCACGATGTAGATGCTTGGTACGCCCATATCACGAGTAAAGGCATTGTTTGTGAACATGCCCCACGCATCAATAGCGAATACGGCATCTATCATTTTTTCGTGCGCGACCCTAACGGTTATCTCATTGAAGTGCAGCGGTTTCTGGATGACAATTGGGATAGGGGCTAGGGGCTGGAGTAAAATCTCGCTTTCGTCGCTGACCCCATACCCTTGTTGGATCGGCTGGTAGCGGAGAAAAACGTATGAAACGGCACAGCATCACGATGATGATAGGATTATTTTTTGCAGTGTGTTTCACTTCACCCATCGCTGCCCAAAATGTCCTCACAGAAACATTTGTCTCACGCGACCAAGCGTATAAATTTGATTATGCGGCGGGCTGGCAAATCGAAGAGCAAAGCAATTATATTCTCTTGACGGGTCAGACCGATGCTGTGCCAAATTTCGGCTTTTTCTTTTTCTCGCCCACGCTTATTCGGCGCTCAGTCGGGACAAATGCTGCCCCCGATGTCTTGTTGAATCGGCTTCGTCCCACTTTCAGTTTTATTATCGAAGATGCTCGCCTAACAACTATTAATGGTCGCCAAGCCGCCGCCGCCGCCGCTGATATTGGCAATGACACCATTGGCTTTGCTTTTTTAATCGAGATGACCGATGGGGGCTACGGTTTGGCACTGGCACTAGCAGCGCGAGATATCGTGACACAACTGCCGCCGCTGGCAGTGCTGGTCATTGACACGTATGATACACCCACCTACGCGGATATTGTTCGCGCTAATATGCCTGTCACCCCCGTGCCAAACATCCAATTGGAAAATTACGCCGCTGATAGTCAACGCATTATCGCTGAATTGGAATTGCTTGGCATCATCACGCCCGGCAGTGAGTTGAGTTACCAAACAGAGGTATTGGAAGTCAACGGCAGAGGGACGGGGTTTAATCGCCCTGAGCCTAACAGGATTTGGCAGGATACGCTGATGATGGGTGAATTATTTTTTGCACCCACCGTTGCGGCTGAGGCTGGCTTGGAAAGCTGCGGCATGTTGGCGCGGGTCGCCCCCGATTTACGCCAATATTTAGAAATTGGGCTGGATAACACGGGTAAACTGTATTATTTTGATACTTCTGGCGCATCCCTAACTGATATTTTTAGTGACGATATTGCCCAAGTCACTGATTTTACCGAACCCGTCTATATCATTTTGATTGTGCGCGATGAACGCCTTACCGTCTTTTTGAATGGCATTCCTTTGGCGAATAATGTGCGTGTGCAGCGGCGAACTGGCAGTTTTGGTATTGTGATGCGTGCCGAAACCGCGACCACCGAATGCGAAATTCAGAATTTGCGCGTGTATGATTTAGGCGGTACTTGTAATGTCGTAGCAGATATTGCGCTGAATCTGCGGGCGGGTCCCGGACTAGCATTTGAATCCGTTGGCGTCATGGCAAACGGCGAATCGCGCCTTGCAGTGGCATATCGCTATAATAATTTTGAAGATTTCCGTTGGTGGCAGTTAGGTGACAAGATCTGGGTACGCGAAGATGTTGTTACCGAAGTGGGTGCCTGTAATACGCTGCCCCCTAGCAATTAAAAACACTTTTTGCTGTGAGGTGTCAAACCGATCATCAGCGAAAAGTACCATGAGCGATTATGAAAATTGGATTTCTCGTCCCCGATGTGAGCCATCATAATGGTTGGGCGCATTACAGTTTAAGTTTACTGCGGGCATTGCGCGAACAAGGCATAACAATGACGGTCATTGCTGCCCGCAACAGTCCTGATGTGCCGGATATTCCCTTACATCGGCTGCTGCCTGCTATCACCCCACCGGAAAAAAACAGCCTTTTCAAGATGCTGCGTTTATTGCCAGAAGCGCGGCGCATCCTCCATGATTGTGATATAGTCCATGCCACCGCCGAACCGTATGCCCTGCTTGCTGCACTGCTTGCTGGTACGCGCCCGTTGTTCGTGACAGGACACGGCAGTTATGTCAATTTGCCGCGTATTCGGCGTTTTCCGGTGAATCGTTTATATCATTGGGCATTTGCCCGCAGCCGTTTGATTTGTGTCAGCCGTTACACCGCAGCGGTTGCCGCCCAAGTTGTCCCCCATATCCAAACCATCGTGATTCCCAATGCGGCAGATGTGACGCGCTTCTTGCAATTATCGCCCCACTCAGGACATAGCCATAACAAAATTATCCTCAGCAGCGGCGGCGTAAAAGCCCGTAAAGGCACGCTGCACCTCATTCGGGCAGTGGCAAAAATTCGCCCAAAAATGCCCGAAATCCAGTGCATTGTCACCGGGTCGCTGACTGCCGAACCCGCCTATGTTGCCCAAGTGCGTGCCGAAATCGCCAAATTGAATTTAGCTGATGTTGTCACCCTCGCTGGATTTTTGCCAGAAGACGAATTGGTACAGGCTTATCATCATGCCGATGTGTTTGTGCTGCCTGCCATCAACAGCGGTTGGAAATTTGAAGGCTTTGGGTTGGCATATTTGGAAGCCGGGGCAGCCGGCTTACCCGTGATTGGCACTACCGATTGCGGCGCTGAAGAAGCTATTCAACCCGGCATCACGGGCATGTTGGTGAAACAAGCACAAGTGGATGAACTTCTCGCAGATGCGATTTTGGAATTGCTCACCCAACCGGAAAAAGCCCAACACATGGGCGCAACCGGGCGGCACCACGCCCAAGAATATACCCCCGCCAAAGTTGCCCAACAGGTCATCGCCGCTTATCAACAAGCAGTGTCTCCCGCCAGATAAGCCCCATATTGACTCTGAAAATCTCTTAAAAATTTCTGACAATTTAGATTGTAATGTGAATTGTAATTGACATTTTCAATAAGTCGTTTTACAATAAATGCAATTATGCAAAAAAGTGAATAATTTAAATAAGCGGTAAAACTGATTTAACAAGAAAACGCATTTTTTAATCAGGAAATAGGTTGACTCAAACAAGTGTTCTATTGTAAAATAAGAGCAAATGTTCTGTTACCCTCTTTTGAACAAAATCCCTGATTAGTGCGTAAAACTGTCTGAATAGACAGGGCAAGATTAACTGAATGATGGTGAGTGCCAGCGTCAAAAACGCTGATAATCAAATTCAAAACACATCAGGAGAACACCATGTTGAACTGGAATTATGACCAACACAAACAGTATGCTCATGACCAAGAGGTGAAAGCCCAACACCAACGGTTAGTGAAGGATGCTGCCGAAGCCCATGAGCAAGACTCATTGCTGGGCTATTTGGAAAAAGTGGTCGCCGCCTGGCGTAGTGCCGATGAATAAAAATTGGCATCAGCAGTTTTGAACCTTTTTCATCCGACTTGCGTATATACAGACAGTACATCAAAAAAACAGGAGACAGCCACATGAACACCGTAAATTGGAACATGGAACAGCACAAAGCCTACGCCGCTGAACAACAACGCCGCGCCCGTCAACACCAACAAGCCGCCGAAGCGCAGCACGCCGATGAAGAAATGCCGCGCCGCTGGCTGCGTTGGAACAGCGATACACAACGGTAAACCTGCCGCTGATAGTTACGGAAGCAAAAATACCTAAATTCACATCAGGAGCGAAGACCATGTTTAACTGGAACTATGATCAACACAAAACCCATGCTGCCGAACAGGAACGCCGCGCTCGCAAGCATCAACAAGCGCAAGAAATCCTGAAAGACAAAGATAACGACAATCGCCAACCGCGTAACCGTGAGGAATAATTATCATGAACTGGACATTTGACAAACACGGTACCTACTCTAGTGAACACCAGCAGAAGGGCGAAAAAGAGCAGCTTGCTCAGACTGCCCTCTGCGATAATGCAGACCCCCGGCAAGCCTTTGAACGCCGGGGAGTATAACCATGAATTTTCTGCATGTGTGTTATGCCATCAAAAAGACCGCTATCATCTGATAACGGTCTTTTTTATTAAACTAGGATTCAATTGTTATTGAGACTACTGCGGAATTTTGCACACCCCATCCACACAATCATCATCCGGTAGTTGCACCCCAAAAAAGCGATTCACAGCATAGCGGTTGCGGGCAATCCACCCATATAGCTTCGGTCCCAACCAATTCATCCCCGGCAGTTGCAGCAGCAGCCACACAGGAAAGCCTAATGGCAATTCGCGCAGCATTCGCCGTGTTCCATTGAAACCAGCGAAGACTTGTTGTTGGGAGGTAATCACATGAATTTCGCCCATCATAGCGGCATGATTCATCCCCGGATAACGCGCTTGGACTTGCTGCGTCTCATGCAAATCTAAAAATTCCACGCGGTTAAACCAATCCAACGCTTTCACCACGCGCCGCGTTGATTGGCAAATGACACAATAGCCATCGTAGAGTGCGGTAATCATCGCTCTAAAACTTTCTGCTTATGTATTGTGAAGGTTAGCACAATAGCATGAGAGCGCAGTGAGAAATTTTGCCCTCACATTTCGCTCAAAATCATTGCCATCACGTCGGCGTCTATATTGCCGCCGCTGATAATCACACCAACACGCCCCTGAACCGGAGTATTCATCGCGCCAGCTAACCCTAAAACGCCCGATGGTTCAATCACTTGTTTGAGGTAGGTAAAGGCGAAACGCACGGTTTCTTTAATCTGGTCTTCGGTGACGGTTCGCATATCGTCCACATATTCCAATACTAACGGAAACGTCAGCGTACCAAGCGATGGTGTGCGTGTGCCATCAGCAATCGTTGGCGGATTTTTGACGGTATGCAGAATTTTGGTATGAAACGATTTGGTAGCATCATCAGCGAGTTCCGGCTCAATGCCGATAACTTGGCATTTGGGCAACATAGTCTTTGTGGCAATCGCGCAACCACTTAATAAACCGCCGCCGCCTGTGCAAACAAACAGCATATCTAAATCGCCAACTTCTTCAATCAGTTCCAATGCTGCCGTGCCTTGCCCAGCGATAACATGGGGATGGTCATACGGCGGAATCAGCACGGCATGAGTCTTTTCAGCGATGTCGCGCCCAATGGCTTCGCGGGATTCGGTTTCTGGGTCATACAAAATAATGTGTCCGCCATACGCTTCTACCGCGATGCGTTTGGTTTTGGGGGCATTATTGGGCATGACAATCGTGGTTTTGACGCCGAGCAGTCTGCCCACTAAAGCAATTGCCTGAGCATGATTGCCAGAAGAAAAGGTGACGACACCACAGGCTTTCTGTTCATCGGTTAATTGGCTGATAGCATTAAATGCGCCACGAAATTTAAACGCACCCATGCGCTGTAAATGTTCGCTCTTTAAAAAGATGTCGGCATTGACACGCTCATTCAAAATACGCGATGTGATTACCGGCGTGCGATGTGCTTGCCCTTGCAAACGCGCCGCCGCTGCCTGAATATCGCTAAACTGAACTTGGCTCATGCTAATATTTCCTTACATTACTTGATACTGGCAACCGAAAAAGCCACCAATACCCACTCATTAAAAATATTCGTCGCTATCGTCATCGGAAGGCAGCGGTTGCGTCGCATTCGGGTCATTATTGGATGAAACCGCATCAGGTGAATCATCGTCCAAAAAATCATCAAAGAGTAAATCATCAAGGCTATCTGATTTTTCTTTGGCTGGCACAAATGTCACCGCATTGACTTCAATAGGTTCATCCTGAATCGGTAGCGGCTTAAAATCAGGATGCTGCGGCGATAAGGGTGAAAACGGCGGCGGCATCGGCGGACGTGGTGGGAAAACAGCTTGTTTTGTGGGCGGCGCACTGAACGGATTTGGGCGCGGTGGCGGCGGTGGGGGTGTTGGTTCCGGCTCCGGTTCGTCGTCTTCAATATCGTCAAAGATAAATTCTTCGACCATTTCTTCTGGTGTTTCGTCTTCCGGCTCATCCCAATGAGTCAGCACGTCATCAATCAAGTCATTCAAAAACATGAAGTTAGACAGTGCCGCAATAAATTGTTGGGGGATGTCATCTTGGAGCGCATTAAAGCTATACATACGCCGCGCCAACCCCACCACCCGATTATTGGAGGGCATGAACGTTAAGTGATGCTGGAGATAGGCAGCGAGGTGTTTTTTGCGCCGCCGCTGGAAACGTGCCAAAAATTTGCGGCGCTGTGTCCGTTCCACATGAATCGCCACTTCAAACCGTTCTTGGGCATCCATCAAATCTTCGCGGTTAAAGTAAAACTCATAATGAATCCACAAATCCGGGCGATTCCAATGTGCCTTCCATGCCTGCTGATACGAGCGCACGCCTTTAAAATCTAACTGCCATTCGTCGCCCATTGCCTGTTGAATCGCGGCGCAAACAGCTTCAAATCGCTGCTGGGCGGCGCTATCGCGGGTTTGGCGCAACTGCCGTGCCATCGGATTATCCGACAATAACACTTGCGCTCGCCCATACTGCCCGCTGCCGAGCAGATAATAACATTCGCCAGCACCCAATGTAGACGGCGGACGCACCGAAATAATATGCGGTTTGCCATACACATAGGGTTGCGGCATGATTTTATGAATCCAATCATGCGTTAGGGTGTCGGTGCCTCTGAAAAAGAATTTGTTGCCCGTATTATTCAGCAGCACGTCCAACGAGGCTTGGGCGGCTTGGCGGTCATTTTCGCCCGTCATGGAACTCAGCCGATAACTGAGCGACGAGAGCGATTGGGTTGCCAACACACACACCACGCGATACGCCCGACAACGGTCTAAAAATGATTGTTCGCCGCTGACTTTATCGCCCGTGATATAGCGTTGGAATTCATCACAAATATAAAAAAAGGGGCGCATCCGATTCCGGCGATTGAAGCTGAGTTCAAAAAATTTCATTTTGATGCAGCGCCCAATCAAATTCGCCAAGTCCGAATCAATGCCGGGCGTATACACCACGCAATCGCCCATATTCAGGCGGTCTTCCACTGACAGATATTTTTCCGGGTCGGGTGCTTCGTAAGGATTTAGCGAGACATATTGCGCCAATTCCAGCGATGCCAATTCTTCCAGAAACCCGTTAATCACCGCCGTGATGCTGGAATAGGTGTTATGCGCCAATTCCGGCAAAGAACGCAGCCGCACCCACATGGAGGTTGGCACTTCAAAATGCTGGCACGCATCCAGATAGGCTTGCAAAATGGCGTCTGAGCCTTCGCGGTGATACACCGTTGAAAGGTTAAACAATGTGTAAACCGGGCGCAAATAACAATTGCGGTTATAGCGCAGTTCATCATGTAAGCCGCCTTGCGCTTTTTCGGCAGGCGTCGTGGGCAATTTGGATTTGGGCGCTCTTTGGGCAAAGCCTAAACTGCGGCTGACTTCGCGGTGAATGCGCCCCCAGAACTGGCGCAGCCCCGCCAAGCCATCTTTCTGATAGAGAAAATGGTCAATGGCAATCACCGCCCGGATAATGCCGCCGGCTTGCTGCGCCCAGAACGGGTCACGGGTTGCCCGCTGTTCGCGTTCAATATAATTGGAGAGTGAAAACAGCCTGTCTACCACTTCCGAAGGGTTTAAATTGGCGGGGGTGATGCCTTCAAACAGCCAAATCATATAATTGCGTTCCCGCAAGCTGATACTAATGACTTCACGCACAGCATCGGCGTTATTGTCTTGCCCGGCATTCAACGCCAATGTGCGAATGTACTCATGCAAATCTTGTTTGGGGTCAATCACCAACATACACGGATGTAAATCAATCCATTCTTCCGGCGTTGCCCCTTGGTCTGTCCATGCCTGCTGATATGCCTGATACCCCTCTGGTGACGGATAATTGAAGGCGGCACGAATCAATGGCATCACTGCCGAGCGCGTTTTGCCCGAACCCGTTTCCCCCAAGATAAAAAAATGACGGCTGGCATTGGGCGCTGCCACGCGCTTGTAATCTAGGTTTATCCACTCTGGCAGTTCAAACGGTGGATGAAAATCCGTCCACTCTAACGGTGGCGTAATGAGTTCGTCGATGAGCGTTTCTCGCTAAAAGTCGGTAATTTCATCAATCAAAAACATCTTGCAGGCGAGATGGGGCGGAATAAACACATCAAACGCATATAACGCCTGATACGCCGCTAAGATTTGCTCGCGTTGGAGATGGTCAGCATCGCCACAATTCATTTCAACAAATAATTTTTCTGGGTCAACCACGCTGGCAATCTCGCTAAAGTTGGGTTTCAGCATGAGCATGGTGCGATACGGTTCAGCATTTTTTGCCGCTTGGGGGATAATCAGCCGTTCATAGACATGGCTGACAAGATAATTTAATAAACGGTCATCGGTTTCGTGCAGTTGTTTATAGGCTTCTTCAAGGCGATTTTTCGTCCACGTTTCGTTGTTGCTCAAAAAGCGTGTATCGTGGTAGAGCAAGCGGCTGGAACGATAAGCGCGGCGATGCCCAATATCGCCCATGCTCAAAATCACGGCGGCGGCGCTGGCAGCCGTTGTCATGCCTAGGGTGGAAATTCGCACGCGCCGTTCTTCGCGCCAACGTTTTAGATGCCCCAAATAATATTCTAGCGACGAGACGACCCCCCCAAATGAATCAATTTCAATTTCAACATCTTGGTAATGATAATAATCCACTGCCAAATTAATTTCGTCGCATAAGGCAAAAATCGAATTGTTATCAATGCTGCCATGAAGCCGCACACGCAGTTTATCGCGGTCATAGCGCACGGAAACACTAGAAGGCTGCATAGCGGGTGTCCTTTAGGGTGGTCACAAACACAGTCCACCTGAAAACAGACTCATGAGATGACGGGATGTAGTGTATCGGAAGTTGCCTAATTTCTCTATGTGGATAACCCGGATTCATCTCAAAATCTTCATGATGCCCCACCTGCACGCTGCGCCAGAATGCATTACAATGAAAGCATATTCAGCCGTAATGCCGTCAGGATAAATCATCATGCCCGACCAGAAAACTGTTTTCATTACCTATCGTCGCCCGGTGAGCAATTATATCGCCAGCGCGGTGTCGCAATCCTTCATGCCGCATCGCTACGATGTATTCATGGATATTGATATTACGGATACAGTGGAATTTGATGAGGTTATCTTGCGGCAAGTTGAAGCGCGGGCGCATTTTATCCCCGTGTTGACGCCCGGTGATTTGGCATTGTATGCCAACCCCAAAGATTGGAAACGCCTCAATATCGAACATGCGATTCGCAGTGGACGCAACATTGTGTCGCTATTGGTCAATGGGTTTGATTTTCAAGAGGCTGCTCCGTATTTCACGGGTGAATTGGCAAAATTAGCCGAATATCCCACTGTGACAGTGCCTGTCGAATATTTCCAAGCCGCGATGGATCGCTTGCGGACACAATATTTGGAGACTGCGCCTGAGATTCCGGTGGTGCCGGTGCCGAAAAAAGATGAATCGCTCGTCCGCATCACGACGCGCAAAATTGCCAAAATCCAATTTGTGACCGATAAACAACTCCAAGCGGAAAGCCACTTCCAACGTGCCTATCACCGCGCCCGGCACGACCACGAAACTAAAATCGCGGATTTTACGGCGGCGCTGGCAATTTACCCGGATTACATGTTGGCGTATATGGAGCGTGGTGTTTCCAAACGGATTCTGGGTGATTTCGTGGGTTCCATTGAAGATACCACAGCGGCAATCAAACTGGATACGAAAAATGCCGAACTCTATACCCAGCGCGGCATCGCCTACTTTTTAAACGGCGATGGTGATAAAGCCAATGCGGATTATGCCGAATCCTTGCGACTGCATCCGGGCAGTGCCGAAACCTATATCAACCGTGCCGATGCCCGCCGCAGCGACAAAGAGTTTGCCGGGGCGCTGGAAGACCTCACGGCGGCACTGGCATGTTCGCCGCTAACCCCAGAGGCATACTTAGAATTTTGCACCAAACACAATCGCAAACCCCTCCGCAATGTGGATGACCAATTGGCATTGTTCCGCCGCTATCGCTTTATTGCGCTCACCCAACGCGCCGAAATTCGCCTGCTGCAAGAAGACATCAATGGTGCAATTGTGGATTATACCGATGCTATCGCGCTGCAACCGGAGGACATTACGGCGTATACTGCCCGCGCTAGCGCCAAAATGCAGCTTCATGATATGGCGGGGGCAGTTGCCGATTTGAGCGAAGCCATGCGCTTGGATGGCAATAACGACGCGCTCTATCATCAGCGTGGCTTTGCCTACCATGAATTACAGAATCATGCGGCAGCATTGGCAGATTATGATATTGCCCTCACCCTGAATCCCAAATCTGTGCTGACCTATTGCAACCGCGCCGAAATTTATTTGGAGCATCAAGACTATGCCAGCGCCCTGCACGATTTTAATCTCGCCCATGAACAGCGTCCGGGACATCCGTTGATTTTGGCGGGGTTGGCATTGGCGCATTTTGGCATGGGCAATAGTGAACTCGCCACCGAAACATGGGGCTTGCTGGCGAATGCTGATGCCCGTTTTAAAGACGCCGAAGCAGTGGGCAAATGGTTCAACTGGAAAGCGCCGGTAGTGGCAAAAGTGGCAGAGTTGCTGCGATTAACTCAGGGTTGAATCAAAATTACGGGCGAAACACTATCGCGGGGCGCACCAAAGGGCGTGATTTGCAAATAACTGACTTGCCCGGCTGCCGGAATTTCAAAAATGATCCAGCCAGAGGCAGCGCGTCCTAATGCGATGGATTCCATAGGGGCAGTATTTTCGATAAGGACATCCGTCCGAGCATTAATCACAAAGCGGTCATCCACGCGCAGCGCCAAGTCGGCTTCTGGTGGACGCTCACACACCGCTAGGCGACACTCAAAGACCACCCGCAGCGCATAAAAACGAGCGCCCGGCACAGGTGCAATCAATTCATTGGTGCTTGCCAAGACCACGCGCAGCGAAGTATCTTCCACTGCCAGAATTTGCAAAATACCCGCCTCAAATCGTAAAGCATGTTGTTCCGGCGCAAGTGTGCTGCTCATATCTGGTAAGGGTGTGCGCGTGGGCAGTGTAGCGATTATTTCAGTGGCAGCAGGCGTTGGCAGCGGAACAGGATTCAGCACTGTATTGAGGGCGCTTATCGCAAAAATGCCGCCCACCAAAAACAACAGCCAAAGCCAGATGGGGAAACCCGCGAGACGCCGCTGCCAAAAGCGCGGTGCTGGATTTAGTTTGGCAGCATAGTCGGCTTCGTCTTTCAGGTGTTGGCGAGCAATGCGATGATACTTATCATCGGGGGGCAAATTTTGAACAAGATAATCCAATTGTTGCAAGCGTTCTTCGCGGGTTGGGCGGGTTTGGGCATCCAGCCATAAGACCTCTGGCATGTGACGTTGGTCTTTGTGCTGCGAATAATAATCATCCAGCAACCGCTGTGCCTCTAGGCGGTCACCTTTGAACAGCGCAATGTTGGCTTTGATGAGGATAGGGTGCATGGCATACTTTAGGCGGTATTTAATTTGCCGCAAGAGTCTTGCAAGATTTGGTCTTTATAGTGGCGCATGATTGACATCATACTGCGAAAAAAGGAAAAAACAATCATGCAAAAAATCGTGATTCTTATGTTGGTTATCTTGATGACAGCCGCATGCAGCGCCTTGGAAGCCTTCACCCCAACGGCTGCCAATGACACCCCCAATTCGGCGGCACAATCGGCAACTAACGGCATGACTGCCACTGATGCCCAACCAACGACAGAAACAGCTATGGAAAATACCATGCCTGCCGCTGACTGGCTGGCTTTGCCCTTGGTGAACGTCAACACGGGCGAAACATTTACATTAGGCAGTTTTGCAGGCAAAACGGTCTATGTGCATCCGATGGCGCGGTGGTGCAGCAACTGCCGCAGCAGCCAGCGCCGCTTACGCGATGAAGTCTTGCCCGCCGTGAATCAAGACAATATTGTGTTTGTCTCCTTCACGATTGAAACAGGTGACGCGCCCGAAACCCTCAAGCAATATGCTACTGATGAAAGTTTCAATTGGGTATTTGCTGTAGCCACGCCGGAATTAGTGAACGCGCTGGTTGCCCAATATGGCTTTGCTGTGAGTAATCCGCCTTCACAGCCACATTTTATCGTGCGCCCAGATGGGACTTTCACCGACTTAATGACAGGTAATCCCGCCGCCGCCGATACGATTGCCCTCTTAAACGACATTAGCGGGTAAATTGGAATATGTTTGGGCGCATGAGCTTGTGCGCCCTTAAACGAATAACAAGACTGTCCCAGAAAATGCCAACATAGTGCCTAAAATAGCAGTGGACGAGACCCGTTCTTTAAATACAATGCGGCTAATGGGAATGAGAAAAATGGGTGTGAGCGCCATCAAGGTCGAAGCGACACCAATGGATGCTCGTTGTACTGCAATCAGCGATAACCACACGCCGCTGATGGGTCCCATAATGGCACCGCCTGTTAGCAGCAGCACAGCGCGGGGATGAGCGCGTAACGTCCTAAAACTAGAGATGACTTCCCCGCGCACTATAGCGAACAGCCAAATCAAAATCAGCGCCACTGTCAAACGGATGAGATTGCCGGATAGCGCCGGAAAATCATTCGCCAAGCCAATTTTGGAAAGTACCAAGCCGCCCGCTTGCCCCGCCGCACCCCCCAAACCACACAACACCCCTAGCAGATAAGTTCGCCCTGAATCAATGCCATCATGCGATAATTTAGGTTTGCCGCGATTTTCACTCACAACCCAAGCAATGCCGGCAATCGTCAGTGTGATACCCGCAATTTCCTGCATTTGCAGCGTTTCGCCCAAGAATATCCATGCCAACACTGCCCCCATCACGGGCGCGAGTGCCATCAACAGCATCGAAAGGCGTGGACCTATCAAAACAAAGGCTTGGAATAAAAAGGCATCTCCCGCCGCTAACCCCACAAAACCTGATACACCCAACCAAAACCACGGTGTCACACCAGCATCCAGCGGTAACGGTTCGCCCATGAGCAACCAATGCAGCAGCACTACGCCCAGCATCGCCACCAACAATCGCGCCCGATTCACCAAGGGCGACCCAATCGCGCGTCCGGCAAAAGTGAACATCACCGAGCCGAAAGAAAAACAAATGGCGGTGCCTAAGGCTGCCAATTCACCTGTAAAATCGTTCATGCTGCCCCTCTGTACGCTGTTCAATACCGTTTTATCCTACAGCGAATCATGCCATAACAATGAGTCCGATACAGTCCGATTCTGGGGATGATATTGGGCTACCGATGGACGATTGGTTTTGCCAGTCTTAAGGATTGCGGTTGTCAGTTCGATTTTTTCTCCGCTATACTTGAGAGAGATAATGTAAACTCATGTACGCAGTAAAGGAAAATGCGCGTGTCATCAGAGCGTGCCAAACCTCGAATTCTTGTTGTAGACGATGATGCAGCATTGCAACGCTTGGTTGCTACCCTGCTAGAACGGGCAGAAATGGAGCCACTTCAGGCGCTTAACGCCAGCGAAGCTGCCGCTATTTTGCGAACACCACCGCTGCCCGCCTTAGTGATTCTGGATATGATGCTGCCCGAAATTAGCGGTATTGAATTTTTGAAGCAGATGCGCTCGCGCAATGTGTATGACGATTTGCCCGTGGTGATTTTATCGGCATTGGCAGACCCCACGCAAATCCGCGAAGGGTTGGATGCCGGGGCAGACCGTTATTTGACCAAACCCTATTTGGCAAATAACCTGATTCGCACTGTGAATGAAATTCTAAAGACCGGACGAGTCCGGCGCGACGGCAACAATTAAACCTTTCGTATTCGTGCTGCGATTAGACATAGGGTTTTGCCGGCTATGATGACGGATGCTGAACTGACACTGCTGAGTTTGCTGGCAGAAAGCCCGCGCTATGGGTATGAGTTACAGCAATTGGTCGAAGAACGCGGGCTGCGCGAATGGCTGACGATTGGTTTTGCTTCTATTTATTATTTGCTGAATAAATTAGAAGGGCAGCAGCTTATCACCAGCCAATTGCGCTCCGATGGACGCAGCCCGGCACGCAAATATTATGAACTAACCGAGAGTGGACGCGGTATCTTGCAAACAGCCTTAATCCAGCTTTTGCGTGAACCTCGTTTACCCGGCTCTGGTTTTGAGTTGGGGTTGGCGAATTTACATGTCCTCAAGCCCGCCCAAGTGTATCGTACACTCATACAGCATCGAGAGGATATGCGCCTTCAGTTAGAGGCGATGCAAAGCGCATGGCAGCGGTATCAACAGCAACCACAGCTTGATATGAGCATTCAAGCCCTTTACACGCACAATTTAGCGGTCATGCAAGCCGAGATGAATTGGCTAGATGACTTTTTGGCGGCGTGGCACACCCGCTATCCGGCGGTATTGGATGAGATGGCAAAAAAAAAGACCGCCGATAATCCTACCCCACACACAGCAAAAACATGGTTCGCCCAGACCACACCGCCCGATAAACTCAAGATGATTCAACGCCTAAAACGCATTCCCCCCAAAACACCGGGTGAATAACCACTGGTGGCTCACCAATTTGCCACGCATCCGCCGAACTCTGGCTTACAATCTCACAACAGCACGCTACAATTACAGGCGCTTTTGTTTTTGGTGTTCCCAACAGGATTGTTGCAGGATATGACGGATTTCATGGTAGCTTCAGAACTTATCCAAGACGTGAAAATTGTTAATTTACATGTTTTTGTGGATGAGCGTGGACGGTTTATGGAAACATTTCGCCTAGAATGGTTTCCCGATACCGATTGGTCACGGATTCAACAAAATCGCTCCGATAGCCGTGCCAATGTGCTGCGGGGCTTACATTATCACTTTAACCAAGTGGATTATTGGTATGTTGCGGCGGGCTGTATTCGCGTTGGTTTGGTAGATTTGCGCCCATCATCACCCACCTATATGCAATCGCAAACGATTGAAATGGATGCTGATAAAGCGACGGGATTATTTATTCCGATTGGGGTCGCGCATGGGTTTGTCACCCTCACCGATTGTACGCTCTTTTATGTCGTCAGCAATTATTATGATAGTGGCAAAGACGAATTTGGGGTGGCATGGAATGACCCAGTTTTTCATCTTGATTGGGGTGTTGCCAACCCAGTGGTCTCGCCACGCGATGTCCATAACCCGCTGTTGAAAGATGTTCCCCCCGCCCGTTTGCCGCGTTAGCCCCCAGAAAACAATTACGCCAGCACCGCTCAGAACTGGCGTAACGTATCAAGGAGGGAGACATGCGTTTATTGCCGTCATGAGCCAGCAGGGGGATTGCTTTACTCATGGCGTTAGATGCAGAACGACTACCAATACAACCTTCCAATAAGACCCTATCCCGATTTGTCGTCTGCAACGTTCACAACATTTAGAATTTTCTGAACGTTGTGAATTTAAAATCATTCTAGCCCTAATTTGCATCTATGTAAAGCTAGTCTTAGGCATTTCTCATACGCGAAAAAAGCCTAGAAATGGGCGGGTCAGTTATGAGATGTTGGCTTTTGACTTTCTACTTCGCTCATGTCCAGCTTAGGTGAAAAATGCCAATTTGCAGGGACACGGCATGCCGTGTCCCTACAGAAAATCACTCATTTTGAACATGCGCTTTCTACTTTTACCTTTTAACTCAAACAAAATAGGTATTTGCGAGTCGCCACTTTCAGCACCGCATTCCAATGTTAAAATAACAGCGTCGCATATTCGCCACTTCCACCACCGGAGGACAGTCCATGACAGCAACTTTTGATAAACTGAAGGCATTGCTGGCAAATAAAAAAGATTTGACGAATGACGATGTTGCCGCCGCCATTGCTGCCGATGGCGACATGACCGCTGACGAAAAAATGTGGTTGGAAAGTGAAAAATTAAAAGTACAACGTGGTGCCGACGCACAAATTACGCTGGAACAATATTTGGAAGCCTCCAAAGTATTGGATACAGCACCAGAAGGCTCGGATGAATTCAAAAAAGCTGAAGAAATTGTCAATAAATATGAGCAGGGCATGTAAGATAGTCCCCTGTAAACTAACGCGAAAAAGTCCATAGTTGAAACGTTGAATGCGCTTATGAGTACAAGACCCCTTCCCCAACGACCGCCACTGCCACCGCCGTATTCGCGGGGATTGCGCGTGAATCCTTGGCTGATTCGCTTGCCGATTCTGGCAATCAGTGGTGGGATTTTGCTGCTGGTGGTGCTGGCATTGTTCCTAACGGCATACCAATTGCGCCATACGGACAAGATTTTTCCGGGGGTTTCCGCGATGGGCATCCCTTTGGGGAGTCTGACTCGTGAGGAGGCATTGTTGGCATTGGCAGATAGCAGTCGCCGTTACGACACCAATGCTGTGTTTACTTTCCGTGACGGCAATCAATTATGGCAAATGACCGCGGCTGATTTGGGGGTGGCATTTGATTTGGAAGCGACGGTAGATGAAGCCTTTGCCACCGGGCATCGGACGAATCCGGCAACGGCGCTAGTTGAGCAAGCCGAAGCGTGGATGAATGGGTCGGCTGTCGCACCAATTATCCGTTATGACGAAAGTATTGCACTGGCAAAACTCAACGAAATAGCGACTGAGATTAACCGCCCGACGATTAATGCGGCGTTGACGATGGAAGGCAAAACCGTCACAACTGTTGATGGGCAAACGGGGCGTACTTTAGATGTGTGGGCAACCTTGCTGCGCTTGAACGACGCTGTTTTGCAAATGCAATCGGGGGTCGAAATTCCGCTGGTGATTAACGAGACGCCGCCACAAGTATGGAATGTGGATGAAGCCGCGACCAAAATTCGCAATGCCTTATCTGCCCCGATGACGCTGACTGCCACCGATGAAGCTGGGCAATCTTTAGGTCCTTGGACGGCTTCGACTGACCAACTGGCGCAATTATTGGTGGTTGAACGAGTCAACAATGGCGATGGCACGCAAAGTTACAATGTCAGCATGAATACCAATGCTTTTGAAGGGTATTTAGCAACGTTAGCGCCAGGCTTAATTGCCTCGCCGCAGGATGGGCGTTTTGAATTTAACGATGCTACTGGTCAATTGGAAGTGATTCAGCCCTCTATCAGTGGACGCAGCCTGAACGTGCCGGAAACGCTCAAACGTATGGAAGAAGCGATTTTCACCACCAATCGCACCGTGCCGATGGCGTTTGATTACACGCTGCCGCGCTTGCACAACCAGATTACCGCCGCTGAATTGGGCATTACCCAAATCGTCGCCGAATCCACAACCTTTTTTACTGGCAGCACCCCAGAACGCCGCACGAATATCGCCGTTTCTGCTAGTCGTTTACATGGGGTGATTATCGCGCCGAGCGAAGAATTTTCGTTCAATCGCTATATTGGCGAGATTGAACCGGAAGGCGGCTTTGTGCAAGGCAAAGTCATTTTTGGTGGGCGTACCATAGAAGGCGTAGGCGGCGGCGTCTGCCAGACCAGCACCACAGTTTTCCGGGCGGCATTTGCCGGCGGTTTCGCCATCACGGAACGTAATTCGCATGGCTACCGCGTGGGTTTTTATGAACTGAACAGTTTTCCGCCGGGCTTGGATGCCGCCATTTGGCAACCAGAACGCGATTTTCGTTTCCAGAACAATACACCGCATTATCTGTTGATTGAAACATCGTTCATGCCCGATACCAACGCGCTGCAAGTGCGGTTTTACAGCACCAAATACTTTAATGCCGAGATTGAAAATGCGGTGATTAAAAATGTTACCCCACCCTTGGCAACGCGCTACGAAGCGAATCAAGAACTCCGCCAAGGCGAATTGATTCAAGTAGATTATTCGGCAGAAGGTGCGGAAGTGACGGTGTATCGTAATGTGTATGATATGCAGGGTAACTTGGTGAGCGAAGATTTTATCTACACCAATTATCTGCCTTGGGGCGCAATTTACCAAGTCGCGCCGACCGATTCGCGGTTGGCAAATCAATCGTAATCTTCATGAAAGGCTGGCAGCATTATGAACAGGGACAAAGGTTTATGTAGTAAACCTTTGTCCCTTGGCTTTTTCGTTTTTAAAAGGCTTAACAGCTTCTTCTTGCTATTCATTAAAATTGTGTTATATTATAGCACAAATACAGTCAACACAGTGAGCATAGTTATCATGACCACCCCTCTCCAACAAGCTATATTGGATGCCCTCCAAAAACAATCAGACAAATTTCTTTCGCGTAAAGAAATTGCCGAAGGACTGGCTAGACCCAATAATCGTCTAAATCCCCACGATATTCACGTCCTTGAAGGACTTGTTAATCACGGGTTGGTTTTTAGAAGAAACCATAATGCGATTAAATTAGAATACGAATATCGCTTTAACGATGTCGTAGGATTGCCTGTTAAAGACGTTTTGCTCAAAATCCTGCGTAATGATGCATCAAATGCCGTGAGCGTTGCGGATATTGCAACCCAAATGCAGTTTTATGGGCATGAACTGACTTCCAATGCGCGTGAAAAACTCAGCGAATTGGTGCGGCAGGGCTATGCTGAAAAAGTCGGTACAGACCAGTACCGCTATGTTGAGAAGACCACGTATTAAGCCTTGGGGCGCGACATATCGCGCCCATCCCATTGGGTAATTTTCCCACTGCCCGCATCGTCTGCATCTCTATCTCAAAATCGCCTCATGCTATAATGCGCGGCATGTTGTCCGTTGCATCATGAGGCGTTGTGCATGTCCCTTCTCACTACCCATCATCTGACAAAATTTTATGGCGCAGATGAAATTTTTAGCGATATATCCGTTGAAATTCCGCACAAATCCCGCATTGCGTTAGTGGGTCCCAATGGCGCGGGTAAAACGACGCTGCTGCATCTGCTCATTGGCTTGGATATTCCCACCGAAGGCACACTCAGCAAAGCCAAAGATACGCGCATCGCCTACTTGCCGCAGCGCCCCGAACTGGCTGGCACGCATACCCTATGGGAAGAACAACTCAATGCCTTCACCGATTTACGCCGCATAGAAACCGAACTGCATGATTTAGCCGAACAAATGGCAGACCCTAATTTGCACGATGCCGCGCTGGAAAAATACACGGTGCTGCAAACCGAATTTGAGCATCGCAACGGCTACACCTACGAGACGCGCATTCGTATGGTGCTAACTGGTGTAGGATTTCGTGAGGAAGATTATCACACGCCACTGCCGCAGTTATCTGGCGGGCAAAAAACGCGGGCGATGTTGGCACGTCTGTTATTAGAAGAACCAGACATGTTGGTGCTGGACGAACCCACCAACCATCTTGATATTCAAGCCGTCGAATGGCTGGAAGATTTTTTGCAGAGTTTCCCCGGCGCAGTGCTGGCAGTCAGCCATGACCGTTACTTCATGGATAATTTCGCCACAACAGTTTGGGAGATGGAATTCGGGCGGCTGACGACGTATCGTGGCAATTATTCGCATTATTTGCGCCAGCGCGAAGACCGCGATGAACGCCTGCAAAAAGAATATGATGCTCAACAGGCATTCGTCGGCAAAGAGATGGATTATATTCGCAAGCACATGGGCAGTCGCTGGACGGCACAGGCAAAAGGTCGCCTGAAAAAGCTGGAAACGATGCAAAAACGCGGCAAACTCTTAGAAGGCGGGGCGCGGCATCGGCAGACGATGCACCTGCGAATCCAAGAATCACACCGCAGCGGCAATATTGTTTTGCGTACCAAAAATCTCGCGGTGGGGTATCCTGATGATGAACTGCCGTTGTTTTACGCGCCGGATATGACGTTGTTGCGTGGCGAAACCGCTGCCATCATTGGTCCCAATGGTGCGGGCAAATCCACGCTGCTCAAGACACTCATCGGGCAGCTTACCCCGTTGGCAGGCGAAGTCACGCAGGGGGCAGGCGTCAAAATCGGCTATTTTGCCCAAGCACACGAAGAACTCAGTTCATCAAATACCTTGGTGGATGAAATTTATCGCATTAAGCCCATGCCTCTCAGCGAAGCACGGAATTATTTGGGCATGTTTTTGTTCAGTGGCGATGATGTGTTTCGCACGGTAGATACGCTTTCCGGCGGGGAACGTGGGCGCGTGGCATTGGCAAAATTGGCGTTGGGCGGCGCGAATGTGCTGCTGCTAGACGAACCCACCAATCATCTCGATATTGATTCACAGGAAATTTTGCAGGCAGTTCTGGAAGATTTTAATGGCACGATTTTACTGGTGAGCCATGACCGCTATTTGGTGGATGCGTTGGCAAGCCAAATTTGGGATGTGAACAGCGGCAAAATGACCGTGTATTCCGGCAGCTATCGGGAATATGTGGCGTATCGCAACCAACAAAAAGCCACCCCGCCAACCAACAGCAACGGCAGTTCGCGGCGGCAAGCAGCGCAATATGCCGAAAAAATTCATGGCATGACGCCTGCCCAACTGAAGAAGCGTATTGCCGAAATCGAAAAACACATCGAAACATTAGAGAACAAAATGAAAGAAATTGAGCTTGCTATCGAAACCGCCAGCACCTCCGGCGATACCCGCAACGTCAAAACCTTGGGCGAGCAGTACACCCAGACGGAACAGGCACTCGAAACGGCAATGGAAGAATGGGGCATGTTAGCACAAGCGTGATGTGTGAAAATCTGCCTGTGATTTAGAAAGCCACAGGCAGAAACTAAGCTATTTTAAACACTCGCCGTCACGCGCTGTAACTGTGGTTGCGGCTGTGCCTCTGGTTGGCGGTGGCGCACGCTGTGCCACAGGACGCGCAGCACAATATCTGGGCGCATGAGGGCGGTGGGCGTCGCCAGCAAATTCAATACCTGATAGAAAGCATGGGCAACTACCGTATCGTATGCCATGGCGCTCAACATTTTGTCAGTATAACGATGGAAAAAGCGTTCCTGCATCCCCGGTAGCTGTCCTTCTACCAACGGAAAACGCATGTCTTCGCCCGTAGACATCAACCATGCGCCTTGCGTCAACTGCACTTGTTTTTTCTGGAAGAGCGCCGCAAACCCACGCAAATTCTGGATGCTGCTTTTCTTGAGCAGGGCATCCAATAATTCTGCCTCCATCGCGGCGCTAGACATGCCTTGCCCATAAATGGGGTTGAAAGCAATGGCAGCATCGCCAATC
This sequence comes from Anaerolineae bacterium, assembly GCA_022842885.1. GTDB lineage: Bacteria > Chloroflexota > Anaerolineae > Aggregatilineales > Phototrophicaceae > JALHOR01. Next base: position 46,639 of record JALHOR010000019.1, read on the forward strand.
ACGATAAAATTTTCTGGGCGGCGTGCCAATTTTTCGTAGTGGCGCATTTGGTTTTGCAGCCCACGATAGGCATAAATCGGTTCTTCCGGCGTTAAGGTTTTCATCAGGTCATATAACACCGGCGACGGCAGCGATTTAGCAAATTCCATGAAACCCGCTTCGTCCGTTGGCGGATAATCTTCATTTGCACCGAGCAGTGTTACTACCAAGCGATTGCCCTCTACGACCAGATAACCGCCGCCACGATACAAGCCCTCTGCTGGGCGTGCCTGCATCGCCAGCATGGTAATTTCGGGCGTGGTTTCCGGTGTCAGGGTGTACCAGCGTGTGGCATACCCGGTATGCGCGTTGACAATGGTCGTTTCTGGCGCATCATAGCCCAACTCCGTCAGCCAGTCGGGGGTTTTGGAACGGCGTCCGCTGGCATCCACCACAAAATCACCGAACAAGGCGCGGCTCTCGGCTTGGCGGCTGCGGCGCGATTTAAGTTGAATGCCCGTCATCACGCTGCCATCGGCATTTGTGAGCAATTTTTCCACATCCGTTTCGGTGATAAATTCGACATTCGGGAGTGCCTGCACGCGCTGCCGTACCAGCCATTCCAGCGAAGCGCGTCCGGTGGCACTCAGCGTAACGCCTGCATCAAAGCGCCGAATCCAACCCGCTGCTGTCAATGTCAGGTTATTCAAACCGCCCTGAATCACCGGAGCGCCCGTGTGATAAATATCATGCTCAAAGCCGGGGAAGTATTTTTCCATAATACGCTGCCCGCGTGCCAATAACACATGCAAGTGCCGTGCCTGCGGTGCGCCATTGCGATAGTCGCTGCTTTGTGGCAAAGCATCGCGTTCTACAATCGTCACACGCCCGAAGTGTTGGCTCAAGACACGGGCGGTCATTAGCCCGGCAATGCTACCCCCGATAACAATAGCGTGGGTTGTATTCGTATTCATGGTATTCATTCCCTTTGATTTTCGCTTATTGCCAAAAAATGTTGGCTTTTAGTTCTGTCAAATTTTTACGCGACCATTTTTATTAAAGTCGCCATATCCACCGGACGCACCAAAAATTGGTCAGCGTCTGCGTTATAAGCCGCCACTTGTTCGCTGAGTTCGCCGCCGATGATGATGATTTGGGTGTTGGCATAGCCCAAGTCATGCCGCACGAAGCGCACAAAATCGCGCAGATTGGTATTGCTGTGTTTCAGGTCAATGATGATGGTATCCGGTTGCGCGTAGGTTCGCAGCAGCGCCCGCCCGGCTTCAATGGTTTGGGTCGTCTGGATTTCGCAGCCGTAGCCATTAAGCGCAGCGGCATAGGTGACTTGGCTGCGATGATTGTTGCTGATGATAAGGACTGAACGGCGCATGTGGTGGTCTCCCTGATAAATTGTTTTGCGATGCTGAGATATTCATGTTCGCAATACTACGTTTCGTAATTAGAGTACACCTGATTTTGATGTTGTCAAGCACCAAAATAAAATCTTGTGTGGCAATATTAATCTTTTATTGCCATTTTACAGCTTTTCGCCTATAGTGAGTGTAGAACGTAATAATACGAAGTTGAAGATTACGAAAAGAGGTATCTCGATGTCCAAACGCGAACTTACCACATTGGAATATGTGGTGTTGGGCTTGGTCAGTTTAGCGCCGCAATCGGGCTATAGCATCGTCAGTTTTTTTGAAGATGGCTCGTATAGCTGGAGTGCCAGCCCCGGTTCAATTTACCCGATTCTGAAACGCCTAGAAACCAATGGGTTCATCGCCGGTGAATTAGAAATGGAATACGAGACACGTCCGCGCAAAATGTATGCCCTGACCGAAGACGGCACAATCGCTTTAGATGAATGGCTGCGCGAAATCCCTAAAATGCGCCCGTTTTATCAAGAACGCGAAGTAGCATTGCTGCGCTTTCAATTCATGGAACGGCGCTTGCCCCGCGCTGAAACGCTCAAATGGCTAGATGGCTATTTGGATGCCGTGCGCTACGCCAGTAGTGTGCAGCAGGTGTATACCGAACCCATCAAAAAAGCGATGGCAGATGACCCAGCGGTCAATTCCATTCATACGCACTTATTGATGGAAAATTACATCATGGAAATCAATACGCTGCGAACATGGTTGGAATTGGCACGCACGCGCCTCATCATGCAGCCCGTATAAAATAACCCCAGTCGTTTTTGACACAACCCATGCTTAAAAAAGCGTGCTGTAGAGGCGCCAGAATCCGGGCATCTTAAAAGTGCTTTTGGGGTAGGTTGCCAGATTTTTGTAATGTGTGGTACGTTTTTGTTGCCCAATCGCGTACACTGTCGCAGTAATTATCAGCACCATTTTGCACAACATCAGCGGCGGTCATATCCCACATCATTGGGTGTGAATACACGCCAAAAGTATTTGGGCGTGCCGTAATCTTCCATTGGCGTTTATCAGAGGCAACTTTTTCCCCATTAATGCGGCGAACATCTGCTGGTGATTTGTTTTCTACAACAAGAAGTACCAGCAGTTCCAACCCATTCTCAAGACCTTGAGGTGAATACAACGCTGGATGTTGCAAATGATAGCACAGTACCATCAAGTGATGCACAACACCCCGTACTGGCATATCTTCCCATTCCCAAAAAACCATTTGATGAAAATAGTCTTAGCAAGTTGTATTTTCTGGCAAAGTGGCACCGCATTCAGGGCAAATATGATGTGTATTCATCCGCAAGGTGTTCTTAATGTAAATTTGTGACGATAACATATTTTAAAAGGTCACAATCTGTTAAGAAAGCCCACTTCAGATTAAAATTTTGTAATGTCTGTAGAAATAGTGTAAAAACTTGGGGCAAAAAGGAACGGTTGGTACAAATTAGGCGTTTAATGATAGTGGAGATGCGGACATGATTGAAGCCGAAAGGTCTGGCGATGTTACAGATTATGATAGCCCTCGTGATATTACTCTTTTTGGGATTATTTATGGTGCTGTCTGTGCCAATGCAGGCAGATGACGACACATTAACGGAAACCGCAGGCGAGACTAGCCCACCTGCGCGTTCATAATGGCTTGCCCTAAGAGGGCGTTACCAGCAATTCAACCGGATTGTTATTTTCCAGCGTCGGCGGGCGCTGTTCCAAATCGAGCAACTGTTTTTTACGTTCTACCCCAAAAGCATACCCCGTGATGCTGCCATCACCGCCAACAACACGATGACATGGGATAATCAATGGAATGGGATTGGTCGCGCAAGCCCGCCCAACAGCACGGGCGGCTTTTGGCTCGCCAATAGCAGCGGCAATTTCGCCATACGTGCGGGTCGCACCATACGGGATACGCTGAAGCTCGTCTAGCACCCGTTTTTGGAAAGCCGTTACCCGCATATCCAGCGGTAAATCAAAATGGGGCTGCCACCCATTGAGATATGCCAACACTTGCTGCCCGCCCTGCGTCAAAGCAGCATCATCGCGCTGAATGTGGGCATTGGGAAATTCCCGATGCAAATTTTGCAGCACTTCATCGGCAGTATCACCCATCGTCAGGGAGCAGATACCGCGTTCAGTGGCACCAATCAATAACTGCCCCATGCTGCATTCTAAAATCGTATACGCAATGGTCATTGCCATGCCTCCTTTTTGATAAACAGATGGCATCATCCCTAAATTGGCATCAGCGCGTTCATAAAGCCGGCTGCTGCCACCATAACCTGCTTGGTAAATAGCTTCAGTAACAGAACTGCCATCGCGCAGTTCCGTTTTAAAACGCTGCATCCGGCAAGCATCGGTATATTGGCGCGGTGTAATGCCCATCACTTGCTTGAACGTCTTCTGCAAATGCGAGGCATTCCAATGAAAGACCTCGCTCAATTCTTCTAGCGTCAGCGTATTTTCGATATGAGTTTGGATATAGGTACAGATGTCCTGCACACGGCACACCTGCTCATCGCGTGGGGCAACGTCGCGTGGGTGGCAGCGTTTACAGGCGCGAAAACCCGCTTGTTCGGCGGCGGCGGGCAGCGCAAAAAATGTGATATTCTCGCGCTTGGGCATCCGTGCCGGGCAACCCGGACGACAATAAATTTTGGTGGTTTTGACGGCAATCACGAACACACCGGTGTAGGTGCTATCGCGTTGGGAGACGGCTTGCCAGCAAATCTCTTCCGAGGGCAAAAAAGTTTGGGCGGTCATCATCATGCCTCTGGTTTAAATCGTTTTAAGTAGTCTTACTATACTGCCAATCGCAGCTAGTGGCACTCTGATTCTGGTGGTCAAAATGGGTGTTTTAGTTCTCAGAATGGGTCGGCTATTGCTGGAGAGCCGCTACCAATTCTGGGTGCTGCATATCACCGCCCAAAGTTTCATATTGGGCAAAATCTGCCAGCGCGGCATCGCTATGGGTCGCACTGTCAGACGCCGCGTTTAATGCCAAAAATAATAAGCCGCGTTCTCGGTAGGCATCCACCAAATCGGCGTTGATGTCTATAGCCCGGTTAAAATCCGCTAATGCTTGTGTCAATTGGTCATCTTGGCGATATGCCAATCCGCGCTGATAGTAAATAGCCGCCTCATCAGGCGCTAGGTCTAGGGCGCGGGTATATTGTTCAATGGCATACTGGTAACGCCCGGCAGCAAACAGGGCATTGCCGGCGCTCACATACGAGTCCAATGAGCGCGGTGTAGCGGTCGGACGGCGGGCATAGGCAGTGGCGGTCGCATCTACTGACCCCACTGGGATTCTATCTTTATCGGCAGTCGGCAGCGCCAAATAATCATCTGGGAATTGGAATAAGCCACTCAAGCCGAGTGAAATTACTAACGTGACCACAATAAAAATCATGAAAATCGCCACCGGGAATTTTTCTTCCACGGATTTACCCGCCGTGTTTACCGAATGCCGATGCGGGCGCGATTTGACGGTACGCCGATAATATTCGGGGTCTATCGGCGGCGGGGCGGCGGGTGTCAGGCGTTGGCGGTCATAATGAGCGCGGCGGTCAACATCGGACAAAATATCATAAGCAAGGTTCAGGCGCTGCGTTTGTTTTTTGGCATCGTCAATCTTTTTATCCAGTTTTAGTAACGCGGTCTGGTCGTTGACGATTTCCAAACGACGGCGTTCTGGGATGAAATTATCGGGATGATACAAGCGCATCTTGGCATAGTAGGCACGTTTAATCGTATCGGCATTGGCATCGGGGCGTACCCCCAGAATTTCGTAATGATTTTGCGAAGTAGCCATAGGTTTATAACGACAAAGTATTCAGGTGGTCAGTGTCTATTGTAGCGGGTAGCTGGAGCAGAATCAAAACGCGACAACCGGAGTTGCCGCGTTCTGGGATAAGTGGCATTTAGTTTTCGACAATAGCCACAGGCGCAAGCACCGCTTCTACTGGGGCGATAGTGTCTTGGACTTTTTGGCTTTCGCGTTGTTTGAATAACCATGCCTGTTCTTCTTCAACGGTGACATCATCTAAGCTGAGTTCAATATGACGGCGGTCAAAATCCACGCTGATAACCCGCACCAAAATGGGGTCGCCATCCCGGAACATATCGCGCGGTGTCGCAGGGGCGATCTTGCTCATGCGACTGGTATGGACTAAGCCTTGTGCGCCGCCGGGGGCAGCCACAAACACCCCAAAATCCACCACATTCGTCACGATACCGTCAATTAAACTATTGGCTTCATACTTAGATTTGAAGACTTCCCACGGGTCAGGCAGCACTGCCTTGCGATTCAACGCGATTCGTTCCCGTTCCATATCAATGCTATCTACCCGTACCTGCACTTCATCGCCCACCGATAAAATATCCGACGGGTGGTTGACATGGCGGTGATCCAAATTGGAAATATGAATCATGCCATCTACGCCACCAATATCCACGAACACACCAAAATCGGTAATGTTGACGACGCGCCCGGTGATAATGACACCTGCCTGAATTTGTGCCATGCGTTCACTGCGAGCAGCCCGGCGGGCAGCCCGTTCTGAAAGAATTAAGCGATTCCGCTGCGATTCAACTTGAATCACTTTGAGTTGCAACATGCGCCCGACTAATTCATCTTTCAGTTCACGCAAACGATGCAACGCGGCGGCTGGCACACTTTCAATATGAGAATTGGGGATAAAGCCTGTTAAACGCCCAAACCGTACCAGAATCCCACCCTTATTCACATCCAACACCATCGCTTCGGTGATTTCATCTTTTTCCATCAAAACTTGTGCCTGATGCCAATCTTCCAGTTCGAGTGCTTTATTAATGGAAACGACCAAATCACCATTTTCGTTGTAAGGTTGCAAGACAAAGGCTTGCACTTCCATCCCGGGGTGTAGACGCTGCAACACCTCATCCGAGAGGCGCACAATGTCCTTACGAGTTACGACTGCATCGCGCTTCAGCCCGACATCCAAGATAATTTCATCACGGCGCTTCTCCAATACAATCGCTGGCAAGATTTGCCCGCGCTGCGGTTCAGCATAGCTATATTCTTCCAGCAATTCTTCAAACGAAATGCTACCTTCTTCTACCTGCTCTAGTTCTGCAATCCTGAGTACCAACTCACACACCCCCTGTGTAAACAAATAAATCAGAGGTTCGGCACACGCCGATTCGTCGTTCCTTAACAGTATTGACTACAAAGGTAAAAATTTTCTTAAGTTTTGGCGCTTGCTCATTCAACATTCATTCAGGCAAAAGCATCCAGCAAGAGGGATACATCTGGGGAATCAATACGCCAGTAGGAAAATTCTAGGACACTGTGCAGCCAACTGTTCATACTATTAAGGATAACATAAACCCAACCAATCTTTCCGTCTCTGGACAAATTTCTTACATAATTCCTAACGTTATCCTCATCTCGGATGGTTTAATATACAGTCTTTGTCATTTTTTTTACTCTGATGTTATACTTGCTGCCACGCTAATAAATCGAATAGCCATTTAATTTTTTCAATATTAGGAGAGATGCTTTATGTTCCGTTTTAAATTAATGGTTGTTGCCTGCATTGGGTTGTGGTGTTTGACTGGGTTGGCGTTGGCACAGGACGCGCAGCCAAAATGGGCTGATTTGCCCGCTGGGGAATGGACACAAATGCTGCCCGGTGGCGATACGATTTGCTCCAATGGGACACCGTATTCGTATTTTGTGCGTCCGGCGGAGACCGAAAGCGACAAACTACTGGTTCATTTCCAAGGGGGTGGTGCGTGCTGGTTCGGGCAAATTTGCGATATTCAAGGCGAAAATCCCACCTATGACCCCTTCGTAGATGAGAGCGATCACCCGATTAATTATGCCGGTATCTTTAATTTTGACCATGAAGAAAATCCTTTCAGCGATTACAACATGGTGATGGTGCCTTACTGCACGGCAGATGTGCATATCGGCAATACGGATACGACCTATGAAATTCCCGCCACTGATACCACCGAAGCCAAAGAAGTCACGATTTTTCATCGTGGGTATGTCAATGCGACCACTGTATTAGGTTGGACATTTAATAATGTCGCCGATCCATCTACTGTGTTTGTGACAGGATGCAGCGCGGGTTCTATTCCTTCTCCGTTTTATGCCGCCATGATTGCTGAACAATATCCCGATGCCCGCATCGAACAATTGGGAGATGCATCGGGCGGTTATCGTAATCCCACCTTGGCGCAGCAAATCTGGTCAAATTGGGGGACGATGGATATTTTGCCGGAAGCCTATGCCGAAGCTGGTGTCACGATTGATAGCCTGACGTTTGAGACGTTCTATCAGATGACGGGCGGCATGTATCCTGATATGAGCCTGACCCAATTTAACACGGCAAGCGATGCGGTACAGCTTGGTTTCGTGGGGCTGACTGGCATAACCGATACCCCGCTGATTGATTTGCTGGAACCGAATTTTGCCGATATTAAGGCACAAGTCGAAGATTTCCACACATTTACGGCGGGTGGCGATGGTCACTGTATCACACCGACCGATGATTTTTATAACATCATGGCAGGCGATGTGCGCTTGGTAGATTGGGTCACGATGCTGGCAAATGATGAAGCTATCGAAGATGCCAAATGCGAAGATTGTACTGCGGCTGAGATGGGCGAATAAATTTTTCTGGGGACATGATAATGCCATGTCCCCATACAGCTATTTCACTGCACCGGATGTCAAGCCACGAATTAGCTGCCGCGAAAACAGAATATACAACCCAATCACTGGCACTGCCGACAACGTAAGCGATGATAAAACCGCGTTCCAATCGCTGACAAACTGCCCCAAAAAGACCTGTGCGCCCAAGGTCACAGTTTTGACACTTTCCCCCGGTGCTAATATCAACGGAAACCACAAATCATTCCAAATCGGAATCATGTTAAAGACCATCACAGTCCCAATTGCCGGGCGAATCAGCGGCAGTATCAACCAGTAAATGCGATATTCGCTCGCGCCATCCACCCGCGCCGCGTCTTTTAAATCACGCGGCACTTGTCGCATAAACTGCGTCAGCACAAAGATTGCCAGCGGCAGCCCACTCGCGGTATACACCAGAATCAACCCCGTGAGCGTGTTCGTCAGACCAAGACCGACCAGCAAGCGTAGCAAACTGACTGTTCCTAAGCGAATCGGCACCATAATCCCGATGGAGAGATACAGCCCCATCAGCGCGTTACCCGGAAAACGATACTCTGCCAGCGCGTGTGCTGCCATTGTCCCGGCAATGAAAATTAGGATGAGCGTGCCAACTGTGACCATGGTGCTGTTCAAAAAATACAACGGAAAATTGGAGCGTTCAAAGACCGTTTCATAGCCGATGAGCGACCATGTTTCTGGCGTTGGCAGCGTGAAGGGCGCGTCAAAGATGGCTTTGCGGGCTTTAAACGAATTGACCACGACCAAAATAACCGGAAAAAGCGCCACCAATGTATAGGTAATGAGGATGGCATGGGCGGCGGCAGTTTGCAATATAGCACTGATTGGGGATAGTGGTTGGCGTCTCATAATTTTTTTCAAGCAGTGTGAGTCTGTTTAGCCCTTAATTATGCGGCAGAATGGGCATTCTGGCGAGGGATTGGTGCGTGCGTTTCGCCAAATTCTAGGTTACGATGTGTGCGATTTTGCCAACCATCACATTGTCACAGGGAAGCTATCATGGATTTTTTGCTGCGTTTTGTTCATATCAGCGATACCCACATCACACCCGATATGGCTTATACCACACCCTATGCCAGCTATCCGCCGCTGGTGGGGATGCAAAAACTGATTCAAGAAGTCAACGCTTTACCTTTCACACCGGATTTTATCTTGCATACAGGCGATGTGGCGTATGATCCCGTGCCAGAGGTGTATACAACGGTGCGCGAACTGATGGCACAATTCAAAGCGCCCATCTATTATGTGGCGGGCAATCATGATAGCAGCGCGGCATTGCAACAAGTGGTCATGCAGCGCGAAACGCTTTTAACGGCATTACATGGCGATTATGAAATCAACGGTGTGCAGTTGATTTGTGTGGATAGCAATGGTCCCGCCAAAATTCCGGCAGGCAATATCACGCCGCAGCAATTGGCATGGTTAGAGCGCCTATGTGCAGCAGAAGATAACCGTCCGTTAATCATCGCTGTGCATCATAATATTGTGCCGTGCGGCACACCTTGGTTAGATGACTTCATGCGGACAGATAACGGCGAAGCCTTCCATGATATTGTTGTTAAAGCGCGGCATCGCTTACGTGGTGTGTTTCATGGGCATATTCATCAGCCCATTGATATTGTGCGCGATGGCGTGTTATACAGTGCCGCCGCATCGCCCTGGTGCCAGTTTGGTGCTTTCCCTATGCCAGAAAATACGGAAGTCACTTCCGACCCTATCGCGCAACCGGGTTTTAGCGTGGTCACGATTACGCCCGAACAGACCTATATCCGGCGGCATACTTTCGCTATTGACCAATAGCCTGTAACCCGGACGATATGCCCCTATTTTCATACTGTATTCTTTGCGATAATGACAGTTTGTATTGGTTTGAATAGGGTCATTAGTCTGGCATTATGATTAATCAGGTCTCTGCTGCGGATAATCTCACAATTGAATTTGTTCCGGGTAGTTGGTTGCTGCGAAATGGCGATGCCACTGCTCCTATGTTTTATGCCTCTGCCGATGGGTTACGCTACAACAGCTATTTTGCGACCACGCGCCGCCTGCCGCTGACCGGGGTTTTGCCAGTGCAAGACTTGGTACAGGTAGTGGTCGGTTGGCAAGAATCCGACGAAGCCTGGCATTTGGGCGTGGTATTGGTGCCGGAATTGGCAGCACAACGCGAAAGCCGCTGGTGTGAATTGGCGCAGTGGCCCGACCCGGAACGTAATGTTTTTCCAGAATTGGCACAACAAACCGGCGAAGAATTGGCACGGACGCTGCGAATCCCGTTCTATATGATTCCGCCGCCGCCTGTCGAACCACCGCCACCACCACCACCGCTGCCTGTCCCACCACTTACGGCGGGCATATGGACGATGCAGTTTGCATTAAACAGCCTGCCCATGCCCTTTGTCACTCACCCAGAGATGCTTATTTTCCAGCAAGCTCGCCGCTGGCGCACTCAAAAATATCAACGTATTGTGTGGTATGTGTTCTGGATGATTATTTATGCGTGGATTTCGGTCGCCACATTGACGGCGAATCTGGCGCTGCCGAATGCGGGTACACTGCTGCCCGACCCGCACGTTCTGCCGTATTTTGGTATTGCCATTGCGGTGCTGGTATTTCCCGGATTAGTCTTTTATACGCTGCATCAACTGCGTACCCAACCTGATACCATTGCCATTGACCCGCATCACCAGACGTTAAGTGCTTGGCGTGGCAATCGCCAATTATGGATATTTCCCGCTAGCGAAATCCAATCGGTATATGTGAGCGAAATTGTGCGCCGCAAACCAACAGACACCAGCAGCGAACACGGCGAAATTAACCTCCATTTGGGTGACGGCAAATTTCACTTGGTCTTGCAACAAAGCGAAAACGAGAATGATGCTTGGTTGCCACGCCGTGATATTGCTCTCAACTTCGCCAAACCCAATGCTGATGAAGTGCTGCATCTCACTCGTTTTCAAGTGGTCTCTGATTTGCAAGCGATGGGGTTGTATCTCGGCGAGGCATTAGGGAATTTGCCTGTCTGGTATGATGTGCGCGTGCGTTAGGGCAGTCATTTCCAGAATCAGCGACAGGTCGTTAAGAAATTCCTACCATTAAGATTTTCGCTGTTGACGATTCTAAATTCAGGGTTACTCTGATTATAGATTAATTTTCCTCACTATTTTTATGTTGCGTCAATTATCCAGTGAGGATTTAACAAGTATTCGGAGTTACCTTTAACATGTTCCATTCACTATTACGCCTCATTCTTGCCTCCCTTTTCTTTGCATCGTTATCTGCATTAACAACTGCCGAAGAGACGGGGACGATACTCGTTATTCCTTCGATTAATGTCAATTCTGCGGTTGTGCCGATTTATGTCGGTGAAATGAGCAACGGCGATGTTACTTGGGATACCAGCACTCTCAATATGACGGTAGGGCATTTGGTTGGCTTGCCGTGGTTTGGGCAAGGCGGTAATGTGGTTTTGGGTGGACATTCTGAATTAGGGCGTGGCAAACCGGATATTTTTTACAACCTAGATGATGTGACGGTAGGACAAGAAATTTTAGTGTATTCCGGCGGGCATGAACACCGTTCGACACCCGAGCGAACTGGAGTGGAGCGAGGAACGCCGGCAACTGGTGCCCACCCTGCAAGACGTGACGCAGTGGGCAGTCGCCAAGAAGATGAACCGCCCGGCCCGCGGTCTGCCCCCGCTGCGGATCGTGCATCGCCTGGACAAAGAGACGTCCGGTCTCATCTGCT
>JALHOR010000019.1:58501-64057 GCA_022842885.1 Anaerolineae bacterium
TCTGCAACCGTCTGATGGTGAACGATTGACGCTCTTTACCTGCGATTTGACCTCTTATGCGGGCGGAAGTTATCGGCAGCGGTTCGTTGTGATTGCCAACCGCGTTAATTAATTAAGATAAACGCAATGCCAGCGTGTGGATTGTTGTCTACACGCTGGCAGTGTTTCTTCATTCTCATCCCCTCCCCATAAAAATCGGCTGATTTTTAAAGCGCCTTTCTACAAATTCCAGTAAAATAGAAATCTATTGCATCAATCAATTTAGGAAGACCGGGGATGCAGCCTGGGACTATTGTTACTAATCGTTATCAACTCCTTGACCTTATCGGCACTGGCGGTATGGGGGCGGTTTATCGCGCCTATGACCGTTTGACGGGCGATACCATCGCCCTAAAACAAGTGACCATACCGGGCGAACAATTGGAATTTACCTCTAGCAGTGCCAGCATGGATTTCCGGTTGGCATTGGCAGAAGAATTTAAAACTTTGGCGACTTTGCGCCACCCCAACATCATCAGCGTATTGGATTATGGCTTTGATGCGAACCGCCAGCCGTACTTTACGATGGAATTGTTGCAAAATGCCCATACGATTGTCGCCGCCAGCCAAGACCAACCCTTCAGCACCAAGACGGCATTATTAGTCCAAGTGCTGCAAGCCCTGTTATATTTGCATCGGCGCGGCATCATTCATCGAGACATCAAGCCCGATAATATCATGGTCGTGAATGGGCAAGTGAAGGTGCTGGATTTTGGGTTGGCAATTGCCCGCCAATACCTTACCAATGATACGGCGCACGTCGTCGGCACATTGGCGTATATGGCACCGGAAGTCCTGCAAGGCACCCCCGCCACCGAAGCGTCGGATTTATATGCGATTGGTGTTATCGCCTATCAAATGTTCTCTGGGCAATATCCGTTTAATATGGATGACCTGACGAACGTGATTTACGGCATTTTATATACGGTGCCGGACGTGACAACGCTGGATTTGGATGAGCGTTTAGTACGCATTTTACAAAAATTACTCACTAAAGACCCCTCAGACCGTTTTCAGGATGTGGCGACGCTGCTGGTCTTATATGCCGATGCCATTCAACAACCTGCCTTATACGAAACGGCGACCATCCGCGAGAGTTTGTTGCAAGCCGCGCGTTTCGTCGGGCGAGAGCGCGAATTACGCTTATTGACGGATGCCCTGCATCGGGCATTAGACGGCAAGGGCAGCACTTGGCTGATTGCTGGCGAAAGTGGCGTGGGCAAAACGCGCCTGATGGATGAATTACGCACGGTGGCATTGGTCAATGGGGCGTTGGTGCTGCGCGGACAAGCGGCTCAGGAAGGCGGCGCACCCTACCAAGTGTTTCGTCCGGTCATGCGCCGTTTATGTCTTCAGACGGAAGTTTCCGATTTGGAGGCGGCAGTCCTGCGCCAATTAGTCCCCGATATTCATGTGCTGTTGAATCGCCCGCTGGAAGATTTGCCAGAAATTGACCCCAAAGCTGCCCAAGCCCGCTTGTTGGCGACGATAGAAGCCGTTTTCCGTCGCCAAAAACAACCGATTGTCATGCTCATGGAAGATTTACAGTGGGCAGTCGAAAGCCTGGTCATCGTCCGGCATTTAAGCCGTGTGGCGGGTGAACTCTCTTTGATGATGGTTGGCAGTTATCGGGATGATGAGCGTCCGAACCTGACTGACCATGTGCCGGGCATGTGGCACATCAAATTAGAGCGCCTCAGCGAGAAAGAAATTGCCGATTTAAGCGCCTCGATGTTGGGCGATAGAATCGGGCGGCAAAGCGCGGTGGTGGATTTGTTGCAGCGCGAAACCGAAGGCAATGTCTTTTTTATTGTGGAAGTGGTGCGGGCATTAGCAGAAGATGCTGGTCAACTGCACCGCATCGGTGATATGACGCTGCCGCCTAGTGTTTTTGCAGGTGGCATTAATACTGTCGTTCAGCGGCGGCTGCGGCGCGTGCCAGAGGAGGCACTGCCTCTGCTGCGCTTGGCAGCGGTCAGCGGGCGTGACCTCGATTTAAGTTTGCTGCCTAGTATCCCTGCCCCTATGGATTTTGATACTTGGCTTTACGTCTGCGAAATGGAGACGATTTTGGAACTGCGCGATGGGCATTGGCGCTTCGCGCATGACAAAATTCGGGAGGCACTACTTTCAGAATTGCCGCCTGTCGCGGTCAAAGGGCTGCATCGCCAAATGGCAGCCGCCATCGAAACGCATTATCCCGATGATCTCGGCAAAGTGATTGCATTGGCATATCACTGGAGCAGCGCCGATGAAGCTGGGCGCGGGTGTTATTGGTGTACCCGTGCCGGGCAGCAATTATTAGAGTTGACCGAATATAACGAAGCCCGCGAATTTTTCCGGCGGGCGTTTACCTTTGCTGACCGCTTGCCAGAGGCGGAACGCTTGGCAATTTTGCATATCGAACTGCTGCAAGGCTTGGCAGATTGTTTGCTGCATACAGGTGTCCCCGATGAAGCCGAGCAGCATTATCACACCAGCGTTGCGCTGGCACGCCGTTTAGATCATGGCGCGGGCATTGCCAAAGGTTTGGAAGGGCAAGCCTATACGGCGTATCGCACGGGACGCTATGACGAATCTGAATCGCTGTATCGGGAATGTTTGACGCACGCCCTAAAATTGGGGGACAGCGTACAGCAAATGGCGGCATTGGGTGGCATTGCGCTCATCACGCGCACTCGTGGCGATTATGAGGCGGTGCGAAATTTGTGGAATTGGGCGCTGGAACTGGCACAAGCCGCAAAATATGAAGGGGGCATCTCGCGGGCATATAATGGCTTGGCGGATGCTGCCCGCATGTTGAACGAATTGGAAGAAGCCGAGCAGTTATTCGGTGAAAGCCTGCGGATTGCGCGGCGCAGTGGCAATCGGCAAGGGGCGGCATTTGCCTTGCGTGAGATGGGCGATGTGGCATTACGGCGCGGCAAATTGGAACAGGCTTTACAACTGACACAAGAAGCCAATGAGTTGAATCACTACTTGGGGGATATTGCCAGTTTGGGCTATGGGCTGCTGCTGTTCGGTAATATCCGGCTAGAAATGAACAGCCTAGAAAAAGCCCGCGAGCATTACCAAGAGGCGCTCAAATTGGCGCTGAATGCCGGGTTGATGCGCGTGGCAGTGTTTGCCGTTATGGGTGCTGCACGGGTCGAAGCACTATGGGGCAGCCACGAACAAGCCATTTCGTGGGCAGCGGCAGCGATGGCACATCCAGCGGCTGACCAAGAATTACGCATCATGGGCGAAATCTTAATTAGCTCCATCAGCGATTCTTTCCCCAAAGAAACTGTCGAACTCTTTCAACAGCGGGGCGCAAATTGGTCGCTGGAAAATACCACTGAAGTGATTTTGGCGTTATAGACTACGTTTGCAGGGCTTTTGCCCTGTGCTGCATTGCGTTCTTTCTTCGATTTATGTTACCGTAATCACAACGATGTTCATTCGGATCGTCTCATTTGCTTGGGGGGTACTATGCTTCCGATTCGGTCAATGCGGATGCAATACAAACGTGGACTGTGGTTTATTGGAGTGCTGCTGGTGTTGGGCAACCTATGGGCTGTGCAAGCACAATTGCTGCCAACGATAACGCCGGAAAATGCCAGCAATCTTGTTGAAGTGGCACAGTTAGGTAACGGCACTATTCGGAATGCCGCGCTGTCTGCCGATGGCAAAGAGTTAGCAGTTGCCAGTTCATTGGGAGTTTGGCTGTACGATACCAATGATTTTTCGCAGCAACCCCGTTTATTAGCCTCTGACCATATCATTGAACAAGTCGTGTTCAGCCCAGATAGTCGTTGGGTCGTGGGTCTGCCGGAAGCAGGCTACAGTATCACCACCTTGTGGATGTGGGATATTGAGGCTGATACGGCGCTACCGATAGTGCTGCCCGACGAACCTCGTCAAGCGATTTTTAGCCCCATGGGGAATTGGTTAGTCATCATCATGGGCAATGCATCGCTGTATGTGTATGCACCGGGGCAAACGACACCCACTCACATTCTGACCGCTGATGGCGATGATGATTATTTTGAAGGGGTATTTTTTAGCCCGGATGAACGCATTTTAATCGCTCAAACGTATACCACCGCATTGTTATGGGAAACCGCCACCGGAGAAAATTTGTCGTTTTCGTCCGGGACACGCTTGTATGCGTTTCATCCCAATGGGCAGCAGATGGCAACCTATGACCGTGACCGACGGTTGCGCGTGTGGGACATTACCGATTTGGACAATGTGGTGAACATCATCGCGCCGCGCATTCGCATGAGCGAAGGGTATACCATCCAATACACGCCCGATGGCGCATGGTTAGTCACCGCTGGCGTGGATGGCGCGCGCGTTTGGGAAACCACCGACTATACCTTGGTGGATTCTCGCAGTGACATTCAACAAGATATTGCATCGCTTTTCAAACCCGTATTCAGCCCGGATAGCCGTTGGATAGCATTTTTGAGCGAAGACGAAATCAACATCTGGGATACGGCAAAACAAGATATGGCGCACCGTTTTCGGGGGCGCTATCAACCTTGGATGGTGCAGTTTACGGCGGATAGCAAGACATTGGCGGCGTTCTATCGCACTTATAGTTCAACCCTGAGCGACTATGTTGTCGAAGTCCGATTATTCAATATGACATCTGGCAAACAACTTCGCCACTATACGGAGGATGTTCCCCAATTTCCCTATTATTTTGGTGTCACGCCCCATACCGATGAACTATGGCTCTTTGGGAAAACGCCGAATGGCAATCGTCTGATGAATCTGTCGTCGGATGAACTGCTCTTGCAAATAGATGGACATATGAGTCAGGTAAGTGATGTTGCATTTAGCCCAGATGACAACACTTTAGCTTCGGCTGGTTATAACGAAGTGCGCTTATGGGATATTGCCACCTTCAGCGAAACCGCTTTTTATCAAGGCAATCGCGCCGAATATGGCAAAGTAGCATTTTACGGTGATGCGGCGTTGAGTGTTATAAGTTATAACGGATTTGAACAATTGGATATTGGCACTGGGGAACCACTAACCCAAATTGTGCCGTCGGGCATTACCAGTTATGCTGTCAGCCCAGATGGGCAGTTGGCAGCCGCGAATCTGGATTATGACACCCTAGAAATTTGGAATACGGTCACTGAGGTTCGCGCTATACGCCAAGAATCGGATTTGTATCCCGGATTTTTCAGCCCAGATAACCGCTATTTGTTGATGTATTATTCAGACATAATTCAGCTTTTTGACATCAAGAGCAAGAAATTCATTGCCGAACTGAATCGGGCTTACGGTGATGGTTTAATCATGGCGTTTACACCAAATAGCCAGCAATTTGCCTTCTTTAGCAGAGACACCAACACGATTGCCTTCTGGGATATTGCCGAAGAAAAAATCGTGCGCGAACTATCGCTGCCCAAACCAGAAACCATCCGTGATATTGTCTTTAGTCCCGATGGTGCTGTGTTGGCAGTTTCGTATAGGGGCGAGATGGTGCTGTGGGATGTTGCCGATGATAAAGAAATTGCC
>JALHOR010000020.1:0-21746 GCA_022842885.1 Anaerolineae bacterium
CCCGAAAAAAGTAGTCAAACAGAGGTTGAGTATCGTTTTGCTTGGGCACGCAGTTATCTAAAAAAATATAAACTTCTTGAGAACTCAAGTCGTGGTGTATGGGCATTGACAGCACAGGGCAGGATTACAAAATCCGTTGATCCTCAAGAAGTTAAGAAATATGTTCGTGAAGAATATCAACGCCACCGTTCCAATCTAATCAACGAAAATACTGATGAGGTTAGTGAAGAAATCGCTGATGAAATTATCCCTGAGCTTTCATGGCGTGAGGAATTACTTCAGGCTTTGTTAAGGATGGATAGCGGAGCTTTTGAACGTCTTACACAGCGTTTGCTGCGAGAAGCCGGATTTACTCAAGTTGAAGTGACCGGAAGAAGTGGCGATGGTGGTATAGATGGAAAAGGAATTATGAGGTTAGGTGGTTTGCTAAGTTTTCATGTTCTTTTTCAGTGCAAACGTTATCGTGATACCGTAAGCGCAGGTCATATTCGTGATTTCCGAGGAGCATTAGAAGGGCGTGCTGATAAGGGAATTTTTATTACAACAGGTAGATTCACACAAGATGCTGAGAAGGAAGCAACACGAGATGGCGCAAAGCCTATAGATCTAGTGGATGGGAATCGACTCGTAGACTTGCTAAAACAACTGGGGCTTGGCGTAAAAACAGAAATGGTAGAGAAAATTACAGTTAATTCTGATTGGTTTATCACTATTTGAGACACAGGGCGATCTAGTGTGATCGCCCTTCTTCATAAATCTGTATTGAATCGCTCTAAACGTCCAAATTCTTGACTTGGCGGGCATTGGTTTGGATGAAGCGGCGGCGCGGTGGTACGGCACTGCCCATCAGCATATCGAAAACTTTATCGGCTTCAGCAGCATCTTCAATAGTGACTTGTAACATCGTGCGTGTCGCGGGATTCATCGTGGTTTCCCACAATTGTTCCGGGTTCATCTCGCCTAACCCTTTGTAACGCTGGACGCCGACTTTATCAGGATTTTTGAAATTCTTTAATCCTTGTTCCAGCAACTGCTGTTCGGTTGTACCTGCTAAGGGATAAATATAGCGTTGGTCTTTGCCTTGCTTCAGCAGGTAAATTGGCGGTTGGGCGATATAAAGATGCCCTTCTTGAATAATCGGCAGCATGTGGCGATAGAAAAATGTCAATAATAGAGTCCGTATGTGGCTTCCATCAACATCTGCATCTGTCATAATAGTGATGCGCTCGTAGCGTAATTTCTCGACATTAAAATCTTCATGAATCCCTGCGCCCAACGCGGCGATGATAGACTTGACTTCGTTGTTATCGAGAATTTTATCGAGTCGTGCGCGTTCTGTATTCAGAATTTTTCCACGCAGCGGCAAAATTGCTTGGAAGTGTCGGTCACGTCCTTGCTTGGCGCTATTGTGAACAAACACACCACTCGCTAATGCAAAGTTGTGAGTATTAGGTACTTCAATATCGTAGACATCTATTTTCTCTGAGAGATATTCAATAGTTACAACTCGATGATTGTAATTTTTCACTGTTTCGATAGCTTTTTGTTCGTCACCATTGAAGTAACGATTACAAAATGTATCAAAACGTAATAATGATTTATCACGAGTTTGTATACGATATTCTGTATATGCCTCAGTATTTAGATAACCATATTGCATTTCAATCTGCTTTAATGCGGCAAGTGTTTTATTGTAATATGTTTGATGCAATGCAGCTTTACGTTTTGCTCGAAATTCTGGCGTCCATTGTTCTTGAGTTTTCTGTTTACGCCATTCAAGTAAATCTTCACTCTGCCACTGCGTTTGTGCTTTTTGTGATGCTAGTTCTCGTGCTTGAGGATTTTCAGCAAAGTAGGTTCTAACCCGTTCTGCCTGAGTTGAGCGATTTTCCAGATTACCCCAATATTCTAATTGAGCATTATAGAGTTGCTCACGATTAGTTTGGCGATAATCTTCATTGGTTTCATAAAATTCGCGCCATTTTTGAGCCATATATGTTTTATATGTATCATCAGCCCATTGTTCTTTTGCTTGTTCTGAAAGAAGGATTTGCGTTTCCGGCTGACGCATTCTAGCACTCATTGTTGCCCTGAATTCATCACTCTTGCGAATTTGCCGACATTTTTCAATAACATCGGGACGATGTAAGGTATGTGAAAGATGTTCCCGATGTAACGCAAGATGTTCATCGGAAGGGATGCGTTGTATATTGGTGGGATTGTTATTGTATTTATTGAAATCAATGTGATGGCAATGATCACCACTTGAATGGTCATATACTCTATGCCAACGGTTGTACCAATCTGCAAGCAAATGGGTGAATAACCAAGCATCTGAACGAGGTGACCAGACCATTTCATAACCATCAATTGTAATGCCGGGTTCTTTCTTGTCGGAGAACTTACGATATAATGGCATCAACGAATCATCTGTTGTCAAATCAGCCGCCGCTTTATAACTTCCATCGCGGAGCATAAACCGATGATCTGGTGTGCAAACAATTGTTTCGCCATTATCAAGGGTTACTCGAATAACATCAGCATTGTGTTTTGTAATGCGTGGGTTGATGATCCGTTCTAGCCCAATTGTGCCATCGTGGCGCACTGTGTAGCAAAAATGCTCTTTGCCGTCCACCTGTTCTGCGACAATATCTACAAAACTCAGATTACGCCCATCAGCCAACGCTACTAAGGTATCCCCAGAAAAACATCCTCCAGCGCTATCGCCTTCGACGATGAAAATCTCAGTGCCTTTGCCATGCGACGAACAATCTGCTAATTTGCCGGGGAGGGTGCTGCTTTCTAATAAGCTAGGACCGCTGCGGACTAAATCGCGGGCTTTGCGGGCGGCTTCTCGCGCTCGCATACTCGTCATGCATTTTTCAACGATTTTGCGCCCTTCACGCGGGTTCAATTCCAAAAAGTCGTTGAATGCTTCGGTGATAACCTGCGAAACCGCACCTTGCACTTCAGGATTTAGCAATTTAACTTTCGTCTGGCTTTCAAACGTGGGGTCAGGGTGTTTGATGCTGACGATGGCGGTTAGCCCTTCCAATGTATCATTACCCGAAAAATTCTGGTCTTTTTCTTTCAACAGCCCCGCTTTACGTGCATAACGATTGATGACCCCTGTAATTGCTGACCGCAACCCAGTGAGATGGGTACCGCCATCGGGTGTATTAATCGTATTGGTGAATGCTAATTCAGTGGTAGTCGTAGTATCTGAATATTGGAATGCCACTTCAACACCAATGATAATCGTGCCATCTTTGGCTTCAACATCCACGTCGCGTTCCAAGTAAATCACATCATGCAGCGGCGCACGATTGCGGCTGAGGTAACGCACGAAGGATTTTAGCCCGCCATCAAAGTAAAAGGTCATTTCTTTGGGCAAGGGCTGAACGCGCTCATCCACCAGCGTGATGGTCACTTTGCGCGTCACAAATGCCATTTCCCGAAAACGATTTAGCAGCATATCAAAACTGAATTCGTTTTCATCCATTACCGTAAAATCGGGTTGAAAAATAGTCAATGTCCCGGTTGATTCATCGTCGTTCAAGGGGCGTAATTGCTGCACTTTGCTCGTCGGAATACCTTTGGAATATGTTTGCTCCCACAAATGTCCGTCGCGGTAAACCTGCACGCGGGTTTGTTCAGAAAGGGCATTTACCGCCGCCGCGCCCACGCCATGCAAACCACCGCTGACTTTATAGCCGCCTTTGCCACCTTTATTATCGAATTTGCCGCCCGCACCAGTTTGGGTCATCACCAATTCCAGCGCAGAACGTCCTTCTTTTTTGTGAAGATCCACGGGAATCCCACGCCCATTATCGCGGACGGAGACGATATAATCATCGTGTAGCGTCACCAAAATTTGACTACAATACCCGGCTAATGCCTCATCAATGGAGTTATCAACAATTTCATACACCAGATGGTGTAACGCCCGAATATCGCGTCCCCCAACAAACATGCCGGGGCGCTGCCGAATAAGTTCTATCTGCGTTAATGCTGTAATTTGATCAGCCGTATATTCTTGGGGGGTGTCACCATTGTGTGGTTTGGTGGGTTGCATGAATAGCCCTCATTGAGTAATCAGATGCGGATAGGTTAATGGTCAACAAAAATATCTTGTGCCAATGTCAGCACAAAATGATGATCTTCTCCTCATTAATTATAGCACACTCTGGGCGCAGACTCAATATAAAAGCAGGGAAAATTTGTTCGTAAGACCTTCGCTTGACAGCACTGCCCATGACTCATACAATGAGCCATAGTGGTTATGCCCTCGTAGTTCAGTGGACAGAATAGATCTCTTCTAAAGATACGGTCGCAGGTTCAAATCCTGCCGAGGGCAACAAAAATAAAAACAGCCCATTTTATAAGTGGGCTGTTTTTGATTAACGTATGTGATTGTTTTGGACTTAAACGTTAGGCTTTGATGTCATTGAATAGTTGCAACGTTTCGGGCGAAATCTTTAAGCCTTGGTCGTTGAAGAAACGTTCAATCTGTTGGAAATGCGACACAGCTTCAGCACGGCGTCCCATATTCGCGTATAACGACATCATCTTGCGATGCACTTCTTCTTTGCTGAAGTCTTCATCCAACGCTTGACGATACAAACGCAGCGCCATTTCTTTCTTATCGCGTTCAATCCAAGTGGTTGCCATATTGGTGAGGGCTTCTAAGTAACCCACACGGAAAGCTGCCCGGCGTTTATCAATCCAAGGCTCATTATGTCCTTGCAAGAAGGGCCCTCTGTATAAGCGGGATGCTTCTTGCCAAGCATCAAACTGGCTGGAGGTATTGGGATTGCGTCCCTGCATCAAGGTTTCCACAAATGCCAAAACGTCATAATACACACCAAGCGCCGGGTCAATCTGATAATAATTTTCATTATGCATCAGTACATCTAGCCCTAACGCTTTATGTAAGCGTCTCTTGGTAACATGGAAAACATTTACGGCTTGGTCAGTGTCTAATTCGGGCCAAAAAGCATGGCAGATTTCAGACCGGGTAACAATCGGACGGTCGAGCGCAAAGAAGAACAGTAATCGTGGGAGATGTCCTTCCCAAGATTCAACAGTCTTATTGTCGAGAATAACATTGCTAGGACCCAGCGCAAACACTTGTAAGCGGTAGTTTTCACCACGATAATTCTGATAAAAATCACGTTCTACCAAGTCGCCGTCCAACAACAAGGCGGCTTTACGCCGAGCAATCATGGCAATGACCGGAATACGCGGCAAAGTACGGCTGTTGAGCAGCAAATGGCAATTTTCAGGTAATTTATCAACAAGACCTTCGACAAAATCAAGAACATCATCAGCTTCGTCGGTATGGTCAAATTCATCAAGAACAATTATGTTTAGTCCATCGCTGAGTTCACTAATTTCTCGAATGAAGGTGTCCTGAATGAGTCCAAGATTTTCGCTGACATTTTCATACACGCTCTGCGGCAGCATATTAAGATGTTTTCCAAAAGAAGGATGTTGATTGGCAAGATCATGCGTAGCGTTTTCGATAAAGGTCTTTAGCGTTCTATCGTCATGATTCATGGCATAATAAAAAGTCGCAATTTCGGGGTCGTTTAGCAACCGGGCTAACACGACCGAGCGATAACGGCTTTTTGGGTGGAGAACAATGAGTTTAGCATCTTGTAGATGTGAACGCATTGTCTGATAAAACTGGTCTATGAGGGTGTTGATATTGTTCATGAGTGTACTCTCTTAGGTATGAATTAGATTTTATCTTACAGTATACACAAAAGACAGAATCACGCAAGAGCCATCTGTCCATTCAATACTGTAACCCCTGTGAGTATAATTAATGTTATGGAAAATTTTCAATATTGATTCGTTAAAATCATGTAAAATAGAGTGTTGGTATTTGTCAAGCGGGGTTTATCATGCAAACGAACTCACAATCCAAACCCAAGCGGCCTTTCGGTGTTTCCCTCGCTATTTTGACGGGGGTTACAGTCTTTGCAATCTTGCCGCTGCTTATAACGGTTTTGTTCATATATCTGAACAATAGAGTTTACCTAGAAGGTGACGGAAGTTTTTCCGGGTTAACATTTTTGGGTTTATCTACCCCGTCGGTTGGCACCTATACTGCGGCTGCCATTTTATTTTTGGGAGTTGCATTTTTTGCGTGGCGCGGTCGCCCCGCTGCCATGCGGTTTATTTTCCCCCTCGCTGTATTCATCATGGCGATTTTGATGTCTGTTTTGGTTGGCGTTGCCGGTAGCAGTACTGGTTTTCAAGCTGGCATCGACTCCGCCGAAACTGCTCGTCAAGTATTCCGCGAAGGTTATGTGATAGTTATCCTCCTTGTCGTGGTCTATATCAGTTGGTTTTTCAACCGTTGGTCGGCACGCGCCTATTATCGGGGCTATTATACGCCCGAAGATTTGGCACTTATCACCGCCTATCAACAAGACCTAACAGTTTGATATGCCAAAAACTAGCCACATAAAAAGTCAAGACTGTGAATAAAAACTTAAACAAAATTTAAATACCACTTAACATAACTGAGTATATACGATACTCATTATAGAACACAAAAAAACCAAATAGTACATTAGTCCTATCGAGCTATGTATTCAGAATTGGTGCTAAAAATCAGGACACTGTAGAGTGTGTCCTGATTGGAAGGTGAAATTTTGCAGTGGCTTTTGCTGTACTCCCCCCAAAAAAGAAGGCAAGTATCTTGTTATTGGCTGTTTTCCATTTCCATACGAATCAGTTCGCGGCGTAAAGTTTTGCCAACAGCCGACTTAGGAAGTTCATCTACAAAAACAATGCGGCGTGGGACTTCGTAGGGAGCAAGTTTTTGACCACAATGGGCGAGAATGTCCTGTTCGGTTACAGTTGCTCCCGGTTGTTTAACAACCCACGCTTTGAGGGCTTCTTGCCCCTCTTTTTCGGGGTGGGGGATAGCCGCGACACCCACTTCAAATACTGCGGGATGTTCTTTGATGATATTTTCTATTACCGCAGGATAAACATTATAACCGCCTATAAGCGCCATATCTTTCTTACGGTCTACAATATAGAAGTAACCCTGTTCATCCATACGGGCAATATCACCCGTATATAGCCAGATTTTGCCGTTTTTATCTTTGCGGAGAACATTAGCCGTCTCGGTGGGCATGGCATGGTACCCCACCATCAAATTCGGGGCAGCAATAATGAGTTCGCCGCCTTCGCCGACAGGCACATCCGTTTCGCCATCATCCAAACTTACAATCCTACACTCAACATCTGGCATCGGCAGCCCAATAGACTTATGGCGATGTTCGCCTCTAAACGGATTATTATGGGTGGCGACTGGCGTTTCGCTCATGCCAAAGCCTTCAACAATGGGACTCTTGCAGAGTGCCTCAAATTCGGCTTTGGTGGTGGGTGGCAGGGGGGCAGCACCGCTGGTATTCATCTGGAAACAGGCGATAGACACCTCACCAGAGGTAATGCGTTTATGATTGTTGATGGCATTAAACATGGCAGGAACACCCAAAAACACATTGGGCTGATAGTGTGAAATCACATCTACGACTTCATCCATATCTCGCGGATTAGGAATGAGGATGATGCTGCTGCCAGAAGCCGTTGCTTGGGTGAGCATAACTATTAAGCCATACGAATGAAACATCGGAATCGCGCCTAGATAACTCATATCTTCGCTGCGTTTGCCGTTGACTTCGCCTTTTTGGGCAATGCCTGTCCAGTGCTGCATCATCCGAATGTTGGCAACCAAAGCACGGTGTGTTCCCATCGCCCCTTTAGAGATACCTGTTGTGCCACCCGTATATTGGAACAGCGCCAAATCGGAAGGCTTAATATCAACTTTGGGTTTTTGCCCGGAGTAGCGTTGCAGCACATCTTGAAACCAATAATCGCCCGGTTGCAATTTTTCGACGCGATGCCCGTCTTTTTTCTCTTTTGCCAGCGTGAACAACAGGCGTGCCAGCGGCGGCAAATATTCTTTGATGTTTGCCAGAATAATATGTTTGACTTTTGTGCCGGCTTGAATCCGTTTGAGTTGGTCATAAAACAAGGTCAATGCGACCACAAATTCAGCATCACAATCGTTAATTTGATGCTGCATCTTGCTATCGGGATAGGTGGGGTTCGTTGCAGCGACGACCCCACCTGCTTTGAGTGTGCCAAAATAGGCGATGGCAAATGCCACACAATTGGGCATGATAATTGCCACTCTATCGCCTTTTTTAAGCCCCATAGCCACTAATGCCGCTGCAAAATTATCGGAAATAGTATCTAACTCACCATAGGTCATGACCGATGTTTGCCGCCCCAAGACAGGCAGTTTTGCGGTGGTGAGCAAGACAGGCTGCTGCGGCATTTTTTTTGCCCGTTCCTGCAAATAATGGAATACAGGAATCTCAGGATGTGGCTCTAAACTCTGTGGTACTTCTGGGTCATAACTTTTTAACCAAGGCTTATCAGCATAAGTGACCATAAATGCGCTATCTCCTCGATACTATTTATTAAGGCTATCCAATTCCATTTGAATTAATTCGCGTCTTAAAGTCTTCCCAACGGCAGATTTTGGCAATTCTTTGATGAACGCAATCCGGCGTGGCACTTCGTAGGGGGCAAGTTTTTGGCTGCAAAAATCAATCAACTCTTTTTCGGTCACTTCCATATCGGGTTTTTTGACAATCCATGCTTTGAGCGCCTCTTGTCCGGGTCGGTCAGGATGTGAGACGGCAGCGACACCGACTTCTAAGACTGCCGGATGCGATTTAAGGACATTTTCAATATTTGTAGGATAGACATTAAAGCCGCCAATGAGTGCCATGTCTTTTTTGCGGTCTACGATATAAAAATAGCCCTGTTCGTCCATGCGGGCAATATCGCCTGTATACATCCATTTTTTGCCATCTTTTTCGCGCAGCACATTCGCGGTTTCGGTGGGCATCCCATGATACCCCAACATCAAATTAGGCGCGTGAATAATCAATTCTCCGACTTCGCCAACAGGTAACTCTGTTTCACCATCATCCAAACTAATAATGCGGCATTCCACATCAGGTAAAGGCAGACCGATTGAATTGAGTCGATTCTCTTTGTAAATGGGATTCACATGGGTGGCAGTGGGAATTTCACTCATGCCGAAGCCTTCGCGGACTTTTGCCCCGGACAAACGCTCAAATTCTTCTTTGGTGACGGAGGGCAAGGGTGCTGACCCACTGATGCAATAGCGCAGCGATTTCAAATCGGCTTCACCGGATTTGATACGGGGATGATTGTTGATGGCATTATAGAGGGCGGGAACACCCGGAAACAATGTGGGTTTAAAATGCTCGATGCAGGCAATTACTTCGTCAATATCGCGGGCATTTGGAATTAAGACGATGCGTCCACCTTTATACACTGCCAAACTGAGCGCAACGACTAAACCATACACATGGAACATGGGGATAGCGCCCAAGATGATTTCTTTTTCGCCCGGCACTTTAAACACACTCATGATGGCATCCATTTGGAACATGTTTGCCACCAACGATTTGTGCAAGCTGACCGCTGCTTTAGAGACGCCGGTTGTGCCGCCTGTATATTGGAATAAGGCGACATCATTGGGTGTTACTGTGACATTTGCTTTTTGCCCCTGATATTTTTTGAGGATGTCCTGAAACCAAAAATCATTGGCTTGTACGGCTGCCAGAAAATGTCCATCCTTTTTCTCGCGGGCAAGAGTAAAGAGGGTGCGGGCAAGCGGCGTTAGATATTCTTTGATATTGGCAACAATCACATGCTTGATTTGCGTTTGGGGCTGCAATTTTTTGAGCATGTCGTAAAACAGCGTCAGAGTAATGACGATTTTGGCATTGCAATCATTCAGTTGGTACTGCATTTTGTCTGGCGGGTACGTTGGGTTGGCTGCGGAAACCACCCCCCCTGCTTTGAGAATGCCAAAAAAGCAAATGGCAAATGCCGCACAGTTGGGCATTACAATCGCCACTGCATCGCCTTTTTTCAGCCCCAACTCTACCAGTGCCGCGGCAACTGAATCAGAAGCACTCTCTAATTGGGCATAGGTCATGGCGCTAGTTTGCCGCCCTAATACGGGCAATTTGGCAGATGAAATCAACGCCGGGCTATTGGGAACTCTTTGGGCAGTATCGCGCAAAAATTGGTGCAGCGGTACTTGGGGATAATTTAAGCGTGCTGGCACCCCATCATCATAATATTGCGTCCAAGGGCGGGCATCATAAGCCGCCGCAGCAGCATTGACCATAAAATCTACTCCTGCAATAATTTAATCAAAATTTAAATTAAGTATATAGAGTGCAGCGAAGCGGGTCAAACACAAATACGCATTTTAATCCATCCACTGCGCCCATGATTCTGGGATGCGCGTCACAGCACCCGTACGATTCAAACAGATATGCTTGGTGATAGCGGTGGCGTGAAGTTCATCTGTTTCCGTATGGCGAATTTCGTATTGGAATGTCAAAGTACGGCTGCGGGCTTCGGTCAGCCAAGTGCGGACAGTGATTTTATTATCGTAATGAATAGCTTTTAGGTAGCGAACATTCAGGTCAGTGACTGCCAAAAAATACCCATCGCGCTCAAAATTAGCATAGCTGCTGCCGCGTTGCCGCAAATAATCACTGCGCCCTTCCTCCAAATATGACACATAATGCGCGTGATTGACCACACCCTGAGCATCGGTTTCCACATAACGGACGTGAAACGTTGTTTCGGCAATGAACGGCATCGGCATTATTCCTGTGCAGGCAAGTGGCGTTTTTCCAGTTCAGCAGCCACATCAGCTAAAGAAATATCCATATCGGACATCAAAACCAGCGTATGATAAAACAAATCGGCTAATTCTGCGATTTGTTGGTCACGCCCTTGTCCCAAAGCGGCAACGATGGTTTCGACAGCTTCTTCACCGACTTTTTGAGCAATTTTGTTGCGCCCTTTGTCGAAAAGGCTGTTGGTATAACTACCCGGTTTGGGATTGTGTTTGCGGTCAGTGATGATGGCTTCTAAACGCATAAGCATATCTGACATATCAAAAATATCCTTTATGGCAAAACGCGGCGCGTCACAATACGATTGGCTGCTAGCCAAAAACGAAAGCCCTCGGCATACATCACGTTAGCGGATAAACCCCGAAATCCACTCATCACATCCACATACCGGAAAAATGGATTGTGTTCACGGGGTGGCATCACAAAATTTGGGTCATAGGCACCGGGCATAAATTGGCTGCGATGCTGCGCTAACATCGTCAATTTTTGTTCCCACACGCCGCTAATATCCACATATTCCTGCGGAATAAAATCAATGCCGCGTTCTGCATCCATAAAGACCACTGGCACTATCTCACGGTGGGGCGCAAACCGTGAGGGATAATTGGCAGTGCGGGCAATTTGGGCGGCATCCATCACTAAACGGCTGGTCGTTTTGTGGTCAGGATGATAATCATCTGGGGGGTGCGTGATAATTACATCCGGTTTCGTTTCCCGAATTACTTCGATAAACAAGTGGCGCGTTGGCTCGTCGAACCATAAGCCCCCATCGGGAACTGCCATCCAAATCGCTTCTGCGCCAATCACTGCGGCAGACGATGCCGCTTCTGCTTTGCGAATTGCTGCAATTTCATCGGGATTGCCTGCGGGTCGTCCACGCCCATCCGTCACCACGCACATGAACACTTTATCGCCATTTTGGGCATAACGAGCGAGTGTGCCACCACAAAATGCTTCTAAATCATCCCCATGGGCGCCAATTGCCAAAACATTCATATGCTGTTGATTTCCTTTTTGTGTTTATAAACTACCAAGCCGCCCAGAGCGCAAAGAAAAATAATTACCTTTTGACTTGCCACTTTTAACTTTTAACTATTTCGAGCGTACATCCAACGCATCGCGCAGTCCATCACCAAGCAGATTGAAGCCTAACACGGTGAGCAAAATAGCGATTCCGGGATACAAAGGCATCCACCATGCTGACCGAATAAAAGCGCGGCTTTCAGTCAGCATTTTGCCCCATGAGGGGGTGGCTTGTTGGGCGCTGCCGAGTCCCAAAAAACTCAGCGAGGCTTCTGCCAAGATAATGCCACCTAAACCGAGTGTCGCATAAACGACAACCGGGCTAATCACATTCGGCAAAATATGCCGGAAAATAATGCCGGCATCGGCTGACCCCAAACTGCGGGCAGCCGTCACAAATTCGGCTTCTTTAAGCGATAACACTTGGCTGCGAACTAAACGAGTGGTATTGGGCCAAATGACGACAGCTAACCCCAAAATAATATTATTTTCGCTGGGTCCCAAAACCCCAATCAACGCAATCACAATAATCAATAACGGAAACGCCATCACAATATCCACCACCCGCATAATGAGTGTATCCAGCCAACCCCCAAAATAACCGGTAATTAAGCCGACGAAGACGCCAATCAGGATACCAACACCTTGCGCGATAAGCGAAATTTTCAACGAAATTTGTGCGCCATAAATGACACGACTCAAAATATCGCGTCCTACATCATCCGTGCCAAAAAGATGTTCGGCAGATGGTGCTAAAACATATTTGCTCAAATCCCGTGCATAGGGGTCTTTTGGGGCAATCACAGGTGCGAATATGGCACACACTAATGCCCCCAATACCAAAGTTAATCCAATGAGAGTCGTTGGATTAGAAAATAAGCGGCGCAAAAACCGATTTTGGGAGGGTACATGCTGTGTTTCCGGCATCAGGGCGGCAGTTTTGGCGCTCATTAGTAGCGAATCCGAGGGTCAATGAACGGATAGAATAAATCAATTAGTAAGTTAATTCCGGCGTAAATGAGGGCAAAGGCAATCACTAAGCCTTGTATCATGGGATAATCGCGTGCGCCGATTGAATCGACCAGCAAGCGCCCCATGCCGGGCCAGCTAAAAATCGTTTCAACCAATAATGCGCCACTAAGTAAGCCTGCTAAACTTGTTCCCCAGACAGTAACAATGGGCAGCAAAGCATTGACTAAGGCATGGCGGGTTAGCACTCGCAGGTTCGCCAGCCCTTTGCTTTTAGCAGTGCGGATATAATCCTGATTTAGTACATCCAACAGTGTTGAGCGCGTGATGCGTGTCAACAGCGCAATCATGCCTAAACTGGCGGAGATAGCGGGTAGAATCAACCGTTCATCTATGCCATAGCCACTAATGCGGGGAATCCACTTGAGTTGCACACCAAAAATGACCTGCATTTGTAAGCCTAACCAGAAGACTGGAATCGAGACGCCGACAAGCGCCACCAAGCGCGATAGGGCATCCCAGATAGAGTTTTGCCGCACTGCCGAAACAACCCCTAATGGTACTCCCAGAATTAAGGCAATGGTGGTGGCAGTAAGTGCCAGTTGGATTGTTGGCACAAAGGCACGCCCAATCATATCGCTCACAGGCTGGTTGGTGATAAAACTACGTCCCAAATCACCCTGCAAGGTATCGCCTAAATAAGCGGCTAATTGTACTAGAATTGGTTCATCAAGGCGCAGGCGGCGGCGTGTTTCTGCCATACTTTGTTCATCTCCCCGGTCACCTTCCAAAAATTGAGCAGGGTCGCCGGGGAGAATCCGCATCATAAAAAATGTCAACAAATAAATGCCCAAAATTGTCGGCAATAATTGAACAATGCGGCTCACCAAATAACGTGTCATGCTTGAACTTTCGATGTATGGGGATAGCCACTTGCTATCCCCATCAAGGTTAGGTTGGTTTATTCAAGTTCAATGAACACAAAGCGGCGGGTGCCATTATTATCAATGGGTTGCCCACCCAAGCGCGGATTAACCAGCGAGGTGCTAACGCCGTGATAAATTGGGATAATCAACACGGCATCCATCGCAATACGTTCTATTTCGTTGAAGATGGCATCGCGTTCTTCGCCCAAGGGCATGGAAACACCTTGCCCGACCAATTCGCCAATTTGGGCAGCAACATCCACTTCGCCATAACCGCAGTTGACGCGCGTCGCGGCATTGGGCAGCAACAGCACGGTCATATTCTCTGGGTCGGGATAATCCATCCCCCAACGAATATAGCCCATTTCCATCGTGCAGGCAGTTCTATCTTCAGTGTAAACGGAGGCTTCTGTAGCGACTAAGTTAAGGGTAATGCCAGCTTCGGCAACGGTAGCCGCAATCGCATTGATTACGCGGTTACTGACTTCTTCTTGGTCGTTACGGATGCTCAATTCGATACCATCAGGATAACCGGCTTCTGCCAAGAGAGCTTTTGCGGCTTCGATGTCACGCGGGAATGGGTTGAAAGTTTCATCATGGGTGCTTAAGCCGGGCGGATACAAACCCACTGCTGGCACGCCTTGCCCCGCCAATACGCTATCTACGATTGCTTGGCGGTCAATCGCCATGGAGAGGGCTTTGCGGACGCGCACATCGCCCATCTTGGGGTCTTTCAGGTTGATACGAATATTGAAATTGCTCAAAGTAGCCACTTCATACAGAGCCGCACTCAGCGCCTCATCAGCGCGAATACGTGGCAAATCTGACGGCGGCACTGTTACAATATCCAGATTGCCCGCTTCAAATTCAATGACCTGTGTAGAAACTTCCGGGATGACGCGGATAATCGCTTGTTTGACATCCGGTGCGCCTGCCCAATAATTTTCGTTGGCAACCAGTGTTAGGCTGTCGCCCGGTGTAAAAGACGCCACGCTGTAAGGACCGGTGCAGGTGGGACCTGTTGCCAAGAAATCAACACCATCTGCCGAGCCTTCAGAGATAATCACGCCGCCGGGCAGGGTCAGGCGTACTAAGAACGAAGTCACTGGTTTGCTGAGGGTGATGCTAACGGTCATCTCGTCCACGACAGCGACACCGCTGATTGCCAGTGCCGGAGGAATAGGTTCTGGTGTCGGTGTGCCTTCGGCAACGCTGGGCGCAACCGGACGCGCTTCTGCCCAACCGGCGACATCCCGCAGAATCAACCCGGCAGTATAAGAAGTGCCAAGAGCCGGGTCAGAAAGACGGTCAAACGAATATTTCACATCGGCGGCATCTAATGTACTGCCATCAAAGAAGGTCACACCATCGCGCAGATTAAACGTATAAACGAGACCATCTTCGGAAATTTCCCAGCTTTCTGCCAATGCAGGAACAGGTTCCAGCGTCACCGGGTCATAATTGACCAAACCTTCGCACACATTTCGCATGACTAAAAATTCGTCTGCGATGCGAGCCGCGTGAGGGTCAAGTGTGTTGGGTTGCGATTCAGCAAAAGCAGTTGTGACGGTCGTATTCTCTTGTGCCAGCACCAAGACGGGCAATGCTAACAAGAGCAGCAAAACACCTAATAAAAGCCTATGTTTCATGCGAATTTTCTCCCCTAATCAAATCAATTTTAAAGGGCAGTACAAACAACCCCCCAAACTTAGCACGTTGTTAGAGTTATCGCAAGACAATTGGTGTTAATGACTGGGTTGTTTTTTGGGATTGGGTCTCTTATGCTACAGACGATAACGACATTTTCTCGCAATGACCTTTGATAGGCAGTTTAGCTGCCTTTATCCGAAAACCTGTATACAGGAAATTTGTCTTATGAAACTCACGATTATTGGCGGCGGCGGTGTTCGTACACCGCGTTTGCTTCCGGCATTGGTACGCCGCGCTGCCCGCTTAGGCTTGCGCGAAGTATGGCTCATGGATAACCATGCTGAAAAATTAGACCTCATCGGCAATTTGTGCAAAGCGATGGCAATCCAACAAGGGGCGACTTTTGACATCCATCTGACCACCGATGCTGAAACTGCGATTCGGGGAGCAAATCATGTTATCACATCTATCCGCCCCGGTTTGGAACAAGGGCGCGTTCTGGATGAAAAAATCGCTTTCAAACAGGGTGTTTTGGGGCAAGAAACGACGGGCGCGGGCGGGTTTGCGATGGCGATGCGGAGCATTCCAGCAATTCTGGAATATGCTCGTTTAGTCCAGAAAATAGCTGCGCCAAATGCATGGATTTACAACTTTACGAATCCCGCCGGACTTGTGGCACAAGCGTTACACGATGCCGGGATTGAGCGTATCATTGGTATTTGCGATAGTGCGAATGGCGCACAACACGCCGTTAGTCGTTTCATGCAAATCCCTCTCAAGCGCCTTTATCATGAAGTGTATGGTTTGAATCATCTGTCGTGGACGCGCAGCGTGCGGATTGATGCTGACCCTGATGGCAGCGGCGGCGAAGAAGTGCTGCCGGGCTTATTGGGCGATGAAAAATTTGTGCAAGCCACGCATATGAGCATGTTTCATCCCGGTTTGCGCCAATGGCAAGCCGCATTTTTGAATGAATACCTGCATTATTTTTACCATCGGGATGAGGCACTCAAGGCATTATTGGCAAAAGATGAAACACGCGGCGAGGAAGTTGTGCGGCTAACCAGCGAACTCTTGGAAAAATTAAACGCCAATCGTGACCCACACGCCCAACTCGAAATTTATCATGAGGTGATGGGCAAGCGCAGTAAAACATATATGGCACATGCTCGCGGTGGCGCTGACCGCGTAAAAATGTCGCCAGTAGGCGAAGATGAAGAAGGCTATGCCGCTGTAGCGTTGGGGTGTATTGAGGCGATTGCCACCGGAGAGCCGTTATACACAGGCTTAAATGTTCCGAATAATGGTGCGATTCACGGCATGGCAGATGATGATATTGTTGAAGTAAGCTGCTGGATTGATGAAAAAGGTGTGCGTCCGCTGTCAGTTGGCACGATTCCTGAAGCACAATATTTGCTGATGCGCGATGTCAAACAATATGAACGTCTCGCCGCCCAAGCTATTTTGCAAAAGTCACGCGCTTTGGCAGTTGCCGCCTTAGCGGTGCATCCATTGATTGGGTCATATCCATTGGCGCAGGCATTGGTTGATGAATTTATCGTGGCACATCAAGCAACAATTGGGATGTGGGCATGAAGCATTATGATGTGTTGATTCCGGGCAATTATTTCTGCGACATTATTTTTACAGGCTTGCCCGTTTTCCCGGCACTTGGCGCGGAAATTTATACCGATGGCTTAACGGTTGTGCCGGGCGGTGTTCTGAACACGGTCATTGCCTTGCAGCGATTGGGGCTGAGTGTTGGCTGGTGTGGCTTTTTGGGGAATGATTTTTTTAGCCAGTTTATCAGCACCTTTGTCCACAACGAAGGCATTGATACTGACTTGGTGGAATACCAAAATGCGGCATTACGGCGCGTGACCGTCGCATTGTCTTACCCAGAAGACCGCGCTTTTGTAACACATGTTGACCCGCCGCCGGATGTGATTGGGCGTTTGTTGGCAGAATATCGGCATTATTCGTTCCAACATTTGCACCTCAATCGGTTGTATGTGGATGAACGTTTGCCGGATTTCTTGCGCGACTTACGCCAGCGCGGCATTACCATTTCGATGGATTGCCAACATCGGCACGAAACGCTAGATAGCCCCTTGGTGAAAACCATGCTTTCGCTGGTGGATATTTTCATGCCGAATGCGATTGAAGCGCAGCGGCTGACTCAGACTGATTCTGTCGAAACTGCTGCTGCTATTTTGAAAGAATATGTGAATTTGCTGGTCATTAAAGATGGGGGCAATGGCTCATCCGCTTGGCAAAATACGGCGCATTATCATGTTCCGGCAATGACACTGACGCCGCTGGATACAACCGGTGCTGGCGATGTGTTTAACGCAGGTTTTTTGGTAGCATGGCTCAAAAAGATGCCTATCAAAGATTGTTTGACTTGGGGCAATATTTGCGGCGGCTTGTCCACACAAGGATATGGTGGTTGTTCCGCTGCACCGTCTCGCGCCCAAGTCGAAGCTCTGCTTGCCAATGGCATTGTTTAGCGTGGTTGAATATCGTTGACGAAAATTTCCACTTCGGTGGCGCTCGTCACCTCA
Organism: Anaerolineae bacterium; assembly: GCA_022842885.1. GTDB lineage: Bacteria > Chloroflexota > Anaerolineae > Aggregatilineales > Phototrophicaceae > JALHOR01. The sequence goes on from JALHOR010000020.1 coordinate 17,920, forward strand.
ACAAAATATTCTTCCAATGCATTACCGGAACAATCGCTCACGCGCACATCATAAGTATCCGGTTGCACTTCCCAACGGGCGAAAAACCCATTTTCCAAAACCACATTTTCGCCCAATTGCTCATCCCCCCAATCCTCATTGGTGGAAGGGCTGAACCATACTGAACACAGCCTTACGCCGCTGCGATTAGTTACTGTCAAGCTCATTAATGAGGGCGTCGGCGTGGCTGTTGGTTGCGCGGGTGTTCCGCCCCGATAAGCCGTGAGGCGATAATTCCCGGTGGTGTCGCCATTTGCCAAATCATAGCGTGTGGCAAGAATCACATAATCGCCGGCGGTAGGAAAAGTGTAAGTGATTTTGGCATTGGTGCCGCCTAAACTATCATCATCTTCTGCCAGCACCGTATCTTGATTAGGCGTTAGCAATCCCAAATAGGCATCTAAATTGCCGCTAGTGGTTTCCAACGTGAGGGTCATGGTTTCGCCAGCGGCGGCATCTACCGTCCACAATTGATAAAATGTGGTATTGGTAATGACGCCATCCACGATTTCTACCGGGGCATTGCCGGGGTCTAAATTATCCGGCGGATCGGGTTGCACTGTATCAGGTGCGCCATCATCATCTGCGCCATACAACCGTTGAATGCCCGCCACATCATCGCGCCCTAATTCAGGTGCAAAACCCGAATATGGGAACATAATGGCATTTTGGTCATCGCTGTGGTCTAACCCTAAAGAATGCCCGATTTCATGCACGGCAACGGCAAATAAATCGGTTGCACCGCCATCATAGAGTGACCAGCGTTCAGCATCATCAAAATACACATCGCCGCCCGACGACGGAAAATAAGCAAATGCCAAAACACCACCGGGACTCCCTAATTCTTCATCCTGCATTGACCAACGGAGTTCAATATCGGCATTGCGGGGTTGCGCGACTTCGGTAAATACCAAGCGTGACGCAGCATCCCATGTTTGGAAAGAGCGCCGAATTGCTTCATGGGCATCTTCGCAGCGTAGGGTAGAGGGGCAATTGTGGATAAAAAACGTTAAATCGGTCTTGTCCCATTTGTCTGCCAACGAAAACCGCACTGCACCATCTTCGCGCGGCAGCGGATAACGGTCTATCGGCGTACGGCGTTCTGGCGCGGCATCTTGCGCGAAAACTGTGGTGACAACAAACAAACTCAAATTCAGCAGCACAATAAAGAGCAACAATAAACGCATTTTCATGAACGTTCCCCCCGGCGATATACATGATACTCCCTGATTATAGCGCCTCTGTATATTGCCGCAGGTTATAACGGATTAAAATCTCGCAATCGCAACCGCAGCAACCAATCATTCAATTCTGCCTTGCCGCCCGGTTCTTGTGGAAGTTTGCTAGTATCTCGCGCTTCTTCCAGTTGTTTTGAGAGTCGCTGATATTCCGCTTCGTGAAATGCAATATTGCTGCCTTCCAACGTGCTTTTTTCAGCGGCATTTTGCTTTTGGGCGATTAAATCGGGAATATAGGGCAGCGGATAGATGATATGAAGTTGGGTTAAATTAGCTTCAACGATACCCGTTTGCATCAAATGAATACCTGACAATAACACGCGATACATATACAACAGCGCCTTTATGCTGCGTGTTTTGGTAAATTCTTGCCATTTGTTTTGAGAAAACCCCAAATAGTGATGGGAATGATAACGACATAGGGTTGCCCGCGTTAATGTTTTCAGTTCGTCATGGTCAGGTGTGGTGTGGAGTACCAGCGGCGAATAAATCTGTTCGATAATGTTGCCGCTTTTCTTGAGCAGCAAATCACAACATTTTTTGATGTCGTAAGTCACAACATCAATTTCGACACCTTCTTCAGTGTGCGTCTTAGAAATGGTTTCTTGCGGGTCGTACAATCCTAGCATCTGTGGCAGCGGCAGTACATGAACACCACGCAAATCGTAATCTGAATCGGGCGACGGGAAACCATATAAATGCGCCCCACTCAGCGTCACAAAAATCAGCGGATACGGTTGTTTGGTGATGACCGATGGCAATAATTGGGTCTCAATCATGAACTTGACTCTTTCGCGCCCGAATTAAATAGGCATTGGCGGCTTCGTAGTCAGGGCGGTCAGGCAGTTGGCTCACTTGGTAAGCAGCATCAAATTCTCGGTGAAGCTGCAACCGCCACTGGTTAATGTCTTCCCATGCCATCTCACCGCGCCCAATCGTGAGCAGTTTTTCTCGATACTCCCCTGCATCCACCATCACATCCCCAGTTTGCAGCGTCGCTATGCCTGCCAATAACAGCCGAATCAAATGCATAGCATGTTTCCAGCGAATAGTGCCATGATTTTCTAGATGTTTATTGAGCTTTTTGAACTGTGCCAATACATACCCATTGTAAGTTTGATAGAGCAACTTGGTGACGAAAATATGCCGCATTGCCAGCAATTCTTGTGCCAAAGGGGAAACATGTTCGACTAATGGCGTATATAAGCACTCCAAAATATTCGGATTGGCTTTGAGCGCCAATACCAGAAATTTTTGCAATTCCCAATAACATTCTTCCCCTTGCTCTAATTGTTCCGGCACGCCATATAACGACCAATGCATCTCAGCCGGGGCAAGATAAATACCGCGTCGGTCAATATCGCTATTCTCATGGGATAACCCATAGGCATGTGAACCCACAATACACCGATACATCACAGAATCATATAAATCATGCTCGCCCAAAACATGCCGTTCTAAACCTTCGCGCCGATAATGTTTTTGCACAGCAAATTCTTGGCGCTTGAGTGCTAGTACAGTGCCATCGGGGAAGCGGGCATGATACCGATGAGTGTTATCAGGAGGTGATTGACTGATAACACCCACAGACCCTTCATGCAGTATGATTTCATTACTTTTGATGACATCTGCCAGAACAACAATGGCTGTGCCAACTGGAATAATCAGATTGGGTTGGATAATTTGCTCTTTTTCCATATCTTAAAGTTTGAAATGAACCTTTGTAACCTATTATAATCCGTTATTCGGTAAATTGAATAACGGATTATGGATTAATTTCTAGCCGTCAATTTCCAAGACGCCAATCTGCCGTAGCCAGCTTAGACGATTGTATTCTTTGAAATCTTCTAACCCAACGCCATTTTCATCAAAATGAACCAGCACATTGATGACAAATTCGATGGGTTTTTGCGTGGGTTCAATGCTGATAATACCGAGTGGGATTTCGTTGGCGAAGGTGCCACGATAAATCAACCGCGTTGCTAACCAATTATTTTCGGTGAAAAGGATATTAATCTCAACGTTCAAATCCGGCACAATCGCCCGGAAAGCCGCGATGGCATCCCGAAATTGTTCAGTCGTAAAATCACCAAATGGTTCGTGCGTGCGATAGTCGCCGGGCATTGAGGCGTTAATAACATCTAAGTCGCCATTGTTAATCGCTTCTTCAATGACGGCAATGAGAAAAGCCCTCGATTTTTCGGTGAGCGCATCATCATAGACAATATCATCTTCTACAACCGCCGGGGCAATTTCACGGGGTGGTATGAGTGCTAGAAAAGCAGGCGGCAGCACATCATCTTCTAGTTGTAATAACAAATCCAATTGGTCATAGGAAGTAAATTCCTCGGCAATTTGCCCATCTTCGTTGAAGCGATAAATTATAATGGATGTCCAAGCAATTTCTTCGTCATTAGGCGCAATCGTTTTATCCCCCATGACCCATTCATTCGTGAATGTACCGCTATAAATCACACGGTTGGCGGCGTAATCATCTTGGGCGATTAAAACTTCGATGGTGGCTTCAAAATCAGGCAGTGCTGCCCGCAT
>JALHOR010000020.1:21756-63751 GCA_022842885.1 Anaerolineae bacterium
CCTCACTATAGCCCCGATTCACATAATCGGGTGCATATACCTCTGCAATCAAATCAAAATTGCCCTGATTAAAAATTTCATCATAGACTTGTCGAATGATGGCTTTGTGGTCATCAATGTCTGCCAGCGATGCTTGTGAAAAAATGGCAAACACCACGACGAAACAAAAAATTTTGCGCCACATGCGGGTATTCCTTTCAATGCGAATAAATTTTTTAGCGATATTTAGATTGTGAATTGGGTGCGGCAATCGCTATACTTTTATCTACAACGTAAGTTAGCCACATTAAGGATGTATCACCAATGGGCTTTTTCCGTGCTTTACGCACTCTTTTAGGACTTTTTAGCACTCTGACTGGGGGTTGGTTGGCATATAGTTCACTCATGATCAACCACAAGATGAAAATTGGCAGCGCAATCTCAACAGTGCGCTCTGTGTTTCATGGCAAAAATTCGTGTTTACTCAGTTATTATGCCGATACATCGGCTGGTGGGCGTCCATTGGTGCTGCTGCACAGCATCAACGCTGCAGGCAGTGGCTATGAAGTGCGCCCGATTTTTGAACAGTATCGTGGCACGCGCCCAGTTTATGCGCTGGATTTGCCCGGTTTTGGTTTTTCAGAGCGCAGCGACCGCGAATATTCGATTACGCTGTATGTCAATGCGATTGTGGATTTTTTGCGCTATCTGGAAAGTGACCCGGCAGATGTCATTGCCCTCTCGTTGACGAGTGAATTTGCTGCCCGTGCTGCCTTACATCACCCAGAATTATTTCATTCGCTCACGCTGGTTTCGCCAACGGGTTTTACCCAACGGGATAATCAAAATGCAATCCAGCAAACAGAAAACAACGGCACAAGCGATGGTGTGTATCGGGCGTTCAGTAATCCATTGTGGAGCCAAGCGTTTTATGATTTGTTGGTGACGAAACCAAGTATTCGCTTTTTCTTGGGTCAAAGTTTTGCCGGACAGATGGATGAGGGTTTGGCGGAGTATTCTTATTTAACGACACATCAACCGGGCGCACGGTTTGCCCCCTTGTATTTTGTCAGCGGCAAATTATTCTCACGGGATATTCTGGATGAGGTCTATCGCAAAATATCGCCGCCCGTTTTGGTGTTGTATGATACCGACCCCAACATCAGTTTTGACCGTTTGCCAGAAATGGTGAACCAAGAGAATTGGCGACTGCGCCGTATTCCCGGCACTCGTGGGCTGCCCCATTTTGAACGCATGGATAAAGTGGCAGAAGCTCTTGACCAATTTTGGAAAGAGCATCGCCTAGAGAAATGAAGCTACTTTACGACTGCAAACCAACAATATAGTGTTGATTTAGTGTGAACCGGACGAGTTGACCGATTTTCAGGTCGTTTCGGCTGGCTTTTGCTCTAAATGTGAGAAGGCTATCTGCGATGGCTATTTTTAATTGGTAACTATCGCCCTGAAAAAGACTGGCGGTGATGATGCCTTGGTATTGCCCATCTGGATGAAGCTGAATGCCATCAGGATGAATCAAGACATACTCAGATGGGGTGGGCAGCGCAAAAGTGCCAAGCGCCGTTTTTGCTTCGGCATTGGTATACTGCACAACAGGCAAAATATTGGTTAAACCCATGAAGCGGGCAACAAACACGGTTCGCGGCTGATAATAAATCGCTTCTGGGGTATCTATTTGCTCAATCTGTCCGGCATTCATGATAGCGATTCTATCGGCAACGGCGAAAGCCTCTTGGCGGTCATGGGTCACATAGACCGCTGTGAGTCCCACTGCCTTGATAATATCGCGCAATTCTAGCATCAATCTCTCGCGCAAAGACGCATCTAATGACCCCAATGGCTCATCGAGCAGCAGCAAACGCGGTGACGGCGCTAAACTGCGTGCCAGTGCAACGCGCTGTTTTTCGCCACCAGAAAGCGATGCTACATCACGTTTTTCATATCCTTGCAGATTGACCAATGCCAAAACTTCTGACACCCGTTTGGATTGCTCTTTGTGCGACATGCCGCGCATCTTTAAGCCGAAAGCGATATTTTGCGCGACATTGCGATGGGGAAACAACGCGAAATCTTGGAACATCAGCCCAAAATCCCGCGCATGAACCGGAATCGGGTTGATGGCTGTTCCAGCAAAAAGCACATCACCCTGATAATCTTGTTCTAAACCCGCGATAATTCGCAATAGTGTTGTTTTGCCGCAGCCGCTATGCCCCAGCAAACATAAAAGTTCTGCGGGCTGCATCTCCAAATCAATATGCTGTAACACGGGCTTATCGCCAAAACGAAGCGAAATATTTTGCAGAGACAACATCAAAACTCTCCGATTCCGACAGTTCGCAAACGTTCAATCAGCATAAAACTTAACGTACAGACGAGCATCAAAAGCACACTCATGGCGATGGCTTGTCCATAATTAGCTGTTCCCGGTTGCCCCAAAAGCCGAAAAATGACGACTGGGATAGTAGGAGTATCGGGGCGTGCCACAAACAGCGAAGCCCCAAATTCACCCATGCTTACCGTAAATGCAAAGGTGGCACCGACCCATACGCCACGACTAATCAGTGGCAATTCAACCGAGAACCAGCGGCGTGAAGGCGATGCCCCTAAAACGGAAGCCGATTCCAGCACAGAACGCGGCAATCTTCGCAACGCAGGCAGCACGCTTCGCACGACAAACGGCAGTGCAACCAATGTATGCGCGATAGGGATTAGCACCCACGATGCCCGCAAATTTAAGGGCGGCTCATCCAGCGCAATGATGTACCCAAAGCCGAGTGTCACGGCACTGGTTGCCAGTGGCAGCATAAAAACCGCATCCAGCCAACGCCGATTTTCAGCAACCAGATAGGCGGTTAAGATACCAAGCGAAACTGCCGCCATGGTGGTCAGCAATGCAAAAAAGACGGAATTGCCAATGGCATGAAGCGGCGGCACAAACAAAATGGAATCGCGCATGTTTTGATTGAGCAGGGCATAATGTTCGAGCGTGAACCCTTGCCCACCAATCGTCACAGACCGCACGACAAGCGCCAGCAGCGGTGTGAATAAAAATGCCACCATCGCTATCACATGGGTGAAAACAATGATTTTTTCAGATATTGATTGGGGGTGGCGAGCAATTTGGCGTTGATTTTGCAATTCGCTATTGATGCGCTGCTGTAAGCGGGTATAGACCAGCATCGTCACGAACATAAAGCCAATTTGCACCAGCGATAACGCCGCTGCCAATGGCAAATCAAATACATTGAGCGCCTGAACATAAATTTGGACTTCCAACGTAGCAAAACGCACGCCACCCAAAATCAATACTACGCCAAAACTGGTAAATGTGAAAATAAAAACCAGTAGCGATGCCGCAAAAATGATAGGGCGCAGCAACGGCAACCGAATTTCCCACCACAAACGCCAACCTGAACACCCCAATACCTGCGCGGCTTCTTCTATGCGTGGCGATTGATTCGCCCAATAGCCATGAATCATCCGTAAGGCGATTGCATAGTTGTAAAACACATGGGCGATAAGGATGAGCGCCAGTGTGCGCTCTAACTGAATAGGGGCATTTTCCAGTGCGAATACATTCATCAAGAGAGTGTTTACTAAACCACGCTGACCAATTAGTGCGGAAAATGCGGCGGCGACGACAACTGTAGGTAGCACAAAAGGCAGCGTTGCCAGCGACAGCAACAGCGATTTGCCCGGAAATCGATAGCGCGTAAAAAGATAGGCGCTGCCAATCGCTGGCACAATCGTCAACACTGTAGATAACAGTGCCTGCCAAAATGTGAACCACAACGTCTCTCGATAATATTCTGAGCTAATGATGCGAATAAATCCGCTGAAATCGAATACCCCTTCTGGGCGCAAGCTGACATCCAGAATGGTCAACAGCGGATAGATAAAAAATAGCCCCAGAAAAAGCAGCGGCAGCCACAACGCCCAACGCCAAAATGAGACTGTCATCGCAATACGGTTTCTGTCCAAGCGGTTATCCAGTCATCGCGGTTTGCCTCAATATCCGCATAATCTATTTGGGCAGGTTCTTCGGCAATGGTGGCAAACCGGGTAAATAATTCTGGCAATTCAGCCTCAGGATTGACCGGAAAGACAAACATTTGCAGCGGCATATCGGCTTGGAAGGTTTCACTCAGCATAAAATCAATGAACTGTTGCGCGGCGGTTGCGTTATCCGTGCCACGTAGAATGCCCGCAAATTCAACTTGCCGGAAGCACATGCCGGGCGCGGTGATGCTGGCGGTGGTCGCCATATCGCTTTCTTCGTCATAAGTGAAAGGCGGGCTGCTGGCATAACTGACCACGAGAGGGTATGTGCCATCTTCGCTGCCAGCGGTGAAATAGCCAAAATAGGCTTCTTCCCAACCATCTACAATTAGCACATCGTTTGCGACCAAATCCGTCCAAAAATCAAGAAAGGTATAATCACCTTCTGTACCAAATTCGGCAATGGTCGTCAGCAAAAATGCCAAACCCGGTGATGAGGTGGTGGGATTCATGGTGACAAGTAAATCTTGATATTCTGGTTGGGTTAAATCGCGCAGTGTTTGCGGCACAGCCAAATTGTGGTCTTCAAAATAGGCAATGTCGTAATTCAGGCATACATCGCCATAATCAATCGGCGTGACCCGCAATTCAGTATCAAGGATAAAGGCTTCGTCTATATTTTTGAGCGATGGTGAGGCATAAGGCACAAAAATATCGGCATCTAATGCTCGACTGAGAAATGTGTTATCCACACCGAACAAGACATCTCCCAGCGGGTTATTTTTGCTGAGGATAGATTGATTCACTACTTGCCCAGCGTCTCCTGCCCGCAAAATTTCAACGGTTATCCCGGTTTCATCCGTGAAGGCTTGTAAAATCGCTTCGCTGATATTAAAGCTATCATGGGTAACGACTGTTAAGATTGCCCCGTTTTGGGCATTGAGGCTATGGGTGAAGAACAGCACCCCCAAAATCAGCATGATTCGTGGAAAAACAGACCGTAACATAAAGAACTCCTATCTAAATACCGGTGTACGCATAATGCAAAATCGCTCTTTATACCGGGACAGGAGTTCACACAGTAGGGCAAAATAGAACCACCCCTGACGGGGTGTTACAGGGGTGGGTCATACGGATACAAAAATCCGTCAGACACTCCCTGCGCCAGTATGACCTGGGTCAGGTTCAGAAGGGTCGCTACGGCGTTACGCAGCCTCTCAGCCCACTTGCGCGGACTCCCCTGTGCCGGATATAGAGATTTTGTCTTTAAATTATATCCGCAAAGCACCTGATAAGCAATTAGCAATCAAATGTTTGTGAGTGGGATGAAAATAGGAGCAAATTCAGCGGTATCTGACACGAAAATCAGGATACCGCTGAAAAATGCTTATTGGGGTTCAACCGCCGGTGTTACTTCGCTGGTGGCTTCTGGGGCTGATGTCGCAGCTTCACTGGTCGCTGTTTCCGTCGGTGGTAGCGTTGGTGTTGCGATAGCTTGAGTTGCCGTTTCTACAGGTTGCGTCGGCACAACCTCTGGTGTTATCTCGGTGGGTGTAGCAGTCGGCATAGAGGGTATATCATTTCCGGGCAGTGGCGCAGTAAATCCGGCAGATAAACCCATCAAGGTCAAAGTTTGTGCTGAACCACGATAACTGGCGATGGGTTGCCAGCCTTGGATAGCTTCCCCAAAGTTAAACCCTAAATCTACCATGCCGGCATCGTTGGTGTTTCGCAAACGCCACACGCCATTTTGATAAATCCCAATGGTAGCAAAGCCATCGCCATTCCAATCCCCGGCGATAGGCGACCAACTGACGTGAGTGGGACCAAATTGGAAAGGTCGAGTCATGATAGGGTTGGTCAGCGTATTGGTTTGGTAGAACAAGCCATTACGATATAAGCCGACACTATCAGCACCGCTGGCATCCCAATCGCCAGCAAGCGCCACCCAACCGGGAGTGGCATCCCCAAACATGAAAGTGTAATTTGGGGCGGTCGTGGTATTGCTATCGTTTAGGATGAACAAGCTATTTTTGAACAGCCCGACAGTATCCACACCATCGCCATTCCAATCACCGACGATGGGCTGCCAACCCGCTTCTGATGTGCCAAACTTGAAGATAACATCGCTCACGCCGCCATTGCTGATGTTACGCAGCGCAAATACGCCATTCTTATATAACCCGATGCCATCTTCGCCATCGCCATCCCAATCACCTGTGATGGCGCTCCAGCCACTTTCCCGCGGACCGAAATTGAAACGCACATCTGGCGCCCCTGTGGCGTTCGCATCGCGGAATAACCACACGCCTTCTTTATATAAGCCGACGGTATTGGTCACTGGCACTGGGCAAGGCAGCGTAACCACTGTCGTGGTATTGGAATAAGGCGAATAACTCTGGTCTTCGTCGCGGTAAGTGCGAACACGATAGTAGTAAGTCGTACCGCAGGCTAACCCGGTATCATCATAGAGGGTGATATAGGTTACGAGTTTGGCAATCTGCATCCAGTCGCTTAGTGCCAATGCCCCCACTGTCTGCCCACCGACGATTTCCTGAGCGCGTTCAATAAAGAAATTATCCATATCGGGTGTAGGCTGCGTGAGACTGAGCGTTGTGGATGTGGTGGTGGTATTGGTGGCAACAGGTGCGGCAGGTGCAATCAGCGGACATGCAAGAGTCGCTGCGGCAATAACATTAGAATAATCCGAATACCGGTTATCGCTCTGGCGGAATGCCCGAACACGATAGTGATACGCGGTGCTGCACGTTAAGCCAGTATCGGTGAAGGTGGTCGTATTGGCTGGCAGCGTATTTTGAATCACTGTCCAGTTATTGCCATCCGTTGAACGCTCGACATGATAAGCACTCTCTGTGGTGGCATTATCCTGCCAATCCAGTTTGATTTCTGTTAGAGATAGTGAGGTAGCCATTAGATTAGTGGGTGCAAGAACAGGTGTAACGCCTGCCTCCCCCTCATACGCGCCAATATCACAGCCTAACCCTTGTGGGCGGGTTATGCCGCGTGCATCTTCAGTAAGGGTACAATTCGCCACTGGAATGGCGTCAATCGTCGGACTGCCGGGTAACAGGGCATGGGTTGGCACAAAACCGCCATTGTTGGCAAGGGGGGCAAGCGACGGTGTGCTATCTATCAGATTGTTAGTATGTGAACCAAAACTGAAACAAGAGTTGTCATTGGCAAAGTTGTACTGCCCTTGTAGCGTAAATGATTGCTGGAAGGAACAGTTCTTACTGCCACTGGTAAAGAAAATATTTGCTGTCATGGTGATAATATGCGGGTTGAATGATACTCTGAGTTGCCCCCCTTCATAGTCGTTGGCTCTGTTGTTATAAATGGTATTGTGGATTAATGTTAAGTCGGAGGCGCTATAAATTGCCGCACCTAGGTCTGCCTGATTGTCGCTAAAGGTGCTATTGCGAATGACAAGATTATTACCTGTATTGCTAACAGCACCACCGAAAGCATAGGAATTGTTAGCAGTATTGATTGAGTGATTGTTGATAAAAGTGCTGCGGTCAATCGTCATTGTTGAATCTTGTACCCAAATTGCACCACCACCATCGGCGTAATCATTGAGAACATACGCCTCTGCGGTGTTGCTATCAAAGAGTGTATCTTCAATAGTGCAGTTGCTGCTCAGACACATAATGCCACCGCCAAGTGCAGCGAGATTATCGCGTACAATGCTACGACGCAGAGTTAAAGTGCCTCCAGTAGAGACTTTAACTGCGCCACCCTCAATGTCTGAGAACCCAATATGAGGTGAATTTCCACCAGTCAGTGTGACATCACTCACCGTAAAGTTCGTATTTGGGTAAACATCCAAAAGATGGAAAACGCGATCAATCCTATTGGCATCAATAATGGTGGTAGATGCTTCTGCCCCTTTCAGGACGATTACTGAGGAAATATCCAAGTCACCTGTGGTTGCTGCATCTTCGCCTGCGCCTGCAATGCTCAGGTTATATGTCCCGGCTGGCAGCATAATGGTGGTGGCATCAGGATTGGCATTCGCTGCGATGATGGCTTCGCGCAAGGAGCAGTGGGTTACACCACAGACACCATCAGCAGAGTCAGTTGTTACATTGACCGTAAACGTTGTGCCTGTTTGCGGAGTATCCCCTTGTGTTAGTTCTTTTTCATACGCGCCAATATCACAACCTGACCCCTGTGGGCGGGTTATGCCGCGTGCATCTTCTGTAACGGTGCAGTTTGCCACTGGAATTGCGTCAATCGCCGGACTGCCGGGTAACAGGGCATGGGTTGGCACGAAACCGCCGTTGTTTGCCAAGGGGGCAAGCAGCGTGTTCACGTTTTGTTTATCTGTCGGCAGATTAAAATTGCAACTATTGTCCTGACTTAGATTGTACCCAGCAGTAGTCAGCGAAGCAGTCGGATCTACAACACAATTGACGGGCGTGTTATGAGTGACAATGGTATTTTTGACAGTGAATGTACCATCTGGCTCATCGGGAATACTGAACAAAATATTGATTCCGGCAGCACTTCCATCATTAGCGATTGCTTGATTGTAAGCAATGGTAGACGCCTCAATTGTGACAGAAGACTCAGGATCTGTAATGAGTGCGCCGCCTGTATCGGCGCTGTTGCCAGAGATGGTGGTATTGGTCATGGTGACTGTAGAGAGACCAATAATCAACCCCCCGCCCCAACCCCCGCCGCCGGTGGCAGTATTATTCGCAATGGCACTATGGGAAATCGTAACGGTTGAATCCGTCACACCCAGACCACCGCCCCCGGTGATTCCGAAATTCGACAATTCAACTGAATTGTTGTTGATGATACTGTCATTGATGACAAGCGTGGCATTGTCAATGACAACGATACCGCCGCCGTATCCAGCAGCCGTATTATCTGAGACACGCACCTGGTTAAGCTCAAGATATCCTGCTTGCAGTAGAACACCGCCGCCCCAGTGGGATGCTGAATAACCATCCCCAACAACAAGACCATTGCGAATCGTCACATGATTGAGGGTCAAGTTGCCATTAGCATTCACCACATGGAATATACGATCCAGTTGGTTGGCATCAATAATCGTCGTCGCTGTATCTATACCGTTGATGATAATGATGCTGGTGACATCCAAATCACCTGTGGTTGCTGCATCTTCGCCTGCGCCAGCAATGCTCAGATTATAAGTGCCAGCGGGCAGCATAATCGTGGTTTCATCGGCATTGGCATTCGCCGCTATGATGGCTTCGCGCAAGGAACAGTGGGTTGTTCCGCAGACACCATCAGCCGAATCAGTGGTCACATTGACCGTGAACGTTGTGCCTGTTTGGGGAGTGTCTGACGAAGCAAATTGCCCCACGTAAAAGTCCTGCACATAATCATCGCCGGAGATGCCATCATTGTTGCCATCTAGCTGCCGACTATAAGTGGTTTCATACAAATTGCCACACATCATAAACCGATAGTATCCATCGGACAGCGGATTACCGTTGTTGATGTTGATGAACATCTCATAACTAGCGTTTATGCTGTTAATCGGAATAACAACATCATCTCCTTGCACACTAACTGCACAACTGGCAGTATCGAAACTGCCGTTTATACCTGCTTTATACAGCCGATAATTCGCAGGATTAGTAACATCATTCGGATCAGTATCGTTATTAGGGTTGTAAAATCCAGGATTTCCACCAATACCGAATGTTGGATAGATTTTGGTAATATCATTATAAATATACGCATATCGAGCATCGTTTACTAATGCCAAACTCTTTGCATTTACCTTTTCATGCGACATCAAATAGATAAGGGTAGGACGTGTTAGGATAGTAAAATCACGTTTAAAATCATCCCCATCAATCCCATCACCGTTGCCATCTAACTGATCACCCTCAATATTTTCTAGACTTCCGCACACCAGCAACCTATAATCGCCGTCGTTTAGCATCGTATTAAAATGCAGTTCGATGATGTTTTCCGTTGCAGAGAATTGAACTGTGTGGTTTGTATAGAGATTATCATCTCCCTGTATCGTGCCACAAGTTCCTGTCTCAAAAGTACCATTTATACCGGGTTTAAGCAGCATGTAATTCTCAGGATTGGTCACATCTGCGGTATTGATATTGCCGGGCAAATCTGACATCGGCGAAGTAGGTAGAAGGACGAGATGATCAATTCCGCCGGGGAGTTGTTCATCTTCGGTCAAATTCTGATCTGCGTCAACGATAGTATATGAAATGATTCGTCCGATTTGCAGTGTCTCCACAAAGCTGGATTCGTAAGAATACGCGCCAATATCACAGGGATTTAGCACATCTATTGGAATACCGCGCTGGTCATCGTTAGTATAATGAATGCAATGCGTTGAAACATAATCAGCGCCAGCATTGATTGCTGGGCTGCCCGGAAGCAATGCATGTGTTTTTGTCAAACCCCCATTATCTGCTAATGCTCCTAATAGGGGATTAACTCCAAAATGATCAGTCCCCAAAATTGGACGCCATGTATTAGGTATAATCGAACAACCTTTTGTACTTCCGAACATATTGTCGCCAAAGGTGTTGAGTATCCCAAAACAATCGGGCGCGGGATTATCTCCGTCAGCACGATTATCCCTATTACCATAAAGAATAGTGCCGAAGATATTAATAGGTGTTGTGCTGTTGGGAGCGTAGTAAATCCCGCCACCACTACCATTTCCACTTATATTTGCTTCATTGTTGGTGATGGTATTTTGTGCAAGCCATAGGAAGCTATACTCCTGCGAATTGCTCAGATAAATTCCCCCACCATTACGATTTGCTGTATTACCACTGAAAGTTGTAACGATAAAGATCGGGTTGCCGGAATTTACTAGAGCAACACCACCACCATCCAATGCGGTGTTATTGGAGAAAGTATTATGTGCTGCGAAAGGTTGATAGACACCACTATTTTCGATAAAGAGACCCCCACCGAATGCTACAGCCGTGTTATTATCAACAGTTGTATAGTTTACAGAGTGAACGTTATACAACCCGCCACCAGATTCAGCCGTGTTATTGCTGACAATGCTGTTCACAATTTCGACTCTGCCTGCGAATTTGCCCGCGATTCCGCCACCTTTGCCATTTATGGCAGTATTTTCTGTGACGACGACATTATCAAGAAAAATAATATCTGTACTGTTGCTACGTATACCGCCGCCATTTTCATTCGTAACTTGTCCACCTTTAATTGTTACGTTTGTCAGCGTTAAAGCAGCAAAAGCATCAAATACGCGGTCAAGCTGGTTGGCATCAATGATGGTTGTTTCTGGGTCGTTGCCATATACGAAAGTGCTGGTCTTAATATCCAAATCGCCCGTTGCCGCGTTATCTTCGCCTGCGCCTGCGATGGTCAGATGATATGTCCCGGCAGGCAAGGTAATAGTAGGGGAATCAGGATTGGCATTCGCTGCGATAATGGCTTCGCGCAGGGAGCAATGAGTCACGCCGCAGATACCATCAGCCGAATCAGTGGTCACATTGACCGTGAACGTTGTGCCTGTTTGGGGAGTGTCTGACGAGGCAGCCTGCCCCACGTAAAAGTCCTGCACATAATCATCGCCGGAGATACCATCATTGTTGCCATCCAAGAAACGCCCATATTGGTTTTCCGAGATGATGGCACATGCCATGAAGCGATAGTGACCATCGGGTAATGGAGTACCGTTGTTGAAATAAACTCCGGGTCCTTCGATGCTGTCCCTGACTTCGTTTATCGAAATAGCAACATCATCGCCTTGCACCGATGTACTGCAAGAAGTTGTCTCAAATGTGTTATTTGCCCCCGCTTCATATAAGCGATATGCCGCAATATCGGTTACAGAAGAAAAACCAAAACCAATCATACCGCGTAGTGTGATATGGGTTAAATCATTCTGGGGATATCCATAGCGCGGATCATCAACAAGCAATATCCATGGCACGGGTACTGAGTTTGCCTGAATCCAAGTAATAGTGGGGCGGGTTAAAATTGTTAAATCCAATTTGAAGGCATCACCCCCAACCCCATCGCCATTTCCATCCAAGAAGTTACCCTGAATATCTTGTAAGGTGGGGCAAGCCAAGAAGCGATATTTGCCATCCACTAAAGGCTCAGGGAAGGGGTTTCTTGGAACTTCAACGGTGATAGTATTAGCTTGTGATTTATATGTTACACTAAAGTTGGGGATGGTTACATCATCACCTTGTGTTGTCCCGCAAGTTGTGGTTTCAAAAGTGCCATTAGCACCGGGTTGCAACAAATGATAATTGGCGGGATTATCCACATCATAACTATGAAAAGTACCGGATAAATTATTCATCGGTGCGGTGAAGTACAAGTCAAAATCATATATCCAAGACGGTAAAACATCGGTCTCAGTAATATTTGCATCTTTGTCGAAAATAGTAGACGATAACACTCGCCCAATCTGCGGCGTGTTGGCATTTAAATCCGAAGCATAATAAGCGCCAATATCGCAAGGTTGGCTTAAATCAATCGGAACTCCACGTTGATCATTCAGTTTAGCTGTATGTTCAACGAAAACCAAACAATGCAGCGGTACATAGGTGCTGCTGGTGCCGATTGCAGGACTGCCCGGCAGTAAGGCGTGAGTCTTGGTTAAACCGCCATTATCTGCTAACGGTCCCAACTGCGGATTAACACCAATCAAATCGGGGTCGCGGAACAGGCGCGTTGTATCGGGTATCAATGTGCAACCAGACATATTGCCAATCAGATTATTGCCGAAGGTAATCAGATTGCCGTAACAATCCGGGGCAGGGTTATTGCCTACAGCCCGATTATCGGTGTTGCCATATAAAATCGTCCCATACAGATAAATGGGCTTAGTGCTTGTATTTGCCTGATAAATGCCACCGCCATTGCCATTCCCACCCGTATTGGCTTCATTATCAGTGATGGTATTTTGCATTATGGAGAGATAGTAGCCATCACTGCTGGTAATATTGTCGAAAATTGCGCCGCCATTGCGTTGGGCGATATTGCCACTAAAGGTATTGAAAGTTAAATCAAGCATACGATTATTTAACAGATAGACACCGCCACCATCCAAGGCGCTATTGTTAGAGAACGTGTTCTGGGTCAGTTGCAATAAGTCCACACCATTCTGCATAAATAGCCCGCCACCGAATTGCGAAGCCGTGTTGTTCTCAACTGTCGTACTGGCGATGCTACCCTTACCCTCAATTGCCAAACCACCGCCTGATACGGCACTGTTATTGCGAACCACACTGTTGGAGATGCCAACTAATCCAGCGGCACCGCCACCATTGCCATTGACAACGGTATTATTGATCACGATAACATTATTGAGGAAAATACCTGAAGTCGTGCTGCGAACACCGCCGCCATTTTCATTCGTAACTTGTCCATCTTTAATTGTTACATTTATCAGGCTTGAACCAGCAAAAACATCAAACACGCGATCAATCTGGTTGGCATCAATGATGGTGTTTTCACGATTTGCGCCCAGAAGGTTAATGCGCTGTGTAATATCCAAATCGCCTGTCGCCGCATTATCTTCGCGTGCGCCTGCAATGCTCAGATTATAGGTGCCAGCGGGCAGCATAATGGTGGTTTCATCAGCATTGGCATTCGCCGTGATAATGGCTTCACGCAAGGAGCAATGGTTTACGCCGCAGACACCAACAGCCGAATCCGTTGTTGCATTGACGGTGAGGGTAGTGCCGCTTTGGGGGGTATCAGGGGTATTCGTGAACAAGCAGAAAATCACTTGCCCAATATCGGCGCTAAAGTTTGCCGATGTTGTTCCAGACCCTACTTGCGGACTGTTGTTAATGAGCGTTTTGGCGCTTGCATCGTCACCTGCCACCAATAGCGCCAGAATACTCGTGACATTGGCGGTGATGTTGTAGCACACTGTTGTGGAAGCATAATCTGTTAAATTACTGGTTGCACCGTTGGTTTCGGATACGGTGTGGCTTTGCCCAACCCCAATTGTAATCGGCTGTGTGTAATCACCATTGCCCGCTTCGTTGTATTGCAACGCGCCATTGAGATGCAAATCAAAGGTGTTCGTATCAGTATTCGGGTCTACATCTTTGAAAAGGATGACTTGGGCGGTGGTGTTCAGTTCCACGACGAAAACGTCACCTTGATTATTAGTGTCACCACTAACGATATTATTGACATGCGACGTAACTGTTACAAATCGCCCGTCCGCCGAAATCTTAGGCTGGGCAGTTATTGACCAGATATGGCTTGTTATGTGAGTGTATTGATCATATATAAAAGTATCGACACCTACAGCATTATTGACAACTAAGTTGTTAGCAAATGACCAAAATACTATAAAACGCCCATTTGCTGAAATCTTAGGCGTATAACTATTATTGTTTGCAGGTGTTCCATCACTAGCAACTGAAACAAGTGTTGTTACACCTGTCTGCCGATCGTGAACAAAAATATCCCATGCACCATTTGTGTCATTGCTAACTAGGTTACTGGCTGTAGACTCGAATACAACAAACCGTCCATCTGCCGAGATTGCAGATGTATAACTATTGTTATTGCCCTCAATACCAACACTTGATATAGAAATGCGCGTAGTAGTATCGGTCTCTCGATCATGCACAAAAATGTCGCTTACATTATTGGTATCACCACTGACTAGATTGTTGGCTTCTGAGTTAAATGCAACAAACCGCCCATCTGCTGAAAGCACCGGGAAATGACTATCGCCATTACCCGGTGTGCCATCGCTGGCTATGGATACAGATGATAGTGTGTTTGTTTCACGATCAAGTACAAGAATTTTTGAGAAGCTACTGCCACCATTGCTGATGATGTTGTTCGCGCCGGATCGGAATGCTATAAATCTTCCGTTTGCGGAAATCACTGGTTCACCACTGTGATCGTCTGCCTGCACACCAGTACTAGATACCGAGATGCGCGTTGTTGTACTCGTCTCAAGGTTATGCAGAAAGACATCTTCACGTCCATAGGTATCGCCACTCAC
Source organism: Anaerolineae bacterium (assembly GCA_022842885.1). GTDB lineage: Bacteria > Chloroflexota > Anaerolineae > Aggregatilineales > Phototrophicaceae > JALHOR01. The sequence continues at coordinate 36,758 of JALHOR010000020.1, forward strand.
TAGATTACTGGCAGATGATTGAAATACCACAAACCGTCCATCTGCTGAGATCATGGGAGATTGGCTCATAGCGTTGGCTTGCGTACCAGCACTTGATATCGAGACACGCTTCGTTGTACCAGATTCTCGATCATGCACGAAAATGTCTCTATGGTTATTTGTATCACCACTGACTAGATTGCTCGCCTCAGATTGGAATACAACAAATCGTCCATCTGCTGAAAGACTATTATCTCCAGAATAACTGACATTATTTCCCTGTGTACCATCACTTGCTACCGAAACACGCTCAATACCAATCGGCGCAATCGCCAATGCATTGACATCAGCAGTGCCGCCATCAGCAACAGATTCTGGTGAATCAACCACTTTCCCGCTATTCGCCACACCTGCCAACTTGGGTGTTTCATTGTTCGCCAGTGCCAGCGCATACAAGCCCGATACATGCGGCGCAGACATGCTTGTACCGCTGAAGATGCCGTAATCGCCGGATAACGTTGTAGACAAAATATTGCTGCCCGGCGCTAAGGTGTCCAATTCTGCGCCAAAACTGCTGAAATTGCTGCGGCTGTCATCCGGTTCGGATGACCCCACCGCAATCACGCCATTGTACGCCGCCGGATAATACACGCCTTCGCGCCCAGAATTGCCTGCTGCTGCAACAATCACCACGCCTTTATTCAGCGCATAATTCACCGCATTTTCCAACACATTGGAACGATTCGCGCCGCCCAACGACAAGTTGATGATTTTCGCGCCATTATCGGCGGCGTACACAATCGCTGCTGCCACATCGCTGTAAACCCCAATGCCCTGAGCATCTAACACGCGCAAGGGCAAAATTTGGGCATTTGGTGCGATACCGGCAATACCAATGCCGTTATCCACATTCGCGGCGATGATGCCACTCACCGCGCAGCCATGCCCATAATCATCTTGTGGAATATTATCATTTTGAATGTAATCGTAACCGGGCAAAATGCGCCCCACTAAATCAGGGTGAGTCGCGCAGATGCCGCTATCAATCACAGCGACGGTGATAGGGGTTGTATTTTGGGGCAGGGCATTCCACGCAGCGGGTGCGCCAATAACAGCTAGGTTCCATTGAGTGCTAATATGCGGGTCGGAAGTCGGGAAATTATATAAGGAAGTCGCATAATAATCAGGTTCGTTAGCCAGAACCAATGCTGAATCAGGTACCACAGTAACATTTTTAACAACTACTGTATTTAACGCCGGAATTGTTTCAACGACTTCCGCGCCAATCGAATCTAAATAAGCGGTTTGTTCTTCGAGTGTGGTATCGGGCGCAAATTGCAGCACGATTTGGTCTGGTGATTGCGCTGGAAGTTCTGGTGTAATGGGCGCAACAGAAGCATTAATAGTCGTATCTGAGAAGATTTGTGCAATTTGCGCGTTAGTTGTTTTTTCGGAAGATTGAACCACCTCTGGTTGCTGTGGTTCTGGCACCAACTGCGAGACGGATTCCGAGGATTCGGATTCAGTCGGGAAGCCTACCAAAGTGGGCAAAAGAGGTGCGGTTGTGGTTGTACTAGGTTGCGAAATGAACGCAAAAAGAGCGACCAATATAAATAAGCCACTCATAAAGAACAATTTGCGAAATTGTAGGGATTTTAGCATAGGATAACACATCTATCAGTTGGTTAAACACTGTTCTTATTTTACCATGAGAAGCAGGTAAAAGAGCGTTTAAATAGTGTTAAGAATACTTACAGATAGTGTTGCCATGTTACGCGAAGTGCGAAAATTTGTTTTCTCTAACCTGCATGATTCCGCTGCACAATGACGCTTAAATGATGTAGAAAAACATCAATTTGTTGGGAGGTGTTGGATTTGCCCAACACAAATCGCACTTGCCCCATGAGCCTATCTTCCGGCACATGCATTGCCACCAAAACATGACTTGGTTCTTGCTCGCCAGTGGTACAAGCACTGCCGCCGCTTGCCGCAAATCCCATCTCATTCAAATCTAACAAAACCGCATCGCCATTCAGGTGTTCTAACGCAAAGCTGGTGTGTCCAGCAAGCCGTTCTGTAGGATGCCCGGTAAGTTGGGCTGTTGGCAGCAAGCCGTAGATGCCTTGTATCAAGTGCTGCCGAAGTTTGGTTAATTTTGCGACTGTTGGTTCGCGCTCAGTTTCGGCAAGGCATAAGGCTTCTGCCATGCCTACAATCAGCGGCACGGGTTCTGTGCCAGAACGCCGATGATTCTGCTGCCCCCCACCGACCATTTGGGCGTGTAACGGCGTGGCTCTTTTCATATATAGCAACCCGACCCCTTTGGGACCGTAAAATTTATGCGCCGAAAGACTTAGCAAATCTACATTTAACTGCTGCACATCCAGCGATAACAAACCGGGTGCCTGCACAGCATCCACATGGAATTTTGCCTGATGTTTTTTCAGCAGCGCCCCAATTTCGGCAATCGGGTTGATAGACCCAACTTCGTTATTGGCATAAATCACACTGACCAAAATGGTATCATCGCGCAATGCCTCTGCGATTTGTTGCGCCGTCACTTGCCCGTCGTGATTCACGGGCAAAATAGTCACATCAAAGCCATCTTCTGCCAATTCTTCTACCACATGCAGCACGGCATGATGTTCAGTCGCCGTCGTGATGATATGCTTGCCGCGTCCACGCCGCTGCATCGCCCGCGCCACACCCCGCAGCGCCAAGTTATTGCTTTCTGTACCGCCACTGGTAAAGATAATTTCATCCACATGGCAGTTCAAAACACGGCTGATGGTTTGGCTTGCTTGTTCCAATGCCTCGGATGCTGCTCGCCCGGCTTCATGCAAGCTGGATGGATTGCCAAAAAATTGTGACCAATACGGTTGCATTTTTGCCACCACACGCGGGTCAGTCGGGGTAGTGGCGCTGTGGTCAAGATACACGAATTCGTTCATCAGATGTTTGCTCCAGCATAGTTTGTGAATCAGCGCGATAATGCGCCCCACGACTTTGATGATTTTTGCGGGCAGCGGTGGCGACTAAATACCCGGTTTGGACAGCATTTCGCAGCCCAATCAGGGCATCAGTGGCTTGGGCATGGGTTAGCCAAGTATCAATCAATATAGATAACTGCGCTAAATTATTTTCAGCGTCACGCAATGGCAGGTCTGTTCGTACAATGCCCACATTGTTCCACATCGTGCGCCGCAGCATTTGCCATGCTTCATCAATCTGCGTCTGAGCAATGCTTTCTGTGGGCAATACTTGATCAGATACTGGTGCCGATTTGATTTTTCTTGGTGATAGCGATATATAGCGGGCGGCTCTATCCCCCCAAACTAGACCTTCTAATAAACTGGTGCTGGCAAGTCGATTCGCGCCATGCAATCCGGTACAACTGACTTCGCCAATGGCGAATAAGCCGCGAATTGTGGTGCGTCCCCAATCGTCTACACGCACGCCGCCACATGAATAATGCGCGGCAGGCACGACTGGTACGGGGTCACGAGTGGCATCAATGCCCATCAAGGCAGCATTTTCGACCAATGCCGGAAAATGTTCGCGGATAAAATCGGGTGAACGCTGACTCGCAATATCCAGCAGCATATGTGCCTGTCCGGTTTCTGCCATTTCGGTATGAATAGCGCGGGCAACCACATCACGCGGCGCAAGTTCCATGTGTTCCGGTGCATATTTTGCCATGAAACGCTGCCGATCATGATTAAGCAAAATCGCACCTTCACCGCGTACTGCTTCACTGACAAGGGGTTTCATCACGCCGGGCGTATATAATGCCGTCGGATGAAATTGGACAAATTCCAAATTGGCAATTTCTGCACCGATACGTTGTGCCATGGCAATGCCATCGCCGCGTGCGCCTGCCGGATTGGTGGTATGCAAATAAATCTGTCCCAAGCCACCGGTTGCTAAAATGGTTTGTGCTGCGAAAATATTTTCAATATCACTGGATGCATTGTTCAATACGCTTGCGCCGATGCAGGCAGTGTCTAATCGCAGCAAATCTACCGCCGTGTAATCTGTGAGCAGCGTGATATTCGGGCGCTCTTGCATCGCCAATAACAACTGGCGGGCAATCGCTTCGCCAGTTTTATCGCTGACATGCACAATGCGCCGAACACTGTGGGCGGCTTCTAAGCCATACACGGGCTGCCCGTCTTCGGCACGGTCAAATTGGACACCGCAGCGGTCAACCAATAATGATTGTACCAAGCCGGGACCTTCGCTGGCGAGAATATAAGCGGCTTTGCGCGAACTTAACCCTGCGCCCGCATACAAAATATCCTTGACCAATAATTCTGGTGAATCGCCTATGCCACGAACCACGATGCCACCCTGAGCATAGCGCGTGTTGCTATCGTCGGGATTAGCAGCGCGAGTGAGAATAATGATGTGATGCTGTGGATTTTCGCTGAGGCGTAGCGCGGCGGCTGCGCCCGCAATGCCACATCCAACGATTAAAGTATCGGCTTGCATGGTTATTTTCCAATCGTTAGCATACGGTCTAAGGCGAGTTTAGCATCGCGTTTGATGTCATCCGGTACGCGAATTTGATTCATCACGCGCCCCTCAACCAGACCTTCCAGAATATCGGCTAAATCCAGCGGGCTAATGCGATACATCGTGCTGCACAAGCATGAGAAGGGCGACAGCAGCGTGATAAATTTATCGGGAAATTGTTTCTTGATACGATTCACCAGATGCATTTCAGTTCCTACTGCCCATTTTGTGCCAGAAGGGGCAGCTTCTATCATCTCGATAATTTTTGCTGTCGAACCCGAAAAATCGGCTTTATCCACCACTTCCATCATGCATTCAGGATGCACAATGATGGTCATATCGGGGTGTTCTTTGCGCCAATAGTCTATGTGCGCCGGGCGAAATTGCTGATGCACGCTGCAATGCCCTTGCCACAAGATAATTTTTGCTTCGCGGATTTGCTGGTCGGTTAGCCCGCCATAAGGCTTAAACGGATTCCAGACAACCATCTTATCTAGTGGGATACCCATGATTTTGCCCGTGTTGCGCCCCAAATGTTGGTCAGGGAAAAAGAAGATTTTTTCGCGTTGGGCAAATGCCCATGCCAATGATGCTTGAGCATTGGATGAGGTACAGACTGTCCCGCCATTTTTGCCAACAAACGCTTTCAAATTGGCGGCACTGTTCATATAGGTGATGGGCATAATGCGATTTACTGGGTCATCTTGCAGCACATCTTCCAATTCTGCCCATGCCGTTTCAACTTGTTCTAACGTTGCCATATCTGCCATGCTGCATCCTGCCCGCAAGTTAGGTAGAATCACCACTTGGTCAGGGCGTGCCAGAATATCGGCACTTTCTGCCATAAAATGCACCCCGGCGAAGATGATATATTTTGCCGAAACTTTAGCGCCTTCTTTAGACAGTTGGTAACTATCGCCCTGAAAATCAGCAAACTGCACGGTTTCGTCACGTTGATAATGATGTCCTAGAATCACAACATCATCACCCAAAATAGCACGGGCGGCATGAATGCGCTCAATCGCTTCTTGTTCACGTTCTACGAGATTGGTCTTTGTGTTCGTTTCTTGAATATCTTCAAGCGCAATATCCATGACCATTTCCATCGTCGTTTCTCCTACGCTGTCGCTAATGCTGGCACTAACCGCATTGATAAATCCAAAATCGGGGCAGAGTGGGTGAGCGCCCCAATACTAATAAAATCCACGCCAGTTTCGGCAATGGTGCGAACCGTTTCTAAGGACACATTGCCAGAGGCTTCTAGGGGTATGCGCTCGGCAACAATCGTCACAGCTTGGCGCATTTGTTCCGGCGTCATGTTATCCAACATGATGCGGTCAACCTGCAATTCAAGCGCCTCATACAATTCAGTTTCATTCTTCACTTCAACTTCAATTAGCAATCCGCCTGCACCGGGGTATAGTCGCGCGGCATTTACAGCGTTGGTGATACTTCCGGCGGCATCAATGTGATTGTCTTTAATCAAAATCATGTCGTAGAGTGCCATGCGATGATTTTGCCCGCCACCCATTCGCACAGCATATTTTTCCAACGTGCGCCAACCGGGGGTGGTTTTGCGCGTATCCAAAATGACAGCATTCGTACCTGCTACTGCATCCACAAAACAGCGCGTTAAAGTGGCAATCCCGCTGAGGCGCTGCAAAAAATTCAGTGCGATTCTTTCACCCGATAATACCGATAGAGCTTTGCCCTCTACTTCACAAATCACAGTTCCGGCAGTAACAGCGTCGCCATCATTGACCAAACAATGTACCTGAACCGTATCATCAAGATGGGCATAGACGCGCTTCACCATCTCCAAGCCTGCAATAACCCCGGTTGCCTTTGCGCGAATAGTGCCGCAAATCATGCGATTCGGTGGAATGGTTGCTAGGCTAGTGATGTCGCCTTCTTCGCCAATATCTTCTTGAATTGCCATTTGAATGAGCGTTTTAAATGCATTATCGTAAACCATGCGATATCCTGATGTTTTGATGTCACTCTATAGATATAATAGAGAACATGGCTGTTCGCTGAAAAGAACGTCTTGTTGAACAATACTGCTTAATATGTTCTCGAAAAATCAGATGATAGTCGTTTTCGTCAACAGATGGGTAAAAACATGAGCATCACTCTATTTGATAAACAAGATTTTGCAGCGCGGATTCAAGAACGATTGGCGCAGTTGGGCATGAGCCAGAATCAATTGGCAGAAGCATTACAAATTTCGCGCAGTACCGTTACGGGTTGGTTGCGTTATGGTAAATTGCCGGATGCCTATCTGTTGGCGCAGCTTTGCCGCGAGATGGATTGTTCAGCAGATTGGGTGTTGGGGTTGGAGACGCGCACCGAAAAAACCGATGCGTCAGGCAAAATTCATTGGCAAGAACACATCCCCTCGTATGTCACGGGTTTTCAGCGCGAACAAATTGAACAAGGCATCTCCTTATTTAACCGCCTCGTGGGCAATGAACAACGCGACAACCGCATTATCACCGACCAGAATTTGCAATATCTGCAATTTGCCATTCAAGCCGCGTTGCGTTCTGGGGCGCTGCATATCACATATGTAGAACGCAATGCGCTCTATGAAGACCGTATCAAACAAAAGTATCCCACATTAAAAGAGGTGTTTGTGGCAGATGTGCCAGCACAATACGATGGCACAGTGATTCGGGTGGAGATGGTGGCATTTTTGGCGATGAAAAATGTCCTCAAGCGAGTCGTGCGCGAAAATGCCGTCGGGCTGGCAACGGGCTATACCTTGCTGCGAATGTGCGAACAAAGCATCCCCAGTGTTGACCAATTTAAAGGCACATCATGGCTGCCGCTGATTACCTTTACCAATGATAATGAAAGTGGTTACACGGCGAATGCCTTAGCCAAATTCATGCAATTACGGCATCCCGGTTCACAAGCACTCTATCTGCCGCATCCCGCCACGATTGGCAATTCCGATGCCTTAAGCGCCCAATTCCAAACTGCTAATGCCATGACCCATAATATGCAGACATTATTTGTGACCGTCAGCGGCGTGGGGCGGCGTGACCGCACTGCCAACGCCCATCCTTTAACGGATTTTCGCACTGCCGACTACAGCTATGATTCAACGTATTTACGTGATTTGTATGCTGGCTTGGAGAACAAAGCCGTTTTTGGCGGCGAAATTCTGAGTTATCTTTTGGATTATGATGGCAATATCATTGGTTGGGATAAAGAGCGCGTGTGGCAAATTAGTTTGGATGTGCTGCGTTATACCAGCGATTTGATTGGCAAAGTGTGTATTGTAGCGGCACGGCATTATAAAGCGCGTGCCGTTGAAACCTGCGTGCGAAACGGCTTGGCAAATGTGCTGGTGATTGATAATGAAATTGCCGAGGCGATGCTATCCTAATCGGTATGAAACACTTCTTCTAACTCGATGAACATTTCATCTGGGCGTGCGCCGGGCGCAATTTCAAAATATGGCGACATTATGGCTTGCCAGCGGGCATTGACTTCGGTTTTTTTCCATGCCTGCCCGCGCTGATGCCAATGATTCGGGCGTCTCAAAGTAGCCGAACAACATGCCATCATCGCGCATGAACAATGTATAATTGCGCCAGCCTGTTTCGCGTAGCGCATCCAACATCTCTTGCCACACGTTACGATGATGTTCCTTGTATTCGGCAATCAATTCTTGCCGCATTTTCAACATAAAACCGACTCGTTTCATCATTGCCTCCGCTGTAAAAAATAGCCCAATTGCCCTATAGCTTACTCATTTCTACAAAAAAGGAACACCTTTTCGCTCATGGTGAGTGTGTTGCATCCCACCAGAGAATGTGTTAATGTTTACACCGCAATATCGAATGATTTCAACTTTAGAGGAGATTTAAATGCGGCGTTTATTGGGAATTTTAACGTTTGTTGTGCTGCTGGCGAGTGCGGCGGTTTTTGCCCAAGATGATGAAACCGTGATTGCGGTGATTACGCCTTACTTGGCGCAACCCGGTACACAATTTGCAGTTGAGGGTTTTACCGCTGCTGCTGAGGCAAAAGGCTGGACGGTGAATGTGATTGATACGGCGGGCGATGTGGCGGCAGTCATCAGCCGGATTGAAGATGCCGTGACCCAAAGTGTAGATGCCATTGTGATTAATGTAGACCCGGCGCAGGTGGCGGCAGGCTTGCAGGTGGCGTCGGATGCCAATATTCCGGTATTTGGTTTGGATGCGGGTAGTGACCCGTTACTCGTGACCAATATCACCAGCAATGGCTATGCAATGGCAGCCGAAACCGCGACTTATGTAGCAGACCGTATCAACTGTGCTGGGCGCGTGGTCATGTTCGTGTTTGACCCGTTCCCACCTGTGCAGAAACGCGGCATTATCGCCGATACGATTTTCGCCAATTGCCCCGATATTGAAATTATTGACCGCATTACGCCTGATGTGAATGATGGTGGCATTGCCGATTCGCGGGCTAAAATGGAAGCTGTGCTTGCCGCCAATCCTGATGCTGGCAGCATTTCGGCAGTGTGGGCAGCTTGGGATCAACCCGCTTTGGGCGCACTCCAAGCCATCGAAGCCGCTGGACGTGAGGGTGAAGGCATTGTCATTGTGGGGATTGATGCTAACCCGCAAGCTGTAGAAGCTGTCGCCGCCGGGGGCAATTTTGAAGCCACCGTCGCCCAAGATTTTAATGGGATGGGTAGCGCCGCCGCCGATGCTGTTGAACGCTATTTAGCGGGTGAACCGATTGTCCAGCGCGTGATTTATGTACCGACTCGCTTGGTAACACAGGCGAATGTTGCCGAATTTGCTGGCGAATAAATTTTAGTGATTGCTGCCCCTCTTGGTTACGGCATAAGAGGGGCAAATCGTGTTTTACTGACTTTATAGATTGTTGCTCATTTGGATATGCCAATCGCCGCCCCCACTATTCCGTTGCTATCAATTCGCAATGCCAGTAAAAGTTATGCCGGGATACCAGCCCTCATTAATGCTGCGCTGGATTTACAGCGTGGCGAAGTTCATGCACTGGTGGGCGAAAATGGGGCAGGAAAATCCACGCTGATAAAACTCCTTGCCGGGGCAACATCCCCCGATGCAATGCAAGTGTTGCTAGATGGTAAATCGGTTCGTATTCCGTCGCCGCAAGCCGCCTATCAATTAGGCTTACGTTTCATCCACCAAGAACTTAATGTGATTCCGCAATTATCCGTCGCCGAAAATATTTTTATCAATCGCACCTATCCGCGACGTTTAGGGGTCATGGTCAACTGGCGACAACTGAATGCCCAAGCGAAAGCGATGCTTGCCAAACTAGGTATTGACCACATTGCCCCGACTGAACCCCTCTCACGTTTGAGCATCGGCGATAGAATGCTCGTTAAGATTGCTAGTGCGGTTGCCGGGGAAAACGCCCGAATTTATGTTATGGATGAGCCTACCGCCGCCTTGAATCACGCCGAGAGTGAGCGTTTGTTCCGGGTGATTCAGGAATTGAAAACGCATGGCTCTGGCATTTTGTATGTGTCGCATCGCATGGAAGAAATTTTTGCGTTGGCAGACCGCATTACCGTTATGCGCGATGGTGAAGTGATTACCACTTTAGCGAAAGAAGCCACTTCACCGGGAGAACTGATTCGGTTAATGACCGGGCGCACCTTAGAGCAGATTTATCCTCCGCGCACCACATTGGTGGACGACAATATCTTATTATCAGTCAAACACTTATCTACCCATGGTGTGAAAAATATGAGTTTTGAATTGCGTCGCGGTGAAATTGTGGGCATCACCGGGCTGCAAGGGTCTGGGCGCACCGAATTATTACGCGCTTTAGCGGGTGCCGATAAAATTGTGGGTGGCGCGATTACCCTAGCTGGCAAACGCTTAAATTTAAATTCCCCTACCAAAGCATGGCAAGCGGGTATGGCATTCACACCGGAAGAACGCCGGACACAAGGGCTAATTCTTTCGCGCAGCATTGGCGATAATATCACCTTACCGCATCTGAACGAGATGAGCCGCAGCGGTGTTTTTTTGATACCTCAGCTAGAAACTCAACAATCGCAAAAATTGGGGCAAGCCGTGCGCTTGCGGGCAACCAGCATCCGCCAACATACCCGCGACCTCAGCGGCGGTAACCAACAAAAAGTCTTATTTGCGCGGGCAATTGCAACACAACCTAAAATTTTATTATTAGACGAACCCACACGCGGCGTTGATGTCGGGGCAAAATACGATATTTATACGCTGATTCGGGACGCCAGTGCCACCGGTACTGGCATTTTGATGGTGGCTTCTGAATTGGGCGAACTCATTGGGTTATGTGACCGTATATTGATTTTGCGAGCCGGACATCTGGCAAAAATTGTCGCTGCTCACGGGCTGACGCAGGCGCAACTACTGGCATTGTGTTATGGAGAAGAACCTCTTGATGCTTGAAGCACAAAAACCGAAACGAGTCCCTATTCATATGGGGCGATTATTGCGGACATTTGGCACTTTAATCGGGTTTTTATTGGTCATTCTCTATTTCTGGGCAAATTTGCCCGATACGTTTATGACCTTGCCCAATTGGTTAAATATCAGCCAGCAAATGAGCATGTTGGCAGTAGTCGCTTTTACGATGACGATTGTGATGGTCATGGGCGATTTTGACCTGAGTGTTGGCTCGATGGCGAGTCTGGCGGGAATTGTCGCTGCCCTGTTATTCAGCCAAGGGTATCCGATTGCGATGGGCATTTCAGCAGCACTATTCGTCGGGATTTTGGGTGGTTTCCTGAATGGGGTATTGGTCTCCTATATCGGGATTTTGCCCTTTGTGGCGACACTTGGTACTTTGACGATGTTTAACGGATTAGCCTTTTATATCAGTGGTGGCAAAACCATTTTTGGGCGCGATATTCCCGCCGAGTTTAGCAATTTTGCTCGCGGTGGCATTCCATTGGGGATGTTGAATGAGCGTGTGATTCAACTTCCCAACCTGACGATTCTTGCGTTGGTGATATTTATCATCGTGTGGATCGTGTTGGAGCAAACCACATTTGGACGCCGATTATATGCGATTGGCGGCAATGCCGAGGCAGCACGTTTGGGTGGGGTACGCATTCGGCTATTGCGATTAGCCGCTTTTATCTTGACCGGATTTGGGGCAGCATTAGCGGGTCTGATGTATGCCAGCCGTGTTGCTTCTGCCAATCCTACGCAGGGCAGCGGACTCATGTTAGATGCGATTGCGGCAGTATTTTTGGGGATGACGATGAGCGAAGAGGGCGAACCCCATGTTGCCGGAACGCTGATAGGTGTGCTTATCTTGGGTGTGTTGGATAATGGCTTAACGCAGATGCAGGTGGATAGTTATATTCGAGAAATTTTAATCGGCGGTATTATCATTCTGGCGGTTACATCCAGTAGTTTATCGCGTCGCAATCGTTAAAGGAAAATGTATGGTTCAATATTGGTTGGCTTTCGATATTGGCACGACTGGCACAAAAGCCGCTGTGATTGATGCCCATCTCCGTACAGTGCAAAGTTATACACAGCATTATGAGACCTATACTGCTGAGGGTGGTATAGTCGAACAGAATGCTGCTGATTGGTGGTCTGCGGCATGTTTGGCGGCGCGGCAGTTGGATTTAAAGGGTGTTGAAGCGATTGCCCTGACTGGACAAATGCAAGATGTGATTTTGATTGATGCCGCTGGACAGCCAGTGCGACCCGTGATTTTGTACAGCGATAGCCGCGCCCAAATTGAAATTGCTGCGATACTGACTCGTATCAGTTCTGAAAAATTGTACGACCTGACGGGTAACGAACAAACTGCTAGCAGCTTGCTCGCCAAGTTGCTTTGGCTACAGCAGCACGAACTAACATCGCTTGCTCATAGTCGGCATTTACTTATCAGTGGGGCTGATTTTATTGCCTATCAAATGACGGGATACGCTGTTTGCGATACGACAACAGCCTCCACAACGGGTTTGTTGGACTTGGCAACCCGCCAATGGCTATCTGCGGAACTATTCGATGCTCTTGGCTTAGATAAAGTTGCTCATTTACTACCACCCGTTAAGAGTGGCGGTATACCAACAGGCACTCTTACACAGGAAGCAGCCCAGCAACTTGGTTTAACAGCAGGTATTCCCGTCTACCACGGTCCTGGAGATGCTGGTGCAGCGACGCTAGGTGTCGGCAGTGGTGAACCCGGCAAACCTTATGGCTATATTGGGACAAGTGGTTGGGTTGGCTATACAGCGCAGCAGCGCGGAAAATATGAGACAGGGGTTTTCACGCTGGCACATCCCAAACAGGATTATTTTATGTGTGTTGCCCCCATTTTAACTGCTGGAGGAAATCTGGATTGGGCAAAAAATCTGCTGCACTATGCCTCCCATGATGAGATGATAGAGGCTGCCCTCCAATGTGAACTTAGTCAATTATTATATTTGCCGTATTTAAATGGAGAACGGTCGCCATTTAGTGACCCCTTCGCCCGTGGCACGTTTATTGGGTTAAATGCCCGCCACACATCAGCGGATTTGGCACGGGCAGTTCTGGAAGGGGTAGCCCTGAGTTACCGCCATGCCATAGATGCCTTATTGGGGACTTCAATAGATAGTCTGACTTTAACAGGCGGCGGCACACGCAACCGTGTTTGGTGTCAATTATTTGCGGATGTAACGCAAATCTTTATCAAAGTTGCTGAAGATGCCGAAAATGTGGGAGTAAGAGGCGCAGTGTTGGCTGCACAAACATCAATGGGCTTACAAACGAATTTTGCGCCTGTAGATGCTTTTCCGATATTTGTTAGTTTGTCACCAGATGCCCAACGAAAAGCTCACTATGACCGCCAATATGCTTTGTTCAAAGAGGCATACTTAGCATTAAAAAATATTTTCGGCAGAATGCAGGACGTATTGTAAAGAATTCACCCTGAATTCAAATAACTCCCCTACTTTTCGGTGATAGAAATTTTGATGAGTTGTGATATATTGTTAATCAGAAGGGGAATAGCGAGTGTATCAATTATCATGTTATCACAAAAAAAATATCTAAGCATAATATATCTTGTTTTGGTGATATTGGGGTTGTGCTTACCACTACCCTTATACGCTGTTGATGATATTGAGGATGATAGCACTCCTATTGTTAATGGAAATTCTCCTTTTGAAATTCCCCAACAAATTATTCCGGTGCTGGATAATACTACTTATTTGTATTATTTTGAGTCAGACGATACGCTCCTCTCATCCAACAATCGCTCCAAACGCTATTCTTTTGGTACGCAACCAGATGAAAAAGTAACTTTATTAGTCTATGGACTAGATGATTTAATTGTCCCACATTTGGCACTCTATAATGCTAATGGCGAACTCATCCGTGAAGGCACCAGCCCGCTGAATCAGTATGTGACAGGCTTGCAATTTGAGGCTGGCGATAAAGAGTTATTTTTCTTTGAGGTGAGTGCTAAAAATAATGCGACCGGGGTTGTGCGGGCAATGCTGTTTGAGGGCGACCCATACGACTATGATTTAACCTTGCTCGATACGATTAATCCGTTATTGCCAGGACGCGCTTTCTTGATTGCCGGCGATCATATCGATGCTGCAATTGATGGCTTGAATGTACGGGTGGAAGTGCTGCCTGTGCCACGTTTTGACGATGAACGCCCGCAGGTGTTCGCTTCACGCGGGACAGAAGCTCAATATCCAGTGTTAGAGGAACGTATCACGCCCGATAAACAACGTGGTTGGGCAAACACATCGGATGTGCCAGTCTACACCATTAATGTCCGTGCCGCCCCGGAACCGACTACGAGTGTTAATCAAACAATTGCCTATAATAAGTCATTGAACTTAAATACCTTTTTCTACTTTGAGTATCATTTGATTATTGGCAAGGGGAGTGTACCGCAGTTGTTGCTGCGCGGGGATACTTGCCAATCCAACCCCAATCGCCCGGAATGTATCCGCAGCACAGGTGACAATACTGGGCGCAGTGATGGTAATGTTGTTGTTCCTACGCCTAATCCTGCGCCGGTTGAAGTTGAGCTACTTTTTCCTTTGTTGCCAACCTTGATAGAACCTCCCAATATTCCTTTTGAATATATACCGCCGACAGTAACGATTGATTGCCCACAATTTCCAAACCCATTTGATCCGGGTGCAATTAATATTATTAATGGTAATAATACCAATGAATCCCTTGGCGGTACAGGTTGCCAAGACGAAATTAATGCCCTCGGTGGGGATGATTCAATTGATGGCGGTATCTTATCCGACACCTTAAATGGTGGCGCTGGGAATGACAAATTTTTCGATACTGCCGATGCGTTTTTCGGCTTTTTTAATGATGTCTTTAATGGCGATACTGAAATAGATACGCTCGAAGCCACCTACGGGGCTTATTCCGATAGTCGGTGCGATGTAGTAGTTGTTGTCGGCTTTGATTATTCAGTTCGGTGTAATAATCGTAATTTCTCTAACCAAGAGGTGAATTATACCGGGAACGGCAGCGGTGATTTACAAGCCATTGCCGATGTAGTAAGTGTTACCGATAATTATAGTTTCAATTGTGACCCGTTTTTTTTAGCCTTCTATGGAATTTGTATTAATGTATTACAATATGCTGGCACAGATATCCAATTTTCAACTCAATCGCTGGAAACCAATACTTTTACCGGCATAGAAAATATCACCAGTGGTGGTACAACTAATGATACCTATACCATCGCGTTGGACGCGACCAACAATATTTTTGATGGTGGTGCGGGTAACGATACGATTAATTACAGCGGTTCGGCAAATGATGTCATTTTTGATGTGAGTGGTACAACCTCAGTGATTCAAACGAATATTGCTGGGGTAGATTATTATGATGCCCCACTTAATTTTGAGAATTATCAGGGTAGCCAAGGAGTTGATAGGCTAAATATCAATAATACTACCTCCGCAACTGGTCTTTTGCGCCCTGAATTCATAGTCACAAATTCAGATGGAACAACATTTGTGCCTAATGTTACCACTAACCTGCCGACCAATTACAATACAGGTGCTGGCAATGATATTATCACGGTCAGTAATATTGGAACACAAGCCGTTACTATTAATGGCGGTATTGGTAACGATACTTTCACGGTGAATGTGGATGCCAACATAGATACTTTTGTGGGTGGCGGAGACATAGACACGCTAGAATATAACACAGTTGCCCCTTTCTTGGTAGATTATAACGCTGCGGTGAATAGCGAAATTCGTAATAATACGACCAATGCACTATTGGATATTTTCCAAGATATGGACAATATCACAACTACTGCCGCCAATGATGTTTTCTCAATCGAATTTGATGGTGGTGATAATAGCTTTGATGCTAATGGTGGTATAGATCTTGCTGATTATACAGCCACAGGTGCAGCCACTACCTTTAATTTGGATGCCTTAGGCAGTGTGACTGTAACTCAAGGTGGTGGAGAACAGGATACATTGCTAAATTTTGAGGGGTTAATTGGTACTAACCAAGGCGATACCTTTAATATCACTAACGCTGCTTTTTTCACCGATGCCAATGGTGATGGTGTACAAGGCGGCGCTGGAAACGATACTTTTAATTTATTGGCATCCGATACGCTAGGTGCATCGTTGTTTGATGGTGGCGCTGATGTAGATAACTTTGTGGTAAATTTTGCCGCCACTGTGTCGAATACAGCCGGTATTAATGAACATATCATTACTGGTGATGGCGATATTGTTCGGAATTTTGAAAATATAACAGCTTCAGATTTTCTCATTACCCCAGATAATGTGAATACAACCTATAATGGCGCTGGAGCTAATGACACCTATACTGTCAATGGTAACACCGGCGTCACTATTAACATTGCGGCGGCAACAACGGTTGTTGGCGGTGGCGGTACAGATATTTTGCAAAATATTGAAAATATTGTGGGCAGTGGTGGGGATGATATTTTTAATATTGACATCGAAGCCAGCGGTGCAGCGATTACGCTGGATGGTGGCGCTGGAAATAACACATTTGTTTTCAACGGCGACCTTATGGACATAGACAATGGCATACGGACTATTACCATTAATAATGTGGCTGGCGGAACAAATTGGCTAAGTTTTAATGGTCTGGCAGGTACAACTGGTCTGACCATCAATATGAATAACACTGCTTATAATCAATTCGGTACATTTGTCATTAATTTAGATGCGGTCATCAATCGCCTGATTGGAACAAATCAGATTGATAATATCACCGGTACCGGCGGCGTTGATACGATTTATGGGGCGGGTGGCAACGATACTATCAATGGCGGCGCAGGCAACGATAATATTGGCGACTCTGCGGCAGGGGGACAAAATTCGAATAATGCAGGGGATGATACTCTTTATGGTGGACTCGGTGATGATATTATTTATGCCGGAGGCGGTAGCGATACTGTTTATGGCGGGGCTATTTGCGGTGGCTTAATTGCCACCAATTCACAGGACGGTGATGATACAATTGTCGGTGGCACAGGCACCGATACCCTTTATGGAGGTAATAACAATTCAGTGGGTGGTAACTTTAATAACTGCGATGATGGTACAGATAGTGTTACAGATTTAAATAATGGCGATACCGATACGTTATATGGTGGCAATAATAATACTGGTGGTGGCAGTGGCAATGATGGTGACGACACAATTGTGAGTGTGGATGAAACCACCGACGTTACTGTTGATACTGCCTATGCTGGCAATAATAATACTGGTGGTGGCACAGGTACAGATGGTGGAACAGATACGGCTGCCGGCGATCCGGGTGATACACTGGGCAATGGTAATAATCCATAATGCTGATTTTTGATATGGGTAGTACACAGTAGCCTTTTATTCTCAGTTTTTTGGAACTTTTTGCTCAAATTTTTACCCTACCCAAGTAGGGTATTTTTGTTTTTGATACCGAGTTTACCCGATTGAATTTGACACATTTCCCCTGCTTGTTATAATCACGCTATCCTAATATCCAGCTATAGGATAGATAGATTTGTTTCTGTGCCGAGCGTTATAGAAAAATAGCGAGGGATTATGACTGTTGAACCACAATATCCCATCAAGCCTGTTCAGCATCGGTTGCCCCTCTACAAAATAGTCCAACAAGTGATTAAAGACTATATCATTCAAAATGCGCTCAAGCCGGGTGATGCATTGCCGTCTGAGATGGAATTGGCGCAGCAGCTTGGTATCAGCCGGAATTCAGTGCGCGAGGCAGTGAAGGCGCTCGAAATGCTCGATATTGTCGAAGGACGTTCTGGCGCGGGATTATTTGTCGGTCATTTTTCTTTTGATGCACTGCTGGATAGTTTTGGGTATGGGATCATGTTTAATCTCACCCAATTATCCGATATTTTGGAAGTTCGTTTTCAGGTCGAATATGGCATGATTCCCCGTGCTATCGCAGTTGTTACAGCCGAACAGATTGCCCAACTCAGCGACATTACCAACCAAATGTTGGTGGCAGCAGAGAATGGTATTTACTCTGCTGAGAATGACCGCCGCTTTCATCAAATTTTATGGATGAATGTGGATAATACCGTAATGAGCAAGATTTTGGATGTGTTTTGGGGTATTTTCTACCAAGCGCGTAAGCTAAGTGCGCTGCCCGAACCAACTGATTTACGACGAACCTATGAGCGCCACCTGCGAATATTACAAGCGTTGGAAGCGCGGGATATTGCTGCCATGCAAATCAGCATGATTTTTCACTACGAAGGTATTCAAGACCGCTTAAAACATTTTCAAATTATAGAAAGTTAAAAAATCTACCGAAAGCACGAGGCATTATGAATAACACAAGCAACAATTTAGAAGGCAAAATTATTATTGTTACTGGTAGCACACAAGGTTTGGGCGAAGGCATTGCCCGTCATTTGGTCGAACTCGGCGCAAAGGGCGTTGTGATTACTGGACGCAACCAAGACAATGGCAAACGTCTTGCTGCCGAACTGAACAACCCCAGCACACAAGTCATGTATGTTCCCGCGGATTTGGAAAGCGAAGCCGATTGCCGCCGCATTGTGCAAGCATCGGATGCCCAATTTGGGCGCGTAGATGGTTTAGTTAATGCTGCCGGATTAACCACCCGTGGCACGTTGGATGATACCAGCGTCGAATTGTGGGACCAAATTTTCCGGGTGAATACCAGAGCGCCGTTTATCCTGATGCAAGAAGCCGTCCGCATCATGAAGCGCGAAAAAATTAGCGGTAGCATCGTCAATATTCAGAGTATGTCGGCGCATGGGGGGCAGTCTTTCATCACCGCTTATTGTGCTTCTAAAGGGGCGTTAGCCACGCTCACTAAAAATGCCGCGCACGCCTTGCGTTTTGACCATATCCGTGTGAATGGTTTGAACATTGGCTGGACCGCAACGACTAACGAACATGCCATCCAATTGGCGATGGGCAAACCGGAAAATTGGCTGGAATTGGCAGAACCGAATTTGCCGTTTAAACGCTTGCTGCGTCCGCAAGATGTGGCGGGTATGACGGCGTTTTTGTTGAGCGATGCTGCCGAGATGATGACGGGTTCGTTAATTGATTTTGACCAGCATGTTATCGGAAATTATGATTTTTAAATCAAGAAAGGCATTTGATATGGCAGCAAAAACAATTCGGCTGACAATGGCACAAGCCATCGTCAAATATTTACAGGTGCAATATAGCGAGCGCGATGGCAAACAGCGGCGGCTTATTCCGGCGATGTTTGGCATTTTTGGGCATGGCAATGTGGCGGGCTTGGGGCAGGCGCTCATCGAATATGGGGCAGAGTTGCCGTTTATGCAGCCCCACAACGAACAATCTATGGTGCATACTGCCAGCGGTTTTGCCAAAGCCAATCGGCGTTTGGCAATGTTGGCGTGTACGGCTTCAATTGGTCCCGGCTCAACGAATATGATTACCGGCGCGGCAACGGCAACCGTGAATCGTTTGCCCGTGTTATTGCTGCCTGCGGATTATTATGCCACGCGCCATCAGGGACCTGTGTTACAGCAGCTTGAACATCCTATTTCGGCAGATGTGAGCGTGAATGATGCCTTTCGTCCGGTGAGCCGCTTTTTTGACCGCATGACGCGCCCCGAACATATTTTAACGGCATTACCAGAAGCGATGCGAATTTTAACAGATCCCGCAGATACAGGTGCAGCGGTGATTGCACTGCCACAAGATATTCAGGCGCACGCTTATGATTATCCCGCAACCTTTTTTGAGGAGCGTGTATGGGATATTGAACGGCGCTTGCCCAATCCGGCACGCATTCAAGCCGCGATTGAGATGCTCAAACATGCTCAACGTCCGGTGATTATCGCGGGTGGCGGCGTTATTTACTCAGAGGCACACGCTGAATTACAGGCTTTCGCTAATCATTTTGGCATTCCGGTGGGCGAAACATTTGCTGGCAAAGGCGCAATGCCCGATGAAACTGCTATGACACTCGGCGGCTTCGGTGTGACCGGGACTGGTTCGGCGGGCAAATTGGTTAGCCAAGCCGATGTGATTGTGTGCATTGGCACGCGCCTGACTGATTTCACCACCGGGTCACAATCGGCATTTAATAACCCGGATGTGAAATTTATCAGTATCAATGTCAATGGACATGATGCTTATAAACAAGGTGCATTGCCCATCGTTGCTGATGCCCGCGAGGCATTGCGAGCATTAACCGAAGCTGGAAAAGCAGTTGGCTTACAACCCAACCCTGCCTATTATGAAGAAATCGCAGTCGCCAAAGAAGAATGGCAGCATCTCCTCAAAAATGAAGTCTTTGTTCAGCATAAAGGCGAAATTTTTAACCAACTGCACGCCATCAATGTTGTCAATCAGCAAGCGCAGCCCGGCGATACGGTGATTACGGCTGCCGGGGGTGCGCCCGGCGATTTGCATCAATTGTGGGATACAACGAACCAACGTCATTGCCATCTGGAATTTGGCTTTTCCTGTATGGGCTATGAAATTCCGGCGGGTCTAGGCGTGCGGATGGCACAGCCTGAAGGTGAAGTTTATGTTCTCATCGGTGATGGCACCTATTTGATGCAACCGTCGGAATTGGTGACTGCCATGAAAGAAGACCTCAAAATTACGCTGATTATCATGAACAATCACGGATTTCAGATTATTCGGCGCTTGCAAATGGGGCGCGTGGGCGTCAGCTTTGGCAATGAATTCCGCGCCCGCGATAATGGCACGAATCGCTTAGAAGGTGAGTATGTGCCGATTGATTTTGCTAAAAATGCCGAAAGCATGGGCGCAAAAACATGGAATGTAACGACGCCGGAAGGACTCACGAAAGCATTGGCAGAGGCTCGCCAAGAAACATCTTCGTGCGCGATTATTGTGGAAATTGAACCTCATCGTTATGGTCCCGGCTCCAATGTCTGGTGGGATGTTGCCCCAGCAGAAGTGACTTCTATCCCAGAAACGCAGCAGGCTCGCCAAGAATATCTCGAAAACCGCGAGAAATTGCAGCGGTATCATTATTAATCCTAACTATCAGATTGTGTTTAGCCCTCACTCTAAATTCCGAAGCGTTATCGCAAGGTTCGCCGCCCGGCTGGAGAGGGATTTCACATTCGGCTTGTTTTATTTTGCCCTTCTCCTTCGGGAGAAGGGACAGGGGAAGAGTGCCGTTAATTACTGACTTGAAAGGCTAAACCCAATCCAATCAATGTCGGTGGTGAAGAAAGTTGGCAACTCATTTCCCCCATGATCGTCGGCGAGTAGGGCATTTCATGCTCAAGCCACCAACTGATGACGGCAAGAAGCGCCCCGGCTGTATGGTGGGCAATCACATCGTAAGGAATAGCGCCAACTTGATGAGGTGCCAAAGCTATCAACTGACTTTGAACAAGCGACGCGATATAGTTTCGTGTTTGAATAATGGCGGAATTGACTCCACCACTTACACTGAGCAACACACGATAAATTTGAGCATGAGCAGCAACATGGTGAAAGATTTGAATCATTGCCTGCTTACTATCAACACAACAACGCTTATCATTTGCAAGTTCCTGAACTAAAGCCTCATATGTCTCTCGCAGAGTAATCTCCAGAATATGCTCTTTATTCTTATAGTGCAGGTAAAACGTAGCGTGATTAACATTGGCATGTTCAGCAATTTCTTTGATGGTGATCCCCTCATATCCCTTCTGTAAAATCAGCTCAATTAAGGCGCGTTGAAGCATACCTCTTGTACGCTGCACTCTTCTGTCTGGCATTTTTAGACACCTGTCCATTATGCAATAAGCAATCGAAATCACTGGTTGACTTCGCACGGTATTGGCACTACTTTAAATATTGTATACAACACCAAGTCGAAAAACCAACTCACTGGAGTTCCTTTATGATAGCAGAAAATCCTTCGATTGCCTTTGAAGAACCTAAACACGCGAAATTCACATTTCCGCCAACACATCTCGCTTTTGATCTATGGGTGGCATTATTATCTTCTTGGTTTGTCTTTGGCGTCTACCTAGATGGATGGGCGCATAGCCACTTACCCGAAAGCCTTGAGAGCTTTTTGACCCCTTGGCATGGCGTACTTTATACCGGGATGTTAGCTACCGGGTTTCTGCTGGTGGTGACACAAATGCGGAATGTATCGAAAGGCTATCTCTGGAATTCGGCACTGCCGAAAGGATATGCTTTATCATTGTTTGGATTTTTGGCGTTTGTTGGTTCAGGTATCTTCGATTTTGTTTGGCATGAAGTCTTCGGGTCAGAAGCTGATATTGAGGCACTCCTCAGTCCTGCCCATCTACTATTGGCAATATCGGGTTTTATTGTCGTGACCGGACCCCTGCGCTCTGCTTGGAATGAGCGTCATAGACACGGATGGCAACAACTGTTCCCGGTTGTACTTTCAGCGACGCTTGCGGTATCCGTGCTAACCTTCTTTACGGAGTACGTTCACTTCTATAACACGCCCAATGTTTTAATCATCAATCCGGGGTTTGCTGAAACACTGATTGAGTTGGAAGACCCTCGCTTTCTGCCAAATGTTTATGGTGTTTTGAGTATGGTAATCCCGTCTCTCTTATTGATTGGAACGCTGCTTTTCTTGCTCTCCCGTTGGGATTTGCCCTTAGGGACGATGACTTTTGTGATTGGCGTGAATTCATCACTCATGTTTTTCATGTCTTGGGGGGAGGTCAACCGCTTTCCGGGATTATTAGTAACGATGTTCATTGCGGGCATTTTAGCCGATATGCTCTGGTATCAGCTAAAACACTTCAAAAATAATCTCAACACGCGCCATCTCTTTGCTTTCAGTGTGCCATTCATAATGGGCTTGCTCTACGTGCTTGTTCTTAATCAAAGTGCTTTAGCTCAAGGGAACGAAGGCTTGTGGTGGAAGATTCATATGTGGTTGGGGGTGCCATTTGTTGCCGGGATTGGCGGCGTCTTGTTAAGTGTTTTTCAGATACCAGCGAACCACACTGATTGAACTTTCTAATATCCAGATGGTTTAGGGAAGATAAACACTCAACTTGAACAAGTTTTAAGCGCATTTTAGTTAATCAAAAATTAGCAATGTACAAGGAATATATGATGAATATCACACACGAGAACATTGCAGAGGAATATGGAAATGCTGTTACGAGCAACGCGAAGGGGATAGTCGCGCAAACGGGAAATGCAAAATTCGCTGGCTACTCTGTTGGCGAATTACAACTTATCCCAGAAGGGGTTGCGGAAACTTCATTTGGTTGCGGTAATCCAGTCGGTTTCTCGGAAGTGCAACCAGGGCAAACCGTTTTAGACTTGGGTTGTGGTGGAGGGCTTGATCTGATTCTTGCTGCTGGCAAAGTTGGCGCGACAGGAAAAGTCATAGGTGTGGACATGACTGATGAAATGCTCACTCTAGCCCGCAAGAATATCGCTAAATCCGGCTTCACCAATATTGAGGTGAAAAAAGGGAAGATCGAAGACTTACCCATCGACTCCCAATCCGTTGATTGGGTCATCTCCAATTGCGTGATTAACTTAGCGCCGGAAAAGCAAACCGTCTTTAATGAGATTGCGCGGGTGCTTAAGCCGCGTGGTCAGATGCTTGTATCCGATATTGTGGCGGAAAATCTGCCGTTTTGGGTACGGCGAAGTGGATTACTAACAGTAGCTTGTGCTGGTGGGGCAATTTCTGAAGCAGAATATTTATCTGGCTTGGCGAAGGCTGGATTTGCAACGTACCGTGTTATTGCTCGTGAATATTATAATGCCGGGCAAATGGCATCAATAGCAACATCTGCGCTACCAGACTTCCTTGCGAAGCGTGCGTTTACCAGACATCTACTCACCCACATCGCAATGCCGATTACCAAAAACCTATGGAGCGCCCGCATCCATGCCATCAAAGCATAATCGTACTCAGTTTTCATGGCAATAACAGTTAATTACACCACTTGTAGACAAAAAGTGGTGTAATTTGGTCGTCCAAATAATCGGCTAGCAGTTCAATTGGCACATCCGAAAATGGACTGATAATCGTGGCGCTAGGATTCGGGTAGGAAGCCGTTGCCCGCCACACATGCACATGAGCATCAACAATCATGTTATCACCTGTGGGTTGACGAGATGCGGCGGGATTTCGCCTTTTAGCACTTGCACTGCTTGGGTGAGTGCTTGTACCCAAAATTGATTACGACTGCTCACCGTAACGCCACCGACATGGGGTGTCACCATCACATCGTCACGGTGCAGCAGTGGATTATCGGCATTGGGGGGTTCGGGGTCAAACACATCGAGACCTGCACCGTGCAAATGCCCACTCTCTAACACTGCCAACAATGCGTTTTCATCTACCAAACTACCGCGGGCGGTATTGATAAAATATGCGCCGCGTTTCATCTGGGCAAAACGGTCTACGTTCATCAAGCGATAATTTTCCGGTGTGGCGGGAATATGCAGCGAGACCACATCTGCTTGAGCAAGCAGTGTTTCCAATGTAGCGGCAAATTCGATACCTAATTTAGCATACTGTGCTTGCGGCAAAAAAGGATCATAACCCATCACTACCATGCCCAAGCCACGCCCATACTGGGCGACTTTGCGCCCAATCCGCCCCAAACCGACTACGCCCAAGCGCAAGCCTTCTATTTCAATCGCCCGCTGCTGCGTATAAAAATCGCGTCTTTCGCCAATTTGCCATGCCCGGTCTATACGCCGCAGATGTTTGGTGATGGCAAATAAGAGCATAATCGCATGTTCAGCAGTCGCACGGGTTGGCACATCGGGCGCGTTGCAAACCGCAATCCCTCGCGCCGTTGCCGCTGGAATAGAGACATTATCTACACCGATTCCGGTGCGAGCAATCACTTTTAGATTGGGGATTTTTTGCATAAAGACATCATCAAAACGAGTAACAGCACCGGCAATGATGGCATGAACTTGATGTGCATGTTCTAAAAATTCATTTGAAGTGACATTGCCTGAACCAATAAGCACGCCAACATTTTCCAATAGATGTTCAAATTCCGCAGGGAGAGGGCGTTCACACCAAAAACCATACATCATAAATGGCTCTTATCTCAGTTATCTTGGCAATACTCTAAAAATAGGATAACCTACTGTAGGATACTTGTCAAAACAGGCAGAGTCTCAGTCTCACTAAAATGCCAAAGGAAATCCCCTATGCGGTTAAAAGATAAAATCGCTATTGTAACGGGCAGTGGGCAAGGCATTGGGCGCGGTATCGCAGAACGTTTCGCCCAAGAAGGCGCAACCGTTGTCCTTGCTGATATTAATGAGCAGACGCTCCACAACACCGAACAAGCATTAACGGCACAAGGTGGCAATGTGTTGGCGGTGCGGGTAGATTTGAGCCAATCTGACCAAGTGGCACAACTGTATGCAACGATTATGGCAAAATTCGGCACGGTGGATGTGCTGGTAAATAATGCGGCATGGGCAATTCCCACGGCACATTTTTTAGATATGACCGAAGATTTTTGGGATAAAGTGATGCAAATTAACTTAAAAAGTGTTTTTTTGTGTTCCCATCATGCGGTCAAAATTATGGCAGACCAGAAAAAACACGGTTCGGTGGTACATATTAGCAGTTTTGGGGCGCTGCGAGCGCACCGTGAAATGTCGGCGTATGACGCTGCCAAAGGCGCGATAGAGGCGCTTACACGAGCGATGGCGGTAGACCTTGCGCCTTGGCAAATCCGTGTGAATGCCGTTGGACCCGGTTTAACGGCAACGCCGCCTGTTACCGATTATTTGCCGACGCCACAGCAGCAAAAACGGCTGTTGGATACTATTCCGTTGGAGCGTTTGGCACAACCAGCGGACATTGCCGCTGCGGTTTTATTTCTTGCCAGCGATGAAGCCAGTTATATCACCGGGCAAATTTTATATGTAGATGGTGGCGTCGTCGCCCAATTGCGCCCGGCAGTGATGGAACGTCATCATAAACGACCCGAATAGCGAGAGATATATGCGAAAAAATATCACAAAAGAACGTTTAAAGGCTGGCGAAACCGTATATGGTTGTTTCGTGCGCTATCCGAGCGCCAGTTTAATTGAAGTATTGGGCTATCAACCTTGGGATTTTCTGGTTTTTGATGGCGAACACGGCACGATTGAACCTCAAGACTGCGAGCATATGGTGCGGGCAGCGGAATTGCAAAATGTCACGCCCATTGTGCGTGTAACCACCAATCAAGCCCCAACGATTTTACGCCTGATGGATACTGGAGCGCAGGGATTACATATCCCTTGGGTGAATACCACCGCCGAAGCCGAAGCCGCCGTGCGTTCTGTCAAATATCATCCGCGTGGTGTGCGGGGTTTGGCAGGCATTCGGGCGGCAGATTACGGCTTCCGTGAGTCATATACCGAATATGTTGAGGCAGCCAACCGCGAAACGCTGGTTGTGATTCATATTGAGACCATTGATGCGGTTAATGAACTCCCAGAAATGGTCAAAATTGATGGCATTGATGTTATCTTTATCGGACCCACCGATTTATCGCATTCATTGGGTGTGCCGGGGCAGTCGCAACATCCTGATGTACAAGCCGCCATGCAGCGGATTGTTGAGATTGTCGCCGGGACAAATCTGGCATTAGGCATTATGGTTCCCAATGCTCAGGCAGCACAACAGTGGCAGCAGCGCGGCGCACGCTATATCACAATTGGCTTTGAATCGCTCTTAATGCCCGCTGTCCATCATTATCTAACGACTATGCGTACTGGCACCAATGCCTAAGAATTTTAAAAACATTATTCCGCGAAGCGTTGCACGTCTTCGCGGTCTGCCTTCTTGAGAGATTGAAACACCAACCGATACGAATCTTCAATCATTGCTGCAATATCGGCATCGGGCAAAGTGCCATTGACCAAAAGCGTATTCCAATGGCGTTTATTGAGGTGATAACCCGGCGTAATGACACCCGGATATTGTTCACGCAGCATTTCGGCTTCCACGGGGTCGCTTTTCTGGCTGATGGTACGGGGGGGTGTATTCACGG
>JALHOR010000021.1:0-46187 GCA_022842885.1 Anaerolineae bacterium
CCGACGGCATGGCGGTGACGACCTATCGCTTCCGCGCCGGCTGGGCCGCCTCCGAATCGCCCGATGTGCCGGACGAAATCGCTTGAATGTCCGCCGATATAAGCTCAAGCCGGTATTAAAGACCTCCAGCCGTTTTTGCGATTGCTGCACGCTGTTTGCTCCACACGTATTAAAAATCGTGCGCTGATTGTAGCGGATTTGTGCAAGGGCGTACAGACAAGTAACCTGTTTGCGCTAGGTTGCTGAATTCAGCAATGGTTTTACAGCATTCAGCATGGCGTAAATTGGGTATACTGAATCAATATTTTCACCCACATGATAGATGGAGATTGCATGAGTGCGCCGCTGATTCTGTATCTTGTTCGCCATGGTGAAGTCTACAACCCACAGCAGATTTTATACGGGCGCTTGCCCAATTTTTATCTGAGCGAAACTGGCAAAACCCAAGCCGCCGCTGCCGGGCAGTGGTTACAGGCTAAACCACTTGCCGCCATTTATAGCAGCCCAATGGAACGGGCGCAGGAAACCGCTGGTTATATTGCCCGCGCCCAACCCGACAATCAAACCGTGCATCTGGAAGAACGCCTTATCGAAACGCTGACACCGCATGAGGGACGCTCGCATAGTGAACTAGAAGCCATCAATTATGATATGTATTCTGGTATTGAACCGCCCTATGAAGAACCCCGCGATTTGCGGCGGCGATTGTTAGATTTTATTGCCGATATGCGCCGTACTCATGCTGGACAAGCGATTGCAGCAGTCTCGCATGGTGATATTGTGGTCGTGGGTTTTTTGTTCGCCAAAAATCAACCTGACAATATCATTGGGCGCGGCGAATTGGAGGCACTCGGTTTACCAGAACGTTATCCAGCAACTGCGTCTATCTCCATGTTGACGTATCATACCGATAATGCCGATGAAATCCCAGATTATGCCTATATCCGACCCTACTAAGGTATCTCATAATTGCCGAAACAACCGTTTGTGCTGTAAACTTTCATCGCAAATTATTACAATATGGCAATTGAGGAGCCCTATCCACATGACGAAACCCACAAATTCCGCTAAAGCGGCAAAAGTCCGGCGCGAAGAACGCGAAAAACAGCGCCAGCGCCAACAACAACAATATCTGGTTATCGGATTAATTATTGCTGCCGTTTTGGTTGCAGGTTTATTTCTGATTTCAACTCGTCCGGCAGATGCACCGATTCCAGAAGGTGTCACGACTGCCTATGAAGGTTTAGAAATTGGCGTTAATGACGAAAACTTCCCGCGCTTGGGCAATGCTGACGCTCCAGTTCAAATCGAAGAATTTTCTAGTTTTAGCTGCCCCGGCTGCAAACAATTTCATGATGATGTTTTCCCCGCTATTGTAGAGCGCGTGCGTGCCGGGCATGTGGCATTTACGTTTGTTCCTATGCTCACAGGCAGCATCGAAAATGCCGAAGGCGCAGCCCGCGCTGCCTTATGCGCTGGCGAACAAGGCAAATTCTGGGAGATGCACGATGTCCTGTTCGATTGGCATGGGCGTTTTGTGAACAATGCCTTCACCAGCAATCGGTTGTCTTCCGGGGCAGAAGCCTTGGGCTTGAATATGGGCGATTTTAATAGCTGTTTCAGCAGCGAAAAAATCACCAATATTATCGGCGCGGGTAACGCCAAAGGCATTGCCTCTACCCCCACTGTGCGCGTTAATGGGCAAACTGTGGGCTTAACTGCCGCCGAAATTACCGCCGCGATTGACTCTTACGGGCCCTTTGATGCGCTGCCGCCGACAGATACCAGCGAACAACCGACTGCTACAGAAGAAGTAGTTGCCACTCAAGAAGTATCAGCAACCACAGAAGCTATGGCTACTGAAGAAGTATCAGCAACCGCAGAAGCCGCCGCTACTGAAGAAACAGAAGCAACAGAAGAAGCCGGTAGCTAATTCTGGATGGGCGACCTGATACGTTCAGGTCGCTTTTTTTCATGGCAAACAGCCGCTTATCTTGCCGTTATTGCCAGAAATTCGCAGCATCTCTATTTATTCATAGCCAACGACTACCATAACCTGTATGCGCGTTGTTCATATCATCAAAGCCACCCGTATCGGGGGCGCAGAACGGCATTTGCTCATCCTGCTGACGGAACTCCGTAAACGTCAAGTGGATGCTCAATTGCTCATGCTGGTTGAACCGCGCAACCTCATGACCGAGATGGTGGCAGAAGCGGAAAAACGGCAAATTCCGGTGCAGCGCGTGATTATTTACCGGGATGCCGATACGTATGTGATTTTTCGGCTGCGCCGCATCTTGCGCCAACTCAAGCCTGACATTGTGCATACCCATCTGATTCATGCGGATTTATTTGGCTTGTTGGCAGCGAAACTTTCCGGTGTAAAAGTTATCCTTACCGGACGCCACAACGATGACGATTTTCGGCATCATCCTGCCGTCAAAACGCTGAACCGTTGGTTGTGGCATGGGCTGCATGGTGGCATTGCCATTAGCGATGCTATCAAAGTATTTACGACCACGATTGAAGGCGCACCGCATGACCAAGTGCATGTGGTGACGTATGGCATTGAATATACGCATATCACCGCCGCGGAAACCGCTAAAGCCCGCGCTGATTTACGCGCCGAATTGGGGTTGGCACCGCATACGCTGTTGATTGGCATGGCATGTCGTTTAGTCGAGCAGAAAGGCGTGACCTATGCCTTGCAAGCCTTCCAACAATTGTTTTACGAGTTTCGGGATGTTTATTTCGTCATTGCTGGTGAAGGCGAATTGCAACCGTTGTTAGAGGCTGAAGCCCGCCAGCGTGACATTGCTGCCCGCACACGCTTCATTGGCTGGCGCAAAGATGCCCCGGCTTTTTTAGCAGGGTTGGATGTTTTTTTGATGCCGAGCTTATGGGAAGGTTTTGGCTTGGTCTTATTAGAAGCCATGTCGCGCCGTATTCCAGTGGTTGCCAGCGCCGTGAGTGCTATCCCCGAAGTGGTGGCACACGGCGAAAGCGGTATTTTGGTGCCGCCGCGTGACCCCAAAGCGATTGCCGATGCACTGCGCCTGCTTTTGCCGGATCGAGAGTTGCGCTTGTATATGGGTTTAAATGGTGAAGACCGTTTAGATACGTTGTTCAGCGCCGCCCGCATGGCAGATGAGACCGTTGCAGTCTATGCGCGATTTTTAAAAAGGGGTAGCTAATCATGACCATCCATATTTTTACCACGGGTGGGTCTATTGATAAAACTTATTCTACGCAAGCAAGCGATTTTGTTGTCGGTGCGCCGCAAATTGCCACATTGCTGCAAGAGGCAAATGTGAATCTTGCCTACGAAGTGACAGAATTATGTCGTAAAGATAGCTTGCACATCACCGCAGAAGATCGCCAACAACTGGTTGAAGCCATCACCAATAGCCCTCACACCCAGATTATTATCACGCATGGCACGGATACGATGACGCTGACGGGCGACGCCGTGCGGTCTATCCCCGAAAAAACTATCGTGATTACTGGGGCAATGCAACCAGCGGCATTCAAAAAGACCGATGCTGTTTTGAATATTGGGGGAGCAGTGGCAGCAGTTCAAATACTGCCGCCGGGGGTGTATATCGTGATGAGTGGGCGCGTCTTTGATGCTGCCAAGACGCGCAAAAATCCCACCACCGATCAATTTGAAGAGCTATAGCCGCTTAATCGCGTCCGCGCAGCAGCAGCCCCAATACCAACCCAAAGATGAAGGCGATAATCAGGTTGCGCCAAACATTCTCACGCACAACTTGCTTGGCTTGTTCTTCAATTTGTTCCACCGTATGTTTTTGAAGATAGGCGCTGACTTCATTTAGGCGTGTGAGCGCGTTATCCACTTGGGCGCGGGCATCGTCATCCAGTTTGTTTTTATCAATTTCTTGCCGGATGCGCTGCTCGGCTTCCTGCAATTGTTCCACTAATTTTTCGCGGGCGACATTCGCCTGTTTGGTAAATGTCTTGCCGAATTTTTCCAGCTTTTCGCGGGCTTCTTGTGCAGCTTTTTCTGCTTCTTGGGTTGCATTTTGTGCCATGTGTCACCTTCCTGCATTCTGTTGAACACTTCTATGATAGCGCAATTTGAATTGTTACAATAGCGACATTCGTCATATTTTGGACTCTTTTAGCTGGTCTTTTATGACCCAAAGTGCTTGCCAAAACCATTTTTTGTGCTATACTGACGTTGAGTATCCACTATTGATGATAGGAGAGTGTCAGTATGGCTAGAACGGCAATTGTGGTGGTTATCGTGCAGGGAAATACTGCCAGCAACTAACACCTGAATTGTTGCAAATAGTATCCTGATGTCTATTTTCCGATATGCTGTTTTCTACATTATCGGTTTGGTGATTTGCCCCTTTCAGTCTTTGCTGTGTGGTTTTTGCTGTGCTTCCGGCTCAGGAATTATTGCCTGATTCGCCCGGAAACATGACCTCTTTTTCCTGCATGATACCCCTTTTTATGACACGATTATTCTGGCGATGCCTATTTTTTTGCTATGCTTTGCTGCTGGCGTTAATCGTTAGCGGCAATGGCGGCACAGCCCGGAACAAATACCCATTTGTTCCCCACTCTATAAAAACAACACGATATTACACTCAAAAGGCAAATCACGTTGGTGGCGAAATACGACCCACTTCTCAATCTGGATGATGATGACTTGTATACCGATGACGAAGCACAATTTGAACCTGTGCGGCGTAAGCGCAAGCAGCAAAAACCGAATCACAAACCGAAAAAATCGCAGCAAAGCATTCTGCAAGACATCGCCGATACCGTTGGGCTAGAAGGCGGCTTTAAGACAACCTATGTGCCGGGACTGTTTGAAGAAGGCTGGTTGCTCAGTTCGTTGCGCCAGTTTTACGATACGGCATTGATTACCGATGTGCTGGGGCGCGTGAATGGTGGCAAAGAAGCCAGCGTCTATCGGTGTGCCGCGCATCCGTCTACTGGGCAGGAACTGTTGGCAGTTAAAGTGTATCGTCCGCGCATGTTCCGTAACTTACGCAACGACAAGATGTACCGTGAAGGGCGTGCTATCCTGACGACCGACGGACGCCAAGTGAAAGAACGCGATAAACGCCTGCGGAAAGCCGTAGACCAGAATACTGGATTAGGGCAGCAGATGGCGCATACATCGTGGCTGATGTATGAATATACGACGCTGCAAAAATTGCACGCCGCTGGTGCTGCCGTGCCGCAGCCTTTCGCTGCTGGCGAAAATGCCATTCTCATGAGCTACATTGGAGATGAAACTCGTGGCGCACCCCGCCTAAGCGAAGTGGATTTACCGGAAGATGAAGCCCGCCGAATTTTCCAAGAGGTGCTGCGAAATATCGAACTCATGCTGGCAACTGGCTTCATTCATGGCGATCTTTCGCCGTACAACATCCTGTATCATCAGGGCAATATCACGTTGATTGACTTCCCACAGGTGACATTGCTGGAAGGCAACACCCAAGCCCGCATGATTTTACAACGCGATATTCAGCGCATTTGCGATTATTTTGCGGCACAGGGCATCCATGCTGATGCTCACTTCACGTACAAGCGGTTGCGTAAAAATTATCTGGTGACGGATGAAAAAGCCATCCAAGCCGATATTTCGCGCCTTGAAGTGCGTGAAGAAGAAGAGGATGACTATTAAGCCGGGGCAGAGTGGGGATAACCATCCCCGCCTCCCCACCCCTAGCCCCTCCCCATTACATAGGGAGGGGGATGGTGATTAATCTTTTACGCGGTAGCGGCTTCTTGTTCTGCCTGTGCCGCCGGAACACCGTTGCGCCGCCGATAGAAGAAAATGACGGCGGCTACCACAAATACTAGCACTGTGAATGCTTGCGAACTGTTCAGCGATGTGCCGGGAACAGTCGCAATCTCGACGCGCAAGAATTCTAGCAAAAAGCGAATGAACGAATACTGCATCAGATACAGCAGGAAAAAATCGCCGGGAACAAACTTGCGATACTGACGATTATAGAGATTGAGCAGCACAAAAAATGCCGCCAAACTCCACAAACCTTCGTATAAAAACAAGGGGTGAAACAGCGTTGTCGGGTTCGTCAGCGGATATTCGACCAGATTGGTATATTCGCCCACGCGATGCGCCGTATCAATCGGGATGCCCCACGGCAGTGTGGTGGGAATGCCATACAATTCTTGATTCACTGCGTTGGCGAAGCGCCCAATAAATTGCGCTAACGGCAATACCACGCCAGCAATATCCAACCATGGACCAACTGGCAGCCCGGCATCGGGGAAATCCGTCTTGAAACGTTCAAAACGATAGCCCGCTGTTTCTTGACCGCGAATGCGCTGGAAAATGATAGTCGGAATCCACGCGATTAAGCCCAACACAAAGGTAATCGGGCTAAAGAGATAATAGAAAAATTTAGCGACCGTGTTGTGATAGGGGCTGCAATACAACCATGCGCCTAACAAGCCGCCCAACACCGCACCGAAGATGCTTAATCCGCCACTCCAAATCGCTAAGGGACCGTCGGTGAGGTTGCTAAAATTCGCCATGAACCACGCGAAATCTTTGCAAATTGCGCCGGGGTCAGTGCTGCCGCAGCCCACCGTCAACGAAATAGGGGGAAATATCACAAACCATAAACGTGCGCCGATAATGCCGGGGAAAATTGCCCACGTTAGCCCACCCCACACATGGTCGGGGTCAAGTTTGCGGCGCTGCGCCAATTGTGCTGCCACAAATGCCGCTACCAGCATCGCCGTAACGATGATGATGCCATAATAGCGGACTTGTATATCCCCCAGAAAAGTATCTTGTAACAAAATATACTGGTCTTTGAACTCCATAGCCTTTTACTCGCCTCGCTTCTTCAGCGTTCTGTAGACAAACCATAAGCGTTGCAGCGTCGTGATGTTCGTCCCCATTGCCAAAATGAGCATCCCAATATCCAGTGCTTCGGGGATGAGCAGCAAACTTGGCATCAGCAGCATCGCTAAAATCACCGCCAGCCGTTCTAGCCGCGTAAAAATACCCACCTGCACCTTAACCGAGACATCCATCTGGTCGGCACGCGCTCGCACATAACTAACGCCGTAACTGCCCATCAGCGCCGCCTGTGCCAGCAAAAACATCTCAAACCGTTCCTGCACGGCAAAATGATAACTCAAAGCGGCAAAAATAAAACAGTCAGCATAGCGGTCTAGGGTGGAATCCAGCACTGCGCCAAACTGCCCTTTGCGCCGCATCGCCCGCGCTACCGCACCATCCAGCGCATCTAGAGGCAACCCGACCAACAGAATCAAGCCACCGGTTTGTAATTCGCCTTGGGCAATGAACCACGCCGCCACTGCCACCACGATTAACCCGGCAGAAGTGACCACATCAGGATGAATGCCGAGACGAAATAACAAGCCGCCAGCAGCGTTCAGCGGCACAGACACAATTCGCCGCATCCTATCGGTGAAAGTGATGGGATGATTATCAGATATCATGAGGTTTATCCAGAATCTCTAAAATCTAGCTGTCTATTATTCGCAGATTGATATGAAATGTAAACACCAGTGCTGATATTTCGTCACTCTCACTGGTAGAATGCAATGTGGATTGTTATGATAAAAATGCCCTTATCCACGATGAGGATATGCTATGCTCACAATACGCGCTGGACTTTTTGCGTTTTTAATCATGTGCCTGTGTACGGCGTGCGGCAGCAGCAATCAGGCATTGCCCACCCTTGCCGAAATCGCCACCGATAACCCAACTGCCGCAGCTACGGTCACATTGGCAGATGCTGTTAGCAATGAACCGACACCGACCCGCGAATCATCGGGCGGCATAACCGTTACGGTAACGCCTGTTGCCACAGTTAATCCCGGTGCTGGCTCAGATTTTGACCCCAATGCGCTGAATCCGTTTGATTTGCAAGGTGCTGGCTTTGCCGCCGATATTAACGGTTCAGAGACGCTGCGTTTGGCAGGGGTTGGCGGCTTGCGCTGTGGGGAAGGCAATACCTTTATTTTAGAATCGTCGCAGGCAGATGTGCCACGCCTAGCTTTCGCTTTCCCTCGCGTTATAACGCCCGGCAATTATTTCTTGCGTGATGTGCCGAGCGAAGGAATAGCGGTGCGCCCTAGCCTAACGTTGGCAAATGGCGAGCTTTATGATTCGCAGTTGGATGGGGTTTTCGTGCTAAAAACGTTTGCGACGAGCAGCGGTGCCAGCATTACAGGCGATTTTGAGTATGCGGTAGTCTCGGTGACAGACCCCACCAAAAGCCTGCTAATTCGCGGCGCGTTTAATTTTCCGGCGGTGGCGCTGACTTGTTCGTAATCATCCCATCAATAACTACCGGATGACAGTTCTAAACGGCGTTGGGCGCGAACTTTTAACTGTTGTACGAACTCTGCCGCTTTATGAAATTCGCGCAATTCATCGCGTTCTTCCGGCGTGATAGTTCCAGTGAAATCGCCTGTAATCAGGTAGGCGACCCGTTCCAGCGTGGTTGGGGAATGTTCGAAGCGCACAATGGCTGCCAATGTGGGGGCAGATGTGACAAAATCGAGAATTTCATCGTAGGCAGTGTTCATCTCACAATCCCTATCGGGCTGTATATCTCGTATTGTAGGATTATAATCAATAATATACTGGACTAACAATAAGATTTGACAGAGCTAATGTGGTCGCCACCGAATCCGCGCTTGTATTTTACGATTGTCTGGAAAATTGTCCGGCAGGTTCCGGTTGGGCAAGTCACCAGTTATGGGCAAATTGCCTCGATGATTCCGCCACCACCCGACGTAGACCCCGAACAATATCACCGCTTGGGGGCGCGCTGGGTAGGAACGGCGCTGCGGGCAAAACCCGATAAACCGATTCCTTGGTGGCGTGTCATCAACAGTCAAGGCAAAATCAGCTTACCAGAACCCTCTGGCAGCCAGCAAAAGGCGCATTTACTGGCAGAAGGCATTGAATTTGATGCTCAGGAGCGCGTGGATTTTGCTCAATTTGGTTGGCGTGAAATGGATGACGCATGGTTAGATGAGAACAACCTATTGCCACCAAAGCCGCTGTAAATGGGCTGTCAAAGTACCTGAATTCTCAAAATTGATTTGATTATCGTGTCTTGTAACTATTGGCAGTTTGGCTAGCGTGGAAACAAATAAAAGGAAGAAAAATGAGCTTACAAACCGAACATGCCCATTTGTTTGCTGCGTTGCATGTCAAAGGGAATCCGCTGATTCTGTATAACGTTTGGGATGCAGGTACCGCTAAGGCGATCCAAGAAGTGGGCGCAAAAGCCATCGCTACGGGCAGTTGGGCAGTGGCTGCCGCGCATGGTTACGCCGATGGTGAAAAGCTACCAATGGCGATTGTCCTGAACAATCTGAAGGAAATTGTTGCCAATGTGGAGCTACCCGTCACACTGGATTTTGAAGGTGGCTATGCCCAATCGCTTGACCAGCTACAAAAAAATATCGTGCAGGTGATTGCAGCGGGGGCAGTGGGTATCAATTTTGAAGACCAAATAGTGGGCGAGAAAAAACTTTATCGTCTGGAAGAACAGGTCACGCGCATCAGTGCCATTCGTCAAGCGGCGACCATCTCCTTGTTTATCAATGCGCGAACTGATGTTTTTCTCTTGGATTTAAACGCATCTATCACGGAAGCCAAAGTGGCTGAAACGATTGAGCGCGGTTTGGCTTATGCTGAAGCAGGTGCCAGCGGTTTTTTTGTTCCCGGTCTGCGCGATTTAGCCAGCATTGAAAAAGTGTGTCAGACATCGCCCCTGCCAGTGAATATTTTGATGTTTCCCAACATGCCGACTCATCAGCAACTTGCCGATGTAGGCGTAGCACGGATTAGCTATGGAGCAGGGTCATATCGGCAGATGTTAGCTGCGTTTAAAGAAGCCGCACGCCAGATACTGCTGTAAGAAAATCAGGGAATATATTGGATTAAATGATCAAAAAGATATTGGACAGACATTTCAATTTTGTGTGATTAAATTTCTCGCAATGGCTTCGGCAAGCAAGCGGGCGATGCGCGGTGTCGCCCGTGGTGAATAATGCTGTGTTTCCGCGACCGGCAATTTTTAAGAGGAAATCACCACACCATTCGCCCGATAACGCTGGCGCAACTCATCAATGAATAATAATTCGCCAGTTTCGGTGTCTTCATACCGCCACTGCTTCCAACCATTGCATGAAGGCACATTTTTCAGTTTGCGGCTCAAGCTGTGAATCGTCCCGGATGTGCCATTGAAAGTCAATTTGCCGTTTGCCAGTACTTTTGCTTGGTAATCGGTTTTATCCAGATAGAGCGTTTCACCCGCTTGCAAATAGCCCGCCCGCACCAATGCCGAAAATTTGACTTGGGCAGGTTTCTCGTGGTGCAGCCCTGCCATAAATTCATCATCCACAGGTAGGGGTTGTACTGCCTCTATACGCTGGCGCGATGGCGCAATGTAGGCGGTTTCACGCTCAATGCCAATCCAGCGCATATGCAGCGATTTGGCAACTGCTGCCGTTGTGCCAGAACCGGAAAATGGGTCTAACACGATATGATTAGGACGGGCGCTTGCTAACAACACGCGGCGCAAAAGTTCTTCCGGTTTTTGGGTCGAATGCAGTTTTTCACCATCGGGCAAGCGCAAGCGTTCTTTAGAACTGCATATCGGAATTTGCCAAACAGCGCCGGATTGTTTGCCATCGTTAAAGCGTTTGAGCAGTTGATAATTAATTGTATAGCGGCTGTCTTCTGATTTTTTTGCCCAAATCAAAAATTCCACATCATTTTTTAGGCGCTGCCCGTTAAAGTTGGGCATGGCATTCGGCTTAAACCACGTAATGGTATTCAGCAGCCAAAAACCCATCGTCTGCATGATAGCACCAATGCGATGAATATTATGATACGTGCCGGAAATCCAGATACTAGAACGCGGTTTTAGGATACGCTGTGCTTCTGCCAGCCACGCTTGGGTGAAAGCATCATATGCTGCAAAACTATCAAACCGATCCCAAGCGTCATCTACAGCATCTACTGGTGTCAGGTTCGGACGCCACAAGGCTTTTTTAAGTTGGAGGTTATAGGGCGGGTCAGCAAAAATAACATCAATGCTTTCTGCCGGGAGCGTGGGCAAAATCGCCAGCGAATCGCCATGCAGAATTTGATTGATGGGTAGTGTATTGGTCATCAGCAATTGTCCACAACAAACAAATGTTCAGAATGCGGCTTATTTTAGCGCGATTTGGAACAGAATCAAAAAGCCCCACCATACAGCGGGGCTTTGATACTATGCCAAATGGGGTTACATATTCAAGGCTTCGTAGCCGGGACCCTTGGAGAAGAAATCATAATTGGGCTGAATATCCGGGGTCAAATCTACAATATCGCCTTCTTTATGGGCGACGATTTCTTTGGTATCAAATGGCAGGCGTTCTTGCCCTTCCATCATTTCGTATTCCGAAGGCACTTCTTCTTCGATGAAGATGGCTTCAAATGGGCATTCCGGGATGCACGCACCGCAGTCAATGCATGTATCGGGGTCAATAAAATACCAAGGCCATTCTTCTTCTGGCTTGCCGGGAATAATGCATTCTACTGGACAAACTTCTACGCAAGCGCCGTCACGCAGGCACAAGCTAGTGATGATATGGGTCATGAGTAAAGCTCCTCAAAAAATAGGGTGTGGATGGCAATGACCATCTGATTACGGCGCTATCATAACAGGGGATACCCGATGTTTCTGTAACTTTTGTTGGATTTGAAACCCCATTTTCATAAACTGGAATTTTATTTTTAACGGGTGTGCAATCTTATTTGCTATTGAGGGTATAGATAATTGGCAGCAAATGGCAGTGATTTTCGTTGAAATGGCAGTGGTTTAACCGTTATGGTAAGCATAAGGATAAACACTCACTTTAACTGGAAGGATATGCCAGATGGCAACTCAAACTCAAACGCTGACACCGACAAACTCTATCCCACAACCTATGCTGTTTAAGATGAAATTTCTGCGAGCAGTCCTCTACGCTGATGAACTCACCTGCACGATTTTTGGGATACTGCTGTTGTTCGCGGCGACACCCATCGCTGAATTTTTGGGCATTCAAAACACCACCTTCTTATTCTTGGAGAGCAGCGGTTTTCTGCAACTTGCCGGATTGATCTTGTTGGTGGTGGCGGCAGGGGTCTTGTGGGCTGCCCGCGAAGAAAAAATAGACCCCCTGAAAGTCAAAATCATTATTGCTTTAAATCTGGGTTGGTGTGTTGTCAGTTGGTTGCTGCTGCTCTCGCAAGCCCTCCCGTTGACGACAGCGGGGTCATGGGCAGTGCTGTTTGTTTCAGATTGGGTATTGGTAGTAGCAGTGGCACAAATTTGGGGATTACGGCGGTTGCGTCAGTAGCCGCATATCCGCGTTAAATTGCGGGAAAATGGAATAGTCGTATCAACATCGTACTTCTAAGCCGGGTGCGATGTTTTGTTTTGGATAGCGTTTTTATGCTGTAAATGAAGGGTTTTTATGGCATGATGAGCCATATTTGTTCACCCATTGGAGACTGTTCCACATGCCTTTTTCGCTGCAAGCCACCGCTGCCGATTTAGAAACGCGCATTCGTGCCAATCGTCCTGTCGCACTTAAACCCGATTGGTCGCAAGAGTTGATTTTTCCACTGTATGAAACACTATCGCTCAGGAACGTAGCACATAGTATCGCGGCATTTTTGGGTACAGAACTTCAGCAGCCAGCACCCTTGGATGCAGCCGTTTGGGGTGGTGAAACACTCATCGGCAAAATTGACCGGGTGGTGGCATTTTTGATGGATGGCATGGGCTATCTGTATTTGCAGCAACTTGTGGCTGAGGATGCTGAAATTGCCGAGATTGTGAATGATTTGACCGGCGGGCGTGGGTTTGTGCCGCTAACTTCAGTGATGCCTAGCACGACAGCGGTAGCACTTCCGAGCTTGTGGACAGGTGCTGCACCCGGCGCAACCGGGATGCTTGGCACGTTGATGTACCTGCGCGAACTTTCTTTGATTGGGGATATGCTGCATTTTGGCGCGATAGTCGGCGATAAAATGCCGGATACCTTTGACCGTTGGGGCTTGCCTGTTGCCAAACTGGTGCCGGTGCCGGGCTTGGCAGAAGTCTTAACGGCTGCCGGAGTTGAAACGCATATGGTCGCACAGCGCAATTTGATGGGAACGGGTTTATCACGCATTTTGCATCGCGGCGTTGCCTATACCCATACTTATCTTAGCCATACGGATTCACTGTTGCGTTTGGGAGATGCCTTACGGCTCACCCGTGGCAAACGTGCTTATGTCGGTGATTATTGGGGCGATGTCGATTCGCTCGCGCATATGTACGGCGCTCATAACCGCTACACACGTCAAGAAATTAAGGCGCAGTTAGGCGGCTTGCGCGATTTATTAACGGATGCCAGCGTGCGCGATGGACATACACTGGTCATAATTTTAGCAGACCACGGGCATTACGACGCGCCTAATGTCATTGATTTGGCAACTCACCCTGCCGCGGCAGGTATTCGGGATGCCATGAAAATGGGGCTTTCCGGCGACAGCCGTTTGGCATATCTCCATGTGCGCGATGGCTACCGCGAAAAAGCGAAGCACGAATTGGAGCAAACGTTTGGTGATATACTGGCAGTATTGGGTGTAGAAGTGGCATTGGAGGCGGGTTTGTTTGGCACTGCCATCATGCCAGAAACAGCCCATCGTCTGGGTGATTTGCTGCTGCTACCGCGCCAAGGCTGGCGCTTGGAAGACAGCCGCATCATCAAATACAAGATGGTGAGTTTCCACGCCGGATTGGATGCATGGGAAATGCTGATACCCCTGCTATGGACGGTGATTTGAGGCTGATTGAATTGTAAGATGTGGCACATCACGCCACAATAAAATGGGAGGTTCACATGAATTGGGAAGAAATTCGCCAGCAGTATCCACATCGGTGGCTTGTTTTGGAAGGTTTCGGCACGTATGCCGACGGCGCAAAATGGATTGTGCCACGTTTAGAAGTCATTGCTGTTTTTGATGATGATTGGAAACCGGTGTGGGATATGTATAAAAAATTGCATCACGAAGATAAGTGGCGCGATTATTATTTTTTGCACACTGACCGGAAAATTAAAGCCGTGAAAGTTATTCAAAAAAGTGTAAAATGGCGAAATGACACAGGCTAAATTTACACTAAACTCCAAACAACTGACCAAATTGGAGTGGACGATGAGCCATAGCTGGCAGTGGGGTCACAATGCAAATAGAGGCTTCCTGTCGGTTTTAAAACGCGGTGGAGTTCAGCCAAGCGTGCCGCCATCATTTGATTTGTGCCAATGATGTCTCGCGGACTGCCGATAATGCGCGAGACGTGCGCCGGAATCGCCAACGCTTCATCCGTGCCGAATTTTTTACCGCTGATGAGTTCGCTGTACATCTGTTCAGCCGAATCACCCCAATGCCATGTATCCTCAAAGGCGGTCATTCGGGCATCACTGTCTTTGCCACCCTCAACTTTAAATAGCACGTTATAGCTGCGACTGCTGTTAAACGGCAGGTCAAGGTAAATTAAATCCACACATTCATTCGGGAAATATTCGTGATTCCGTAAAATATTCAGATTATCGCCGTAATACAGCCGATTGCGGGTCATGAATCATTGCTCCTGTTTTATCAGCATGACTCATCAATGTGAGATACTTAAACTCTTTTCAAACTGAGGCAAATAACATCAAAATTAAATTAACATGTTCTCGAAAGTTATAAAACAACAAGAGGCGTATTCTTATACGCCCCTATAATTTCCTATCCTACCAACTACCGTGTATTTACAGCAGTATAATCGCGGGCAACTGACCCGGTGTAAATCTGGCGCGGACGATTGATGCGCGTGGCGGAATCGTTTGTCATTTCTTTCCATTGGGCAATCCAGCCCGGCAAGCGTCCTAACGCAAACATCACGGTAAACATCTCAGTTGGGATGCCTAACGCCCGGTAGATAATGCCGCTGTAAAAATCCACATTGGGGTACAACTTGCGGTCTACAAAGTAACTATCACGCAGCGCGATTTCTTCCAAATTTTTAGCAATATCTAGCAGCGGATCACTAACACCCAATTCGTTCAGCACGGCATCTGTTGCTTTTTTGAGGATGGTGGCACGCGGGTCAAAATTTTTATACACGCGATGTCCAAAGCCCATCAACCGGAAACTGGAATTTTTGTCTTTCGCCAGCGTCATATATTTTTGGTAATCGCCGCCATCTTTATGAATCATCTCCAACATCTGGATGACTTCTTGATTCGCGCCGCCGTGCAAAGGACCCCACAACGCCGAAACACCCGCACCAATCGAAGCAAACAAATTGGCTTGGCTGCTGCCTACCATGCGTACCGTTGAAGTGCTGCAATTTTGTTCATGGTCAGCGTGCAGAATCAACAGCATATCCAGCGCCCGCGTAATCACCGGCGATAATTGGTACGGTTCGGTTGGCACAGCAAACATCATATGCAGCATATCTTCGGTATAGCTCAGGTCATTGCGCGGATAGATGTAGGGCTGACCGACGGATTTTTTATAGGCAAAGGCGGCAATCGTCTTGAATTTTGCCAGCAAACGAATGATATTGAGGTCAATCATTTCTGGGTCGGTCAAATCGGGATAATATGCCGAAAGCGAAATTGCCATCGCTGACATGATTGCCATCGGGTGCGCTGTACGCGGATAGC
This sequence comes from Anaerolineae bacterium, assembly GCA_022842885.1. Taxonomy (GTDB): domain Bacteria; phylum Chloroflexota; class Anaerolineae; order Aggregatilineales; family Phototrophicaceae; genus JALHOR01. The sequence goes on from JALHOR010000021.1 coordinate 15,742, forward strand.
CTTCAAAGAATTTTTTCATGTCTTCGTGCAGCAATGTATGATACGTAATTTTATGCTCAAAATCTTTGAGTTCCTGCGCGGTGGGGAGTTGCCCATAAATGAGCAAATAACACACTTCTACAAAACTCGATTTTTCCGCTAGTTGTTCAATCGGATACCCACGATAACGCAAGATGCCTTGTTCGCCATCAATGAAAGTAATGTCGCTTAGGCACGCGCCGGTGTTGCCGTAACCGGGGTCATAGGTAATCGCCCCGGTTTGCGCCCGCAACTTGCTAATATCTATGGCGACTTCCCCTTCCGAACCGGTGATAAGCGGGAATTCATATTCTTTATCGTTTAAAAGCAGTTTTGCCATGCTCATTGGTAATAATCCTTCATGTATATCGTAAAAACCACTTTTATTATAATCTATTCGGTGGGTATCGTACCAACGTAGAGGCTAATAAGCATGGCATTTGATATGACAAGATAGCATCCAACAATATCACTTCACCTGATACGGTCAGTATTCACCTGCTCTCTGGGCAAAAACCCGTTACAATAACACCTCTACACTCATCGCTTTATGCCTTTGTTTTTTTGATTCGATACCTTTATCGAAGGAGTTTTGATTTTGGCTGCCACAGAAAAACGGCGTATCACTGCCGACGATTTGAATAAAATTATCACGATAGAAGACCCGAACATCAGCCCGGACGGGGCATGGGTGGCGTTTGTACAAGTGACGGCTGACCCGCTGGAAAAAGGGTATAAGCGCAATATTTGGTTAGCTGCCACCGATGGCAGCCGTAGCCTGCAATTCACGCGCAGCAACAAAGACTCAGCGCCGCGTTGGTCGCCGGATGGCACACGTTTGGCATTTGTATCTGGTCGCGGTGGCAAACCGCAAATTTTTATCGCCAGCATCCAAGCGCCCGGTGGCGAACCGCGCCAATTGACATCGAATGCCAACGGCGCAAATAGCCCAGCATGGTCGCCGGATGGTCAGCATATCGCCTATCTTTCTGGCATGACCCCCGCCGAGATTGAAAAAGAAGACAGCGGCGAAAAAGACGCCAAACCCGCCGATAGTCTGGAAGCCAAACATCGCAAGGAACGCCAAGAAGAAGATGAAAAAAATCGCTTTGACCCGCGTTTCGTATGGCGCATTCCCTATCGCACAGGCACGGCATTTTTGGATGAACGGGCGCAGCAGGTGTATGTCATTCCGACTGCCGATGGTTTGGAAGGCGATGCCGCCAAACCACGCCGCTTGACCAAATTGGATGTCAGTTATGCGGCACCGGAATGGTCGCCCGACGGACAAGCGTTGTATGTGGTGCGGGCGCGGCGCTTAGGCACGGATACACCGTGGCGCGAAAATAATATTTTCAAAATTAATGTCGCGGATGGCTCAGAAACCCATTTTGATGACCCCGACCACTATGTGTTTAGCGCCGTTAAAATTTCACCAGATGGCAAATGGTTGGCGTATGACCGCAATGTGGCAAATAAGACCGATTTAAACGGGCGCTTCAGCATTCAAGCGACGGATGGCAGTGCGGCTATCACCGTGAATACTGAACTTGACCGCAATATCGCGCAGTTCCGCTGGACGGCAGATAATCAGTTGCTGGTGTTAGCGGCACAAGATGGCAATATGCCAGTCTACAAATTGGATATTGCTAGCAAAATCTATACGCCTGTCATCACTGGAATACAGATGCTTCAGGGGATGGATATTGCCGCCAATGGCGCGATTGTTTATGCCGCCTCTACGCCGGAAAATCCATCAGAGTTATTTTTTAAAGCTGCGGCTGGCGAACCACAACAATTGACGCAAGTGAATCAGAAATTTTTGGATGATGTTATCGTTCAGCCGACGCATGAAATTCGCTTCATGTCGCCTGCGGGCGTTGAAATTCACGGTTGGTATAACCTGCCGCCCGATTATGAAGAGGGCAAACGCTATCCGCTAATTGTGGATATTCATGGGGGCCCACATATCATGTGGGGCGCGGCGATGCAATCTATGTGGCACGAATGGCAGTTCCAAGCAGCACGGGGCTATGTGGTGTTTTCGTGCAATCCCCGCGGCAGCGATGGTTACGGCGAAGCGCATAGCACCGCCCTTCATGCGGCGTGGGGCAAAAATGCCATGCCAGATGTGATGGCAGGCATCCAAACATTAATCGAGCGCGGCATTGTGGATTCTGAAAAAATGGCAGTCACAGGTGGCTCATATGGCGGGTATCTGACGGCGTGGATGGTGGCGCATACCAACCAATTTAAAGCCGCCGTATCACAGCGTGGCGTGTATAACCTGCTGAGTTTTTATGGCACGAGTGATGTCCCGCTGCTCATCCAAAACGAATATGATGTTGACCCTTGGGAAAACCCCATGCTGCTCTGGGAAGAATCGCCTATCGCGCACGCCCACAACATCAAAACACCGTTGCTGATTATCCACGCCGAAAATGATTATCGTGTGCCGATTGAACAAGGCGAACAACTTTTCGCGTATATCCGGCGCAGCGGCGGCATAGTGAATATGCTGCGTTACCCCCGCGAAGGGCATGAAATGTCGCGCAGTGGCGAACCGCAGCACCGCATTCATCATCTGGAAGAAATGCTCAAGTGGTTTGATACGTATTGTATGCCAGCGGCGGAATAACATATTCACCCCGCAGGCGCCAAACTCATTTTTAGCGTCCAATAATGGAGGGCATGGATATCACATCATGCCCTTCAAATCAGCCGGCACAAATTGTTCTCCACTATATTTCACCCGCATAGTTCATGTTTTTTGCTCAATGATAAGCTGCCTACAATATCACTTCGCTAAATTTTTCACATAAGAATTTCGTAAGACTTTGGCAACGTTTATGTAAGACTTATCCGTGATGATGACTTTGGTTTGCGCGAACCACGAAGGGCAATTGCCTTTGCTATTTCACCTATAAACCGAAGGGAAAATGACCTATGTTATCCAAAAAACAAGTGTTTGTTTTGTGTAGTATTGTTGCGCTCATTGCCACCTTGGCAACCTCTGCCATCTTCGCCCAAGAAAGCGAAAAAGTTGCCTGCGATTCGACCCTCGCCGTTCTCCTCCTGGCTGCTGAACATGATTTCGATTATCTCTCTGCTAAAATGATGAGCGAAGAAATGATGAACCATCCGGCACTCAGCATTGACAAAGGTCAATACACGCCGTTGGTGGACGCAGTTATGGATATGATGATGGCAATGATGGAAGAAGACCCGATGATGGGCATGACCGAAGAACAAATGGCAATGATGGAAGAATCGCTGGCGGGCATGATGGAAATGGATCCGGCAGCGATGGTCAAGGCATATGCTGAAAGCATGGGCATGGCGATGGATGACAGTATGATGACCGTGCTGGCACCCGGCAACATCCCCGGCGAAAATGCCACCTGCGCCGAAGTTCGTGCTGATGTCGAAGCCTTCATTGTGGCACATATCATCGCTGAAATGCAGATGATGATGGCGCAATAACAATCAGTGTTCGCTGTTCGCCTGCGGGGTTGACCCTGTAGGCGACCCTTCATGCCTGTTTTTGCTCTCATCGGTTAAAACCAACCCCTAGCTAAACGTCAGGGCGTAAATTGCCGGGCGATAATGTGGCTCAGGGATGGGGTATCATTTGATACATTTTCTAGCCCAGAATAATGGATGCTCGGTGGGTTTGGCACGCCAAACCCCTACAACACCATTGGCGTAGAGGCATCATGCCCCACAACCTCATTCCCCCGCCGCATCCTCCCCCGTATCGCCCTGCTGTGCCCGCCATGCTGCCAGCGCCGCCAATGCCTCCGGCGTGCCAATTTTTTGGAGAATAATTATATAGGGTGGAATGCGATCATCATCTTCGGATTCACCAAAACGAAAATAAGGCATTTCAAGGTAATCTTTAATATCATCAATAATTTTTGATGATTCTTTCAGAGCTATATTTGCTTCTGGAGTTTCAAATTTACTTAATGCTTCAGCCGCAGATAGACGCACATATTGCTTTTCGTCTTGCAAAGCGGCAATCAAAGCTTGTATAGCAAGCGAATTTTCTAATTTTCCTAAGAGCTCAGCCGCGGCTAGACGCATATCTTTACTTGTATACCGTAAAGCAGAAATTAGCATAGGTACTGCAGAAACATCCCCTAATTTTCCTAATGCTATGGCAGCGGATAAGCGTACCTCTTCGTTTTCATCCTGCAAAGCAACAGCCAACGCCGGGACAGCCGAGATATCGCCTAAGTTGCCTAATGCCCCCGCCGCTGTTCTGCGTACCACTTCGTTTTCATCCTGCAAAGCAACAGCCAACGCCGGGACAGCCGAGATATCGCCTAAGTTGCCTAATGCCCCCGCCGCTGTTCTGCGTACCACAATATCATCATCTTGCAATTTGGCACTCAACGCTGGAACAGCAGCGACATCCCTCAATTTGACCAATGCCATAATCACTGAGTCACGAACCAAAGATTCTTTATTTTCTAAAGCTACAATCAAAGGGGATACTGCCGATGTATCCCCTAATTTACCCAACGCACCAGCAGCAATTATACGAACATAAATTTCAGCATCTTGCAGGGCGGCAATCAGCGCAGGTACAGCAGCAACATCTCCCAAGTTTTCTAATGCCAATGCCGTATTTCCGCGCACATCGCTATCGTTATCCTGCAAAGCGGCAATCAGCGCAGGCACAGCAGCAATATCGCCTAAGTTGCCCAATGCCTTAGCCACACTTTTGCGTACATTGTTATCGTTATCCTGCAAAGCGGCAATCAACGCTGGCACAGCCGAAATATCGCCTAATTGACCTAATGCCTCACCCGCTTTTTGGCGAACAAACTCATTTTCATCCTGCAATGCAACAATTAGAGGAGGTACTGCCGATGTATCCCCTAATTTACCCAACGCAACAGCAGCATTTCGGCGCATGAAGTCAAGTAGAGTGTTACTCGGAAATAATAGCTGAATAATTTTCGGGATAACAATTAGAACAAATGATTTTAACACTTTACAGAGCGAATCTAGTTCTTTATCCTGATCTATATTACTCGCCCATATTATAGCTTCCACCATCTGCATCACGGCGGCTTCGCCAATTTCGCCCCAACGATCAATGATGCTCATGCGGCGGTGGTGGGTTGTATCCGCGATGAATTTTTCTAACAAGCGTTGCGCTTCCGGGATGATGAATTCCTGCACAGTGGCGTCAAAAGCGAAATGGCGGCGGTCTTGCATGGCGTACACGGGCGCAAGTTGTTCGTGTTTCCACAGCAAAAATTCGGGTTTGCCAGCGGTTGCCCATTTTTCAGCGGCGGTGGTCACAGCATCGCGCAGTTGCAAATCATCTTTCGCCGTGTCAATCCATGCCACCAAGCGCGTCCAAGTGCGTAACAATGCCTCATGCGCGACTTCGACTAAAGCGGCGGTGGTTGGCAGGGTCGAGGCATGCCTCGACCCTACAATATCCATATTTTCGTTCGCTGTTTCCGTAAACGCCACCAACAGCCGATTTTTGATGAGCGTGTCCACCAGCAGGCGGGCGGCATCGGTGGGGCGCAAATCGTCGAGGGGGGCGCGGCGGCGTGTGGCTGTGCCGCGTTCATCCACGTTAATCAGCGCGGCAAACACCAGCGGCAGCGCATTTTGGGCATCTTCCGTTAATTGCGAATAGACCGCTTCGGCATGAGTACCAATCGCGCCCTGCACGCCGCCCATCGCCTCATAGGCTGCCCGCGTCAGCGTGCGGTCTTGCCGATTTTCGTAGAGCCGTTCCAGCGCGAATTGCAGCAGTGGCAGCGCCCCCGCCAACGATGACTCGGCATTTTCGCGCAATGTAAACACCATCTCTGCCACCAAGTTCGGCTCAAACGTCAATTTCACATCCTGCAAATCCGCCGGACGCTGAATCGCATTTTCCAGTTCATACAGCGCCATTGGCTTCACAAAATAATGATGCTGATTCAGCAAGTTCACAAAATCGGCATGATTCAACGCCGCGTGCAGGAAATCAGCGCGTAAGGTCAGCAGGATAAGCAGTGGCGCATCCGGTTCATTCGCCGCCGTCACCAGCACATCTAAAAATTGCCGCCGTTCATCGTCGCTGCTGGTCTGCGTGAAAATTTCTTCAAATTGGTCTATGAACAGCACCAAACGCGGGACATTGTGCGCTTCGGCAATTTCCCGCGCCAACAGATACAAGCCGCGCGTGGATTTGTGCGCTAATTCATCGCTGATGCCAGTGGTGGTGCTGCTCGGCAGATGTTTTTTCAGCCGCAGTGCCAAATTTTCCAGCGGGCGCGTGCCGGGAAATATCGGGTCAATCATGCGCCATTGGTCGCTGGTGGGGAGGGCATTGGCGCGTAATTGGGGCAGCAAGCCCGCCATGACCACGCTGGATTTGCCCGAACCACTCGCGCCCGTAATCGCCAAAAAGCGCGTCTCCGGCGCACGCAATTTATCCAACAGCGCCGCCACCACCGATTCACGCCCAAAAAAATCGCCTGCATCCGTTTCTTTGAACGCCGCCAAGCCTTTATACGGATTGCGCGGTGGCATAAGGTTGATGGGATTTGCATCGGTTGTATTTGCCGTTGGCGATATTGGATTCGTTTGTGGGGTCGAGGCATGCCTCGACCCTACAAACGCCACCGGATTATTTTCGCCAACAGTCGTCATTTCCGAATGTAAAAATTCAAGCAGTTCTTGCAGTGTCGTCGCGTATTTATCGCCACGCGCATCCAACGAGTGAATCATGCTGTAGCCGAGGGGGATACAATCATGAAAACGGTCATCTTCGCCCTCCACCCAGATAGGAATAATCGGTGTTTTTTCCATGCGGGCGATAGACAATTCATCGCGGCAATATTGCGATTCGGCTGAGAACTTGCTGGCACAGAACAAGACATATTGGGCATCCCGGATGGCGACGCGCAGCGCCTTTTCCCAATCCAGCGTGCCGGGTTTTAGCTGCTGCTTATCCAACCACATCGGAATCCCGGCATGTTGCAAATCAGTTCTAAAGCGTTCTATAAAATGGACGTAATTGTGGCGCGAATACGAAATAAAGACATGCGTCATGGGCAAGCTGACTCCGATGCGTTAGGGTAGCGTGATTATGACGTATTCTGGAAGGGGATGCAATTTAGCGTTTTGCTAAGATTTGGAGATTTTTCCTATATCAATTTGGATAATTGACAATAAATTATCGCTCATTTTATATTACGATTAACATTAGAGGGTATCTGAGGAAGGGGCAAAGCCGAATATTATTCAAGCTGATATGTAAATTAGAGGACACAGTGTCTACACCCTCACGTAAAGACACTGCATCCGCCCAGACAAGCGATAGTGTATAGTGCCAGCGGCAACTATGCCTATTCTGGCTAAACGTGAAAGCTGTTCCCGTTTTACGGGAAACCACCAGAGGATAAGACCCAACATGCCTACTATCAAAGATAAAACGCAATTTACGAATGCTTTTAAAAAAGGCGTGGTTTATCTGTACGAAGCCTGCCAAATGACAGAAAGCGAGGCATTGTTTTTTCTGGAAAAACATTTACATCGGGCAGCAAAAACCATTAAACATTGGGGCTATGCCAGCGCCAAACAACATATTGACGATGAACTGCTGTATGGCTTTGCGTGGTTGGTGATGAGCAACAGCGATGCCCCCGTCATTTGGCTGGAAGAATTGTTTAGCACGACCACTTGTATTGTGGTACAGCCCATGACTAGCGATTGGTTGCGCCGCTGTTTTTCTATGGCGGCACATGGCGCAAATGGTGGACAACAATACCAGTATCCAGCACCGGAAGCCATTGACGCGGTTATTGAACGCTGTTTTTCGTCGCAAGCTGCTCCCCCGCCTGATGCAGCGGTTCCGCCTGTTTGGATGCAGCCGGTACTCAGCATCTTGCGTTTAATCCAAACCAACCCCGACCGCCTGACCCCCTTACCCATGACGGAACATTATTGGGAAGGCTTAATGCGTGACAAAATGCCCCTGCGCGACATTGACGACCATTATTCAGATTTGCAAAATGCGCTGGCTATGTCGCATCACTATCAACACCATGAACAACAAGTGACTATGACAGTGCTGTTATTGCACTATCTGCACGCCCGTTGGCTGATGACGGAACGCTTGACGTATGTTTACAGTGCCATTGATGCCGCCCGTCACCTGCAAAGTCCTGCTGGTTTGTGGCTAATGGCGATGTTGTCTATAGATGGTTTGGGCTGGATTTTGCTGGAACAAGAAAATTATTTAGCGGCGCTGCCGAATATCGAAGCTGGTTTGGAGATTGCCGCGCAAATTGAACCGGAGCCGAATACAGGCTATTATGATTTAACTGTGTTGGGCAAAGTGTATTTGGCATTGTTTCATCTGGAGAACCAGAAGGATATAACACAAGCCCAAACCTATTTGGATGAAGTCCGTGATTTGCCGTGCCACCCCATGATCAAAAGTCATTATTGGCGCGTTTGTTTGCTGGTTGCTGCCGCTAATAACGACCTCAATGCTGCCGAAAGCGCCTATTTTGCTGGATTGAATTTGTTCTATCGCAATGCTGCGCCGATTGCCAAAGCGGGTTTTTTCATCACCGCGGCAGAAGTCTTTTTGCGGCTAAGGCAGCACTGGAAAGCCCGCGTCTTTTTGCAGGCACAGCCCGTCCAAAACTTGGACAGTCATTTTTCGCTGCCGTGGTATGTGGAAAAGCAAACTATTTCAGCACAAATTGCCTTGGCAGAAAAGAAACCGCAGTTGGCATACCAAGAATTGCATGAATTATTTACTATATTGCAAGCCAAACAGAAAATGGGGATTAAAAGCCGCCTGCTGAACACGGCGCGGCGGCTGTATGACGATGTGAAGCAGTTCGGCTAAAGCGACAGGATTACAGCAAACTTTTTTGTTGCGGCGCTTCGTCGGGATGACGCAGTTGATATTTGCGGCTGCGGGCAGTCTCCAAAATATCGCGGGCGCTTTGCAAGCCCGCTTCACCGTCAGCGCCCAACATTGCCGCCAGTTCATGCACGCGCTGCTGGTCATCGTCCAACGGCGTGACTTGCGTCGAAGTGCGTTCACCTTTGACCAATTTTTTGACATGGTAATGACGGTCAGCATACCCTGCCAATTGTGGCATATGCGTCACGACCATCACCTGATGCGAATCGGTTAAGCCCCATAATTTTTCGCCCACGACCGAGCCGATGCGTCCGCCGATGCCTTGGTCAATTTCATCAAAAATCAACAGGGGCGTTTCATCAGCACGCGATAATACACTTTTGAGCGAGAGCATAATCCGTGCCGCTTCACCACCAGAGGCGACTTTTGCCAATGGGCGCAATGGTTCACCGGGGTTGGCACTCATCATAAATTCCACTTTATCTATGCCTGTGGCATCAAACGCATAGCGTTTATCCTCGACAAAACAGCCATCAGGCGTTTCAGTGAGCGTAAGTGCCACTTCAAATTGGGTGCGCTCCATGCGTAAATCTTTTAGTTCTTGTACGACGCGTTTGCCCAAGGCTTGCCCGGCTTTTTCGCGCCCACGATGCAACCGCAAGCCCAATTCGCCAATGTGCCGCAGCATTTTTTCTTCCTGAACGCGCAGGTCATTCAAGCGTTCTTCGCTGTTTTCCAGCGTGTCCAGTTCGGCAGTGGCTTTGGCGGCATAGTCTAACACGCCTTGAATCGTATCGGTTTTATAGCGGCGTTTGAGCGATTTGATGAGTTCGAGCCGTTCTTCCAGCGTATTTAGCCGATTGGGATTAAACTCAATTTTATCGGCATAGCCACTCAGGGTTATAGCGAGTTCTTGCGCTCCATCACTCAGTTGTTCGGCTAAGTTGTAATCATCCGTCAAACGCGGGTCAATTTTTGCCAAGCGGCTCATCAACGTCGCCACTTGCATTAAAGTATCTACAACCGACGGGAGTTCAGAATTTTCATCGCCATTTAATTGCTGAACCACTTCGCTGGTGAGTTCTGCCAGTTGTTCGCTGCTGCCCAACCTATCGCGTTCTGCTACGAGGTCGGTTTCTTCATCGGGCGATAATCCCGCCGCTTCGATTTCTTCCACTTCGTAGCGCAAGCGGTCAGCCCGGCGCTGGAGTTCTTCTTTATCCTGCACCAAAATTTTGATTTGCGCCTGAACTTCATGCAGGGTTGCCACCACTTTCGCCAATCCAGCACGGACTTCTAGCAAATCGGCAAATTTATCCAGCAAATCCAGATGAGCGCGAGCGCGGAATAACGATAAATGGGCGCTTTGCCCATGAATATCCACCAATGCCTCACCAATTTCGCGCATAACATCGGCATTGACCGTGATGCCATTCACGCGGGCGCTGGAACGCCCATTGCGGCGGACTTCGCGGCTGAGGGTGAGTAGGTTGCTTTCCGGGTCATCGGGGTCGAGCAGTTCTTCCTCTTGCAGCAGCGGCACAATAATCCCCCGCACTCGTGGCGATAACGCAAAAACGCCCTCCACGACGGCTTTTTCCGCGCCTGCCCGGACGAAACTGCTATCTACGCGGCTACCCAAGAGCAGTTCAACCGCATCCAAGATAATGGATTTGCCCGCGCCCGTTTCGCCCGTAATCACATTAAACCCATGCTCAAACGTCAGTTCAAGCCGGTCAATAATTGCAAAATTCTGGATTCGCAGTTCTTCAAGCATAGGTTTCAGCTTTTAGTCGTTGGCTCTTCATAATTGATACTCTGATAATATCAAAGTTGTTAAAACCCATTGCAAAAATCATGGTCGCAGAAACACGAGATAAAGTGTCTCTAAGATTATATCCTTACTTTAAAACGGGCGTAGGCACCGGAAACTGCCAAAGCGACAAAAATGAGAAAGACCGGATTCAAGAATACCTGATTCAGTGCGTATACAATGGCGCTGTCGCTAATTTGTGTCGCTTGCATCAAACGTACCATATCCGATTGGCGTGGCATATTCGCGGATAAACCGCCGTCCAAATATCGCTGATAAAAGAAATAGGCTTCCAGAATGCCACCCAATAAGCCACCGATGCCTGTTGTGACGGCACCAATCAGGTGCGAATAGAGTCCGCGGCGCCGTTCTGTTAGGCGTAGCGCGATTTCCGCCACACCGCCGCCCAATGCCGGACCTAAAAAGACCACAAAAATCCATTGCGATAAAAATTGAACCTGTTGCAAAATCAATGTGGCAATTGCCATGCCCACAAAACACACTGCGCCATGAATCAGCATATCGCGGGTGCTGCCATGAAAAAATTTAACGTCGTGCTGGCGCGAACATTCTTTGCACATGTATCCGGTCGGTGTTCGTACTAAACAATCCAAACACATCGGACGTTCACACCGAATGCAGCGCAAGGTCGCTTCATTCTTGGGGTGCTTGGGGCAAAATATCATATCTTGATTGGGCATATTGGTTACAGGCGTCGTCATCACAGTATCCTCAAAACTATGCTGGCTTATTCTGGTGCCGAACGGTTGACGCGCGGCTCCAAACGGTCTAACAATGAACGATAAAAATAACCCGCCGGACGCAGCCGCACAAACCGGCTGATATGCTGGCTGGCGCGAATTTGAATGGTATCATTCGGCATCAGCGTCATCTGATACACGCCATCCAACATCAATGCCACTGGATTGCGATTGCTGGCTGCCGGACGCACTGCCACTTGAGCGCCCTCTGATAAAACAATCGGACGATCCATACTGAGGTGGGGCGCTGCTGGAATAATCAAAATATTTTCCAGTTCCGGCGGCAAAATGGGACCACCAACTGCCAGCGCATATGCTGTTGACCCGGTGGGTGACGCAATAATCAGCGCATCCGAGTTGTAGGTCGTTGCCCATAAGCCGTCAATATAAGTATCCAATTGAATCATACGCCCAAACCGATCGCCACTGATAACGGCATCATTAAGCGCATCGCCTTGCAAAATAATCGCCTCATCGCGCTTGACCTGTGCCGCTAACATCATGCGATGTTCCACCCAATAGTCGTGCGCCAACACGCGGTCTAATTGAGCATCATAATCATGCGGGTTAGAAATTTCCGTCAAAAAACCCAATCGCCCCATATTCACGCCCAGTACGGGAATTTGATAGGGCGCACACACGCGGGCGGCTTTCAGCATCGCGCCATCCCCGCCAATAGCCACGACCATGTTGGCTTGCATCACCGCTTCGATGATGCTCGTTTCATCCCAGATTGCATAACACCACGTTTGCAACCCACGCTGCTGCAATTTCTGGGCGATTTGTTCTGCAAGGGGCGCTGTTTCTGGTCGGTTAGGGTGTGCCAGTACCCCAATACACTTCAGCGGTGTTGTCATCGGTGTTTGGTCGCTTATGGTTCGTTAGCGCGTGATTAAAGTATTTTGACAATACGAGTCTACATCCGATATTGCCTACGTGCTATTGGCATTGTCCAGATATTAATATATTCAATCAAATGGGATTTGATTAGAAACAATGCTGATTTTAGCACAAATGTTCAGAATAAGGAAAGGTTAAAAAGTAGGTGAGGTTGAAGTATGGGATGCCAATTGGAGGCGCACACAAAAACGACTGCCTTTGCCGGGTTCACTTTCCACCCGGATTTCGCCATTGTGCTGCTCCACAATTTGCCGGGCAATCGTCAGTCCTAGCCCGGTGCCTTTTTCCTGAACATTGCCTGCCCGCACAAACGGCATAAACACTTTAGGAAGATAGTCGGCAGGAATACCGATACCGCTATCTTCGATACAAATTTCTGCCCAATCATAAGCGGCTTTGGTCAGGGTGACAGTAATTCTGCCGCCATCGGGCGTGTAATTGATCGCATTGGCAATGAGGTTGGTCAAAACTTGGGTCATGCGGTCATGGTCTATCGAAGCTCGCAGCGGAAAATCAGGATAGTGAGTACTGAGAAGATGATGTTTACGCTCGGCTTCGGGACGTTGAGTGGCAACGACATCGGCAATGAGTTCTTGCAAAACGTTGATGTCGCGTTCCAATTGGATTTTGCCGCTTTCAAAACGTGCCGTGTCCAGCAAATCATCTACCAAGCGTCGCATTCGCGCTGTCACCCGGTGAATCGTCTGAATATGTTCGCTGAAGCGGTGCGGTTGTTTTTCCAGCAAGTATAAGCGTGTCGTGAGGTTGGTGAGGGGCGTGCGAAGTTCGTGCGAAGCATAAGAAACAAAACGATTTTTTTGTTCTTGTAGTGCCTTCTCTTGGCTAATATCGCGCAGCACCAATAATGACCCAACATGATGCGAGTCGCGCCGGATAAGCCATGCCCGAATACTCATCTCCAGTTCGCTCTTATCTTGGCGATGCACACGCAGTTCGCCCTGCCATTGTCCATTGGTTTGCAAAACCTGAACAATTTCCGCATGGCGGGCTTTGGCATCGTCTGGGGATACACTGGCAACATCCAAAATACTGAGTAAACCTTGCCAATTAGCGCGGTTGTAACCGAGTAACTGCGTGAAAGCGGGATTGATATATTGGGTTTGCTGGTCTTCGCGGAAGACGACACCATCGCTCATGGTTTCCAGAATTGCCGATAGATGAGCGCGTTCTGTCGCCAGTTGTGTGGTACGTTCTGCAATACGTTGTTCTAGGCGTTCTGCCTCTAATTGCAACGCCTGATGCAAATGGGCTTTCTCAATCGCCACTGCCAGCAAATCTGCCAGCGTTTGTAGGATAAGAATATCATCAGGATTAAAAGCATTTTCGTCTAAACTTTGGATGTCGAGCGCGCCTATAACGCCCTGCTGCACTTTGAGTGGCACTGCCATTTCTGAGCGCGTGTTGGGCAAAGCAGGATTCGAATAATGGCGTTCATCATGGCGGACATCCGGGGCGATACGGGCTTCGCCGGTGCGCGTGACATACCCAATAATGCCCATTTCCCCCACTTTGAGTTTATGTTGGCGTTCTACCATCCCTTGACTGGCTTCGCCACCCGCCGCCGCACGCAAAATTGCATATTCATGGGCATCATCCACCAGAAAAATGCCCACATGGTAAAAACCAAAACGCTCATGAATGAGTTGAACCGCGCTTTCCAAAAGCGTGTTTAAATCTGGCTTGGCAGAGGCATCGCGGGCAGTTTGTGCCGCTACCTGCAAACCCACTGCCAAACGGTCATAATCGGTCTGGGCATGGGTTTTGACCTGCTGCGTTACCCGTTCCAAATAAGTCAAAATGCCGAAGATACTTATTGCTAAGGTCACAATCAGCGCAAAAGTGACAACTTCCAACCATAAGTGATGCGTGTCTTCATCGCTGAGGATAACGACCAAATGCAGGAGTGAGATGACAGGAATAAAAATCACAAAGCGTCTGAGCCAGCGCAGTGTTATTTGGACATAGGCTAGATTTTGCAATGTGACCAACACGGGTATGTGCCTGTCATTCCGATTGGATTTAGACAAAAATAAAGACACATTACATCTAATAACCTTATGATACTCGAAATATGATAAAGCGTCAAACAAAATAACGCCAAATTTCGTTAAATCTTTAAAAATATTTTAAACCTCGCTGCAAATCTCTTAATATCAAAGCGGTATGCTGCTAAGGTGTGCGCTTTTAGCCATTTCCAGCACATTTCGTCAACTAACTAACGGTACACCGATACAGAGGAGAAGCGCCATGCTGAAGCGGTATTGGAGTTGTGTCTTATCAATTTTTCTGTTCCTATTGGTTATAGGGGCGACTGCTCAAGAGATGACGCCAGCAGCGACGCTGGCAAGCCGCGACGAATTTACAACTTTGGTGGCATTGGTCGAAGCGGCTGGCTTGACCGATGTTTTGAATGGGGAAACTGCCCTCACCGTTTTTGCGCCGACAAATGCTGCTTTTGAGGCTTTACCCGCTGTCGTTGTGGCGTATTTGGCAGAGGATGTTGAATTACTCACCCGCGTACTGACGTATCATGTGGTATCAGGCACGGTCATGGCTGCGGATGTGACGACTATGAGCGTGGAATCGCTGGAAATGACCACGATGGGGGCAGCGCCATTGGGCAGCACGCTGGATATTGTGGTGGATGCAACTGGCGTGCATGTGGATGGTGTGGATGTGGTGGAAGCCGATATTGTGGCAGGCAATAGTGTTATTCATGCCATTAATGGGGTGTTAATTCCCATTATTGAGATTGAAGAAGTGGATGCTTTGGAGTTTGATGGCGATATTAACATTGCGGGCAGTTCCACTGTTTTTCCATTGACGGAGCGCATGGCAGATTTGTTCAGCGAAGAAGGATTTGCCGACGCGCTGACGATTGACAGCATTGGTACGGGCGCTGGGTTTGAGCGTTTTTGTGTAGCGGCAGAAACGGATATTTCCAATGCCAGCCGCGCTATCCGGGATACTGAGATTGAAAGCTGTGTCGCCAACAACCGCACGCCGATTGAATTTCGTGTAGGGACAGATGCCTTGGCGGTGGTCGTCAGCATTGAAAATGACTTCCTGACTGATTTAACGTTGGAAGAATTGGCGCGGGTTTACAGTGGGGATGCCCAATTATGGAGCGATATTAACCCGGCGTATCCAGCAGAAGCGATTGTATTATACAGCCCTGGCACCGACAGCGGCACCTTCGATTATTTTGTGGAAGAAGTTTTTGATGAAGATGACAGCCTGATTCGGGCGTCGGGTGCCCAATTTTCTGAAAATGACAATGTGCTGGTGCAGGGGGTTGAAAGCAGTATCTATGCCATTGGGTACTTTGGTTATGCCTATTATCAGGAAAATCAAGCGGGCTTAAAAATCTTGAGCATCAATGGCATTGCTCCCACCGAAACCACTGCGGAAAGTGGCGAATACCCCTTAGCGCGTCCGCTGTTCATTTACAGCGATGCCAGCATCATCATGGATAAACCCCAAGTGGGCGCGTTCATCAATTTCTATCTTTCTGGCGTCAATGATGAAATATTGGATGTGGGCTATTTCCCGGCATCCAAACGCGCGTTGAATCTGGCAAAGTTATCGCTGATGGCAGCAATGGCTGAATAACAGGCTTGTTCGAGAATTTTTTCGATGAGGGCGCGAAGGCTGCGCCCTTTTTTCATCGCAAAGCAATTTTCACCACAGAGGCACGGAGAACACCGAGAAAACCAAAAGCAATTGAATCGCCAAGAATACAGAGAAAAACGAAATCTAACCGATAAATCGGTTTCTTGATTTTGCGTTAGGCGTCGGTTTTTAGTGTTTTGCTGTGACCAAAGACAGTTGGTAACTTGGGTCTCCTCGCGCCATTGATGAGTTCAAACGGTTGCTGGTCATGCTGCTGGATAAACTCTGCCAGCGGCATTCCCACGCGGGTCATGATGAGCGTCATCGGTTTATCCTCACCTTGATTTTTTATCTATGATTATAATGCATTTACTCCCCGACACTCTGCGGCACGCCTTGTTGTAACCACTGCATAATTTCGATGAGCCGCGTGCGCCATGTGTGCGGGTCGGGCGTGAGTTCGATAGCGGTGCGCGAGACTTCGACATCTTGCCCCAAAATGGCGGCTAATGCCGGGCGCGGCACGGCTGCCAACCAAGGCAGTTTGATGAGAATCTGCTTGCGCGGTTTGACCACTGCCGTCGCATTTATGGCATTCGCCAGCAATTTAAGCTGAATTTGATACAACAAGCCTTCGACAGCAGGCGGCAGTGCGCCGAAACGGTCTATCAATTCGGCTTGTAACTGTGCCACATCATCCAATGTTTCCAAGCTGCCAATACGCCGATACAACTGCAAACGCAAGTTCATTTCGGGCAGCCAATCCTGCGGGATATACGCCGTAATCGGCAAATCAATAATCACTTGTTCACGCAGATGAGATGGCGTCGCGGTGGTGGTTGTCACCAGCCCGGAATCCTGTTTGAGTTCATTGACGGCTTGTTGCAACAATTGGGTATACAATTGCAAGCCAACGATGGCAATCTGCCCGGTTTGGCGCGTACTTAGAATATCGCCTGCACCGCGCAGTTCCAAATCGCGCACCGCAATCTGAAAACCCGCGCCCAAATCAGCGTGTTCTGCCAACGTCTCTAAGCGGACATGCGCTTCTTCGGTGAGTTTGCCGGGATGGAAAAAATAACAATAGGCTTGTTGTGCGCCGCGCCCTACCCGCCCACGAATCTGATACAGTTGCGACATGCCAAACCAATCAGCACGGTCAACGATGAGCGTGTTCACATTGGACATATCAATCCCGTTTTCGATGATGCTGGTCGCCAACAAAATATCATGTTTGCCATGCGTAAAATCGGTGATGATGCGTTCCAATTGCCTGCCATTCATCTGTCCATGCCCAACGATGATGCTGGCTTCTGGCACAAGTTCAGCAAATTTATCACGCACTTCTTCAATCGTTTTGATGCGATTGTGGATGATAAAGACCTGCCCACCTCTATCGAGTTCACGCAAAATCGCTTGCCGCGCTAATTTAGGGTCGAATGCGCCCACATGGGTGATGATAGGGACTCGTTCTTCGGGCGGCGTCTGAATCATGCTAATGTCGCGCACACCCGATAAACTCATATACAAAGTGCGCGGAATCGGCGTCGCGGTCAGCGTCAGTACATCCACATTAGCACGCAATTTTTTGAAGTGTTCTTTGTGTTTCACCCCGAAGCGTTGTTCCTCATCAATGATGACCAGCCCGGCATTTTTCATCTTCACATCTTCACTCAACAAGCGATGCGTGCCGATAATGATGTCAATCTGCCCATCGGCAAGCTGTTTGAGAACTTGTGTTTGTTCTGCCTTCGTGCGAAACCGCGAAATCACTTCGACTTTCAGCGGGAATGCTTCCATGCGGCGGCTGAAGGTATGATAATGCTGGTCTGCCAACACAGTGGTTGGCACGAGAACCGCCACTTGCCGCCCAGACATCACGGCTTTAAACGCCGCCCGTAATGCGACTTCGGTCTTGCCGTAGCCCACATCGCCACATACGAGCCTGTCCATTGGCACGCCATTTTCCATATCTTGCTTCACATCGTGGATTGCCCGTAATTGGTCTTCCGTCTCAATATACGGGAAAGAGGCTTCCAGTTCATGCTGCCAAGGCGTATCCGGCGGGAACGCAAACCCGGCACTGCTAGCACGTCGCGCATAAATCGCCAATAATTCGCGGGCTTCTTCGGCAGCGGCTTTGCGGGCTTTTTCTTTCGCCTTCGCCCATTCAATGGTTCTGCCGGGACGATTGAGTTTAGGTGGACTATCATCTGTGCCAACATAGCGCGTGAGCCTGTCAGCATTATGAATCGGCACGAACACCATATCGCCGCCATCGTATTCCACGATGAGATATTCGCGTTCCGTGCCTTCCAGCGTGCGTTTGGTCATGCCCATAAAGCGCCCGATGCCATAATCCACATGCACCACATAATCGCCCTCATGCCAATCAGCATAATGCGAATCGAGCAAGCGATGTTTGCCGGGCGTGGTTTTGCGGCGGCGTGGTTCGGGGCGCGACCAATTAAAAATTTCTGCGTCCGTCAACAGGTGCAGCGTCTGATTTTCAGTATGCAGTGTCCAGCCTTCGCCCAATGTGCCAGCCACCAAAAACAGGCTGCCAACAGGCGGCATATCGTCCAAAACATCCATTTTAGGGATAAAGCCGCTGGCGTCTTCCTGCACCCACAAATCATTCAGGCGCTCGGTTTGCTCGGTGACGATGACGACGCTTTCCCCTTTGTGGCGCTGGTCGCGGGCTTGAGTCAGCATAGGGCGCAGTTGCCCACCAAAACGCACGCCGGGGGAAAACAGGCGCGTATTGGCGTCAGGTAGGAACACGGCATGCCGTGTCCCTACCTGTGTTTCGTCATTTGCTGGAATATCGTCAGCATTGAGCGTTTGCACAATGGTGTTATTTAATGCCAGCACACGTCGCCCTTGCAAATTCGCCACGAGTGCCGCTGCATCTATAAATGGTGCGGGATAATCGGGTGGCAATTGTCCGGTCTTGAGATTATTAGCGTGATTTGCGGCGGCTTCATCAGCGATTTCAGTCAGATGATGCACAATATCATCCGGGTCATCCAATACAATGAGCGTATTTTCTGGCGCATAATCTAGCATCGTCACCGGATTGGAGTATAGATACGGCAGATAAAATTCCAAATGTGGGAATGCCTGCGCCTGTGTGAGCGCATCGCCATCTTGCAGGATATTCAGGTTGTCACCAGTGCGCTGCACACCCTCAAACCATGCTGACAGGTGTTGCGCCGCCGCTGGTAATAATTCCGGTAGTGCCTCTCGCGCTGGCATGATGATAAGGTGTGGGAGGGGTTCGCCAAAAGTGCGCTGCGTCTCCGGCTGGAAAAATTTTATCCGGTCAATCTCATCGCCAAAGAATTCAATGCGAACCGGATGAGTGGCAGCGATAGGAAAAATATCCAAAATGCCGCCGCGCTTGCTGAACGTGCCGGGGTCTGTGACCAGCGAGGTGGCAATATAACCCATATTCAGCCAAGCATGGAGCAAATGCGTCATATTGTGATACTCGCCGGGGCGCAAAAACAACGTTTTATCCCGGAAAAGAGTTATAGGCAGTGTGCGCTGCACCAAAGCGCGAATCGAGGTGATGATGATGGGTGCAACTTCATTCCCCGACTCCCACTGCATTTTATCCCCATCCCCCGCCCCCCTCTCCAAATCTGACCTCACCCCCCTGCCCCCTCTCCAAACATGGCGAGGGGGAGTCAAATCCCCCTCCCTGTGGTATGGGGAGGGGCTAGGGGTGGGGTTATCCCCCTCCCTGTGATATGGGGAGGGGCTAGGGGTGGGGTTATTCCCCTCTCTGTGGTATGGGGTAGCACCTTGCGACGACTGACCGGGGCTAGGAGTGAAGTCATCCATTAACGCTGCCAATACTTCTAAGCGCGATTGAATAACGGCATTATCCCAAGGAATCCGGTCATAAAAAGCAGGGGTTGGTTCCGCGAAACGATAAATAGGGCGCGAGTCTGCCAACCACACGGGCAGTTGTTCGCTGACGTTATGGGCGCGTTTGCCGCGTGCCGTCACATAAATAATCGGTGCGTGCCAATCGTGTGCCAGTGCTGCCAAGGTGAACGGGCGGGCTGCCCGAAGAATGGTGCTGGCGGTGGTGCTATGACGCAGCGATGCGAGCAAATCACGATACGCTGCACTCTCGCGCAGCACATGAGTTAATCCTGAAAGCTGCATAACAGGCTGTTATTCCTTATGTTCGTTTGCGGGGACAGAGTAGTATAGCAGTGCGCTAATTGATTGAAAAGAGAATGATACGGGTTGATACCAATCACTATTTACGCCCGAACCAGCCGCTTTTTTTGGGCGCAAAAAATTTCCCATGTGTCAGGGTTGTCATGCCGCCGCCTAGTGGGTCAAACATCGGGCGTTGTTCAGCGAGCAGCAGTTCCACGCTGCGCGGCTGCGCCCGATACGTGACAATTTCCATGAAAGCGCCTTGCTCACGGAAAAGCTGCTGCGTCATGGGCAAATCTAAGGCATTCATATCTGACCAGCGCCATTTTTCTGGGTAAAAATAATAATAAACCAGATAAGCCGCCGCGGTTGCAATGCCTACCCCACGATTTTTATACTGCCACAAATCCACACCGGCATGGGTAGCGGCTTCGGCAGCTAATGTCAACGCGCTCACCATCTGCATTTGGCGCATAAAGGTTTCTTCGCTTTTGCCGCTGATTGCCGATTTGATGTAACCTTCAACATGAATATCGTGGTCAATCACCCGCCGGAAACCCGCCGCACCCGCCTCAAACCAAGGTTCATAGTCTAAGGCAATGCCCGCCGCAATGCCTAATGTATGGTACCAAGCGCGTTCTAAGGGCGTCATTTCCGCATTATCGGCTAATGCGGCTTCTATAACGGGCAAAAACGGCGGTTGCACGGATGGATTCGCCGGATGGTCACGCAGCATTTCCCAGATATGCAGCAGGCTGATGATTTGGCGTATTTGTTCTAAGCGCGTTTGAGCTTCAGGCTGGGCGGCGTTAAGGGCTACCAAGGCTTGCTCACCAGCGGCGCTATCCTCCGCTAACCGATAGCGATAGGCATGATAATATAACGCCGCCAATGGCTCTGATGGCAATTCACCCATGAGGTGATTCCAAGCGGTGGCAACAGGCTCAGTCTGCTGGTTGGTGAGCAGTGCCGTTTTGTGTGACCTATCAAAATATAAACCGAAATGCGATGTTTGAAATGTCATAGGATTTTGTTATAAGTTACACACCTTCGTAACAGGTGTTTATAGTTTGATTTCGCAATTCTGCGACTTATGCTAGTATAGAGGAAATCTTTTATTTCATGAAAGTATCAGTGGGCTGTGGACGAGCAATTCACATCCAATATTCAGGATGATGGGGATGCCCGCAAGGCATTGGCAGTGTTGCGCCAAAAACGCGACCAACTCAGCCGCGATTATGCGGCAGGGCATTTAAACGCGGCACAATTTAATGCTATGTATCGGCATTATATGGAAAAAAGCGCCATCATCGAAAAAATCTTGGAGAGTAACCCCGAATCCGAAGTATGGCGGAATGTGGCAGTACAAGGTGCCACCGCTTTCTTACGTGAACGGTTTGAGGCGCGTCCGATTTATATGGTTGTTTTCCGGCGCGATGAACGCAGCCCCTTATTGGCAAGTGGCAAACTCCCGCAAAAAGCCGCCCGGCAGGTGCATCGCCTGTTGACCGTGATTTGGCAATCAAACGCTTGGCGCACTGGCATGGCACGCAAATCGTTGGGTGACGGCATGTGGCTGTTGCTGACGATTGGCGAAAACGCGCTAACGATTACAGTTTTTTTCATGCAACCCTCGGTACTCCAAGTCAACAAAGTCCGCGATTTACACGCCGATTTTGAACGCGCTAACCGCATGGCGCTCATCCGCAATGTCCCGGCTGGACGGATGGTATTCCCGCAACGGGCATTGTTTGAATAAATCTCCTTCATAAAATCTCAGAGATTAATCACCCGCAGGTTGTGGCACAGCCAGTTGTTGTTGATATTTTGCCGCCGCTGGCACATATGCTCGCCACAAATAGATCATTTCTAACAACACCCCCGCTGTTAATGCCAGCGATGATAAGGCAATGCCGGGAACATTCAGCCGCAAGCCCACACCCATCACTACCGCGGTTGCCACAAAACTAACGATCATGCTCTGATAAATAGGTGCAGTTCGATTCATCAGCATGAGCCGCGCCCGCAAATCACTTTGCAATGTTGTGAACAACGGCAGCAGTGCCGCTAACTGCGTGCCAATGATAACCAATGCATGGATGGATGTTGGCACGCTCAAAATATTGACCATATAAATGTTAATCAACGGCGTAAACGCGAAAATCAGCGTGATGAGACTGGAGGTACCACCCAATATCCATGTGAACTTTCGCAGTGTTTTTAAATCAGACTCGTTTTTGCCCAAACTGATGACAACTTCTTGCCACGCAAAACCACCGGCTCGCACCACGAGCAAAATTGAAAAGATGACGGGGAAAGCCGCCAATGCCTGTTTGGCATCGGGCGTGGTTGCCAAGCCACTTTCGATGACGGGACGCACCAACAGCGTGAGCAAACTGGTGAATGCCAACGGCAGATGAAAGCGCAGCACTGCACCATAACTGAGCGCCACTTCGTCATTCTTAAGCGGTGTATCTAAAACCACATCCACATCGCGTCGTGATGCAAAATAGGTATAAAGAGCTTCTACTCCCACTGAAGCTACTAATGCCAGTGCCCCAATTTGTGCGCCGGGCATCTGGCTAAACGCCCCAAACGCAATCGCAATCCCCCCAGAAACCGCAATCCGAATGACCGTGCCGTAACTGACAGCGCGGGTATGCCCTTGACGAATCATCACCCCTTGATGAAAGCGCCGATAGCCAATGAAAGCACTCCATAAAATCATGATACCCATGCCGGGGCGCGTGGCAGCGATAATCTCCGGCGGAATCCCTAATAAGCCGCCAAGATAGCCATCCAGCAGCGGCGTAAATGCCATCAAAATATGCACAATCGTGAGGATGATATTGAGTGCCATCACAAAGCGCCACAACACCCGGTAGGCATGGCGATTGCGCGTGAGGGCGCTGCCCGTCGCCAAAAGCATGATGACCGGGGCTTCAATCGTGACCGATAGACTCATGACCAAGCCAAAGGCGGCTAGTTGCAATTCCGCATCATCTTTGCGTCCAATCACCCCTTGCACCCATGGTCCTTCAAAGGTCATTAATAACCAAGACAATGCCAGTGGCAACCAGAAAAAGAAGATGGTGCGATGGGTGAGCATACAATGGGGACTTTCAGTGCATGATAAATCGGAACGAATGTCTCATTGTACAAAGGACAGCGTAGACCATCTAAGACCATAGCCGCCGTTTTGCCACTATTCAGGCGATTAACCACGCATTATAAATACACACTAAAGATAATTTTCTTGAGACAATGCCCATGACGCCAGCCCCTGTTCAAAAACCACGCTATTATGGATTGTTCATCAGCAGTATGCTGTTGAAAGCAATCATTGTGATTACAGTGCTGATGTTGTTGGGTGGCTTAGGTTATCTGACTGCCGAAGCAGCGACACAATTAGAAACTGGGTTTGATTGGCGCTGGTGGCTGCCACAAGTGGGGATACTACTCCTGACGGGCGGGGGCTTCGCTTTTTTTTGTTTTATCCTATCTCAGTTGATTGATATTCAGCTTTCGATGAATGAACGTCTGAATCAAATGGCAGACCGCTTGAACACCTTGGGCGCAGCCACCAACAGCTTGGCGGAAGTCGCCAAAAATCTGGAAAACACCCAAAAACAAGTGACCGAAGTTGTAGATCGCCAAAATCGCTTGCTGCGGCTGCGCGGCGAAGAAATCAGCGATGTTCCCTCGCGTTTGCTTAAAAAATAAATGTTTATATGATTTGATTCAAGTCTTTATTATCTTAATCTTATCTAACTATGCTACAATGACCTGTGAAAAATAGAACAAACACAGGGAAACGCATGACATCTCCTCTCGTCCGAATTATGGGTGTTAGCAAAACCTACACGGAAGGCACCCGCCGCCGTCCGGTCTTGGATAATGCCACTTTGGAAATTACCGAAGGAGAATTTTTTGTGCTGCTCGGTAAAAGTGGCAGCGGCAAAAGTACGCTGCTCAACCTTATCAGCGGCATAGACCACCCGGAAAGTGGGCATATTTTCGTAGACCAAACCAACATCACTACTCTCAGCGAACAACAGCAAACGTTGTTTCGGCGCGATAATATCGGCATCGTCTTCCAATTTTTCAACCTCATTCCCACACTGACCGTATTAGAAAATATCACCTTGCCGCGTGAACTAGCAGGTATGAATCGCCGCTTGGCAGAAACCAAAGCACGGGCATTGTTGGAGCGCGTGGGCTTGGCAAATCGGGCGGATACTTTTCCAGATAAACTCAGCGGCGGTGAACAACAACGAGTCGCTATTGCGCGGGCATTGGCGCATGAGCCGCGTTTGGTGTTGGCAGATGAGCCAACCGGCAACTTGGACGAAGAAAATGGCGCGTTGGTCTTAACCCTGTTGCTAGAACTCACCCGTGCTGTTGGCAAGACGCTCATCATGGCGACTCATAACCCAGAGATTGTACCGTTAGCAGACCGCGTGGCACGGATTCAGGATGGTCATTTACACATCACAGCGCAACCGCTACCATTACATCAGTCAGTCACGCTAGCACCTGTAGAAAGTGCCTGAAAGTTGCCCAAACAATTTCGTACAAACTGGTGGGATGTTAAATTTTCTTTTTGGGCAGGTCGTGTCATAATATAAAGAGGCATTACATCGGGTCATACGCACTCATACACCTTTTCATACGCAGTGATAACTTGTGGGTGGCGTTATGGCAATATCATTAAAAGTTTATGTGGTGGTGTCAACACACATCCATTGCGAAAGGTAACGCCGCTATGGCTGACCCTGACCCCGAACTGAGGGGAATTCTTTCTGAACTGCGCGATATCAACAAAGATAAGCGCCGGACGGCTGTTATGAAGTTAGGGATGATGGGCGGTGAGGAAGCTATCCGCGCTCTTATCCGCACTCTGGAAAACGAATACGAAGACCTCATTGTTCGCGCTCGTGCAGCACTCATGCTGGGAAAATTGGGCGATACCCGCGCTGTGGGACCGCTTATCAAGGCGTTGGATGCCCCCGGTTTTCAAACCCCCTTATTTGCGGTGCAATCACTCGGTGAACTCGGTGACACCCGTGCCATAGAACCTCTATTGGTCGTGCTAGAAAATAGCAAAGACAAACTCCACGAAGCGGCGCTCGCGGCTTTGGAACGGTTGGGGTATCGGGCGAATGTGAGTGTGGCTGTGGCAGAACCGGAATTTTAATCGGCTTTATTGGCTGCCGGAGGTAGTTGATGTTATCCGGCAGCACCCTCTGTTGGCGGACGCCAAGTGGCATCGGGCGGGATATTCACCGGGCAAGTCACGGCTTGGCGGCTCATCACAATCGAACACATCTGCATCTCTTGCGAATAAATAATGGCGTGTCCATCTGGCGACCAACTGCGCGGGTGTAATTCGTGTTTTGCACCCGTCAGGATGCTGTGCCGATTTTGCCCATCAATGCCCATTAGCATCAAACTACCCACGCCCCCACGCCATGAGGTAAAGACAATCTGCTGACCATCGGGCGAAAAAAGAGCAGTGGTTTCGCCATCCTCCGGCGTTTGTGTCAGATTATGAAGTTCGTTATCGTTCAAATCGAGCCAGTATAAATCCGAATCGCGCCCAAAAGTTTCGCGCAGAGTCAAAATGGCGTGGTCGGCATCGGGCGCAAGAATCGGGTAATTGACCAACCCGTAGCGTTCTGGCAAGCGCCATTCATGGACGACCCGCGTGGGGACGCCGCTGGCGGCTTCGTACAAGCGATACAGATTGCCTTCATTGTTGATAAAACGCACGCGCTGGCTATCAGGTGTCCACATCAGCGGCACAGCAATAATTTTCATATCGGTGATGCGCTCGGCAGTCTGGGTGGCAACATCCACGATGTAAATTTGTGGACGCAAATCAATCCCTTGCAGAATCAGCGCCATTTTTTTGCCATCGGGCGACCACACCGGACGCGATAGCGGCGACCCAATCTCATCTTGGTTCAGCAGCAGCGGGCGTACATTGCCACCATTTGCCTGCATCAAAAACAGTGCGCCTCTAAAGGTTGTTTCATAGGGGCGGTCACTATAAAACACAATCATCTCCCCATCGGGCGACCAAGACGGATTGCGATCATGGGTGGTATGGCGTGTGAGAGGCTGTTGAATATGTTGTGTCATATCTAGCACATATACATCAGGATTCGCCGGATTTTGCATGGCGTTAAAGTAAAGAATTTGCCCGGCGGGTGCGTGATTTCCCCCAATGAACAGCATCACACTAAGGATGACGAGACTCATCAGCGTCAATCTTAATGCCATGTGTAAGATGGTTGCTCGCAGCCGCATATCTGATTATCCGCTGTTGGTGAGTGGGTGGTATTGTTTGTGTTTACCTGACTGAGTTGTGAAAACATCCTAGCAATTGGCACAGGCTATATTTTGGCGTAGGGTTTGGCAAATCACAAGGATAGGTTGGGGTGGCATGTATGCCGCATTCTGGTATAGTCCTCATCCGATATGACACTCATTTTTTATCATCATCAGGATATACGATGTCCAAAAAGCTGCTCTTATTTGATATTGATGGCACGCTGGTCTTATCCAAGGGTGCTGGACGTGAAGCCACAGTGCGGTCTTTACAAGAGGTGTTTGGGACGGATGCAGGTGTGCGGGCTTTGCCTTTTGGCGGCAAAACGGATTGGCAAATTTTGGGCGAAGTGCTGCCCGCGCATGGTTTCAGCGATGATGAGATTCGCGCTCGTTTGGGCGCTTTTCAGCACGCGATGGCAAGCCATTTACAAGCCATTATTGGCGATTTTGCTGTAGAAGCGTGCATTGGGACGCATGAAGTCATTGCTGCCTTGATTGAACGCGACGATATTATCCCCGGTATCGTGACGGGCAATGTCCAAACTACCGCGCCGATTAAACTGCGGGCGGCAGGCTTTGACCCCAACTGGTTTGTGGTGGGCGCATATGGCAGCGAATCTGCCCGCCGGAATGATTTGCCACCGCTGGCATGGCAGCGTGCTATCGAATACAGCGGCGAGACAATTGCACCCGAAAATATTATTGTTATCGGTGATACAGTGGCAGATATTGAATGTACCCGCGCTATTCCGGGCGCGATTGCGGTGGCTGTCTGCACTGGGTTTGAAGCCCGCGAAAATTTGATTGCCGCCCAACCCGATTATCTGCTGGAGAATATGACGACATTTTTGGCAGATGTGTTGGGGTAAATGTAGTGCGCCGTCTTCGTGCAGACAAGAAATAAGCTGGACTGTTTTGGGAAAGGAATGAAGGATGACATTGCGATGGCACGCCTATGGCAACGACACGCCCCACACGGTTGTGGGTGATTTGCGGCGTTTACGTGGGTTATACAGCCCCCAATTGGATAATGAGCGCGATGTATTGGTGTGGCTGCCGCCGGATTATAACACTAGCACACGCCGCTACCCAGTGATGTATATGCATGACGCGCAAAATTTATTTGATGCCGCGACCAGTTATGTCGGTGAATGGCAAGTAGATGAAACCATGCTGCGCCTGTTCGACGAAGGATATGCCGCGATTATTGTGGGACTGCCGAATATGAACGAAAAACGGCGCATTGAATACAGCCCATATGATTATCAACTTCAGGGGCAACACATCACCGGACAAGGTGCTGCCTATATACAGTTTATTGTAGAAACGGTCAAGCCGCTGATAGATACTACTTTTCGCACGCTATCAGATGCAGCGCACACAGGCATTGCCGGTTCATCTATGGGCGGGTTGATTAGCTTATATGGCTTTTGTATGTATCCAGCCATTTTTGGGTTTTGTGGCGCTTTCAGCACTGCCTATTGGTTTGGTGGCGATAGCTTGCTCAACACTGTTCGACATCATGCCACAGGCAAGGGGCGCGTTTATTTAGATGTGGGCAGTCGTGAAGGTGAAACTTTGCGTTTGTGGACGCCCGACTCGGCTGATTTGGATGCGGATTATGTGCAGGGTGTACGCCAGCTACGCGATGCCCTGTTGCAAAATCAATATCAATTGGGACAATCGCTGCTATATGTTGAAACTGAAGGTGCAGTCCACAATGAAGGTGCATGGGCAGCCCGATTGCCGGGTGCCCTACGCTTTTTGCTGCCAAAATCGCTCCCGGACTCAGCGATAAACACCTAGTCTAAGCTGAGAATACAAGGGGTTTTTCGTAAAGGGCGCGATATATCACGCCCAATTTAGATTGTTAATAGGGTAGGACTGTAGACTTAGCCGCGATTCGTACCACCACCGGTTTGAGTAGCGGCTTCTGGCGGAACAGCAGCACCACCGGGGGCAACTGTAATGGTCAACAGGGTGGTGGGGTTGGTCACAGCCGATGAGGCTGGCAGCGATGCCCCATCAGTTATATCGGCAGCGCAGCGAAACCCAATCGAACGCGGGAACGAATCGCTCAAATTATCCGGCGCGGGGAAATACGATTGGCGATGCACACTGCGAGCAAAAAATGGCAGTGTATCCCAAGAGCCGCCGCGCAGCACTTTTTGTAAGGCAGTGGGTGGTCCCTGTGGGTCTGCCACAGGCTGAGGTTGGTTGGCTAACTGCTGATAATACGTCTCGTCATACCAATCATTGACCCATTCTGACATGTTCCCTGCCATATCATACAAGCCGTTATACGGGCTGTATTGTTTGACGGCAACTGGTCCAAAAACGGTATCGGTCTTGATACGCACGCGGGCATTGGCTTCGCTCCATTCATTGCCCCAAGGATAAAGCGTGTCACTCGAACCACCCCGCGCCGCATATTCCCATTCGGCTTCGCTGGGCAAGCGTCGCCCAATCGTCTCACAATATGCCTGTGCGCCATACCAAGTGACCGCATATACCGGGAAATTGGCAGACGCCGCCACCACATTATAATTGGCGCTATCAAAAGTAATCAACGCATCCGAACTTTCGTTCACTGTTTGGATGCACAAAAAGCCCAAACAACCATCGCGGTGGCTGCGCCCTTGCGAGCGCAAATAATTCAAAAAGGCGACATACTGCGCGAAAGTGACTTCGCTCTCTTCCATTTGGAAGGATGCGAGCTGTACCTGAAGCGGCGGAGTCGAATCTTCCCCATAACTTACATCACATGCACCTTGGTCACGCTGCACACATTGGTTGACCGCGTTCAAAATTTCATCCACGGTTGTTCCCATGGTGAATATCCCGCCCGGTATCGGTTGCAAGCGCGTCACGACACCTTGTAAGGCAGCAGGAATCCCTCCAGTGGTGGTGAGGGGCGCGGCTGTTGCGACGGTAGGCAGTGGATTACTCGATGAGGCTAATGTGCCTTCTACAGCTTGCGGGGAGGTTGCCCCGGCTAACTGCGAGGTGGCGGTGGGTAACGCCAAACTTGTCGGCGTTGCGGTTGGCGCTGCCAAATTCACAATCGGCGCATCCAAATTCGGCGTGGCTGTTACCACCATTACCTGCGGCTCAGTCGTCGGTTGGTTCGGGTCAGCGGTTGCCGTAACGACAATATTCACCACTTCTTGCACGACGCGGGTCACTTCGACAGTTGCCGACTGTCCCAGATTAAACCCTTCCAAAATACCACTCAGGAACAACCCAAAAATTAAGATGCCGCCACACAACAAGCCCGGGAAAAAGCCAATGAGCATCCATTGGAGTCCCCCACTGCTGCGCCGGCGTCCCAGTTTGCTATAACTCATAGATTTGTTTCTCCTCAAACAGATGCCCACTATTCCGATTTGGGGCAATCATTGGTGTTCAACCGTGCCAAAAACGCCTACATTTGTAAGCGATAAGGGCTATCCATGCAAGGTGAGGTTTACCAGCGCGGGGAAATCGGTGGGGAAAGTAGTCTTTAGCAGAATCAAAAAGAGCGCCATATTAGCGCCCTTCTTGGTATCCTACTAGCCACCGGCATAACGTAAACCAACAAGCACATTGGAAAATGTATTGCCGATGCTCGGTCCCAATAGGGCAAGGATAACGATAACGACGACTGCCACCAACACCAAAATCAAAGCGTATTCTACCAAGCCTTGACCTTCTTCTTGATGAGGACGGTACAGCATGATAATACCTCCGGAAGATAAAAGGCGTAATAAATGCTGAAATGTTATTCGTTATAATAACCTATGAGCAACGAAACATTCCGCACACATCATAACATGGAAATACCTAGAAATAGAATAAATAAAGCAAAATATAAAACCAAAATAAATAAAAATATAATAAACAAACAAACATGCATTAAGCAAAC